>NC_003062.2:1287500-1594375 GCF_000092025.1 Agrobacterium fabrum str. C58
GCAGGGGGCGGATGAGATGGTGGCGCGTGCGCTCGATCTTGGGGTGAACGATTATATTCTCCGCCCGATCGATCCGAATGAACTCGTCGCCCGTTCGCTGACGCAGATCAGGCGCAAGCGCTATAATGAACATCTGCGGCTCAATCTGCAGCATACGATGGAGCTTGCGATTGTAGACGGGCTGACGGGCCTCAACAATCGTCGTTATCTCGATAGTCACCTGAAGATACTTTTCGACCGGGCTGCCGTGCGTGGTCGCCCGATCTCCATCTGCATGACCGATATAGACCGCTTCAAGCTGGTCAATGACACCTATGGCCACGATGTCGGCGATGAGGTGCTACGGGAATTTGCAGCACGCATCCGCAGCACGGTGCGCGGCGCGGATCTCGCCTGCCGTTATGGCGGAGAGGAATTCGTCGTCGTCATGCCGGATACGCCCATCGAGCTTGCGGCAAGCGTCGCCGAGCGCCTGCGGGCAATCGTGGAAGACAAGCCCTTTTATGTTCGTTCCATCGATCGGGAACTGAGCATCACCGCCTCCCTCGGCATCGCCACCAGCAGTGGCGCCTTCGGCGCGCCGGACGAAATATTGAAGCAGGCCGACAAGGCGCTTTACGAGGCGAAACATGCCGGACGCAACCGCGTCGTGGCCGCCGCGGCCTGAGCCGGCCGCGGGCAATTAACCACGACTGTTTGCGCAGCCTCTCCGGCATATCCCGGCGAAATAGCTATTCGCAAATCGAAGCCGACGTCGCGAGACCGCAAGCCATTGACCCCAGATGTATTTTATCTCTTTACAATGAAGGGATGAAATCGGGTGGCATTAATAGAGTTCAAGTTGAAAAATACGTTGAATTCAATCTCGTAGAGAACTATAGTGTGCCAGCTTGGTATATTTAACCATGTTTCTCAGGGAATGTATCTCTGGCTTAAGAATTTGTTGATTTTTATTTTACTTCTGCGCACACTCACAATCGAGAGTAACAGTTCTTCCGGCGGTTTGTCGGTCTTGCGATGATGGAATGATGGCGGCTTTTGCCGTTTCGATTTCGCTCGTCAGGGGCTGGTATTGCGTAGTTTGAATGCCCCATGATGCTCAGGTCCGCCGCATCTCCTGAATCGTGGGGTCGGTCGGCTGACGATGTCCGAATCGGTTCCTCGTGCCGTAATCACATCGTTGGCCGACCGCCTTCTTCCCGAAAAAGCCTGTTGGTGGCGTTCGTATTGCGAGGCGCCGGTTCTTGTGCCGATTTCTGGCATGGCCGTGCGACGTCGGTAAAGGGGCAGGGGCGGATATAGGCACGGGGGTGCTTGCAGCAGCCTTCGTGAATGCCTGCGGATATTTTGGCGATTTGTTTATTGAGCGGGCGGCAGGCTCTTGCCCGTCAGTGCCTTCACGCGTGCTTTGCCAATGGCGGCAGCAATTCCGCGGGCGTGTGGGGAGGCTCTGCCTTTATTTCCACGATTGGGAAGCCTGTGGAAGCGAAGAACGTCGGAGTGGCTTCTTTCCTGCAGCACAAACAAAAAACGCGCCCATTGGGCGCGCTATTTGCCGGAGAACCGATCAAGACATTACTTGATCTTGGTTTCCTTGAATTCGACGTGCTTGCGTACGACCGGGTCGTACTTCGTCTTCGTCATCTTGTCCGTGAACGTACGGCTGTTCTTGGTGGTGACGTAGAAGGTACCGGTGTCGGCTGTCGACAGCAGCTTGATCTTGATTGTTGTAGCTTTCGCCATGGTCGTCCTGCCTTTAAACAAATGAGAAGCCGCAGGCGCTTCTCACCTCGGCTAAATCTGGCGCGAAACTACGTATCGCGCCCAAAAAGTCAAGCCTGTTTTGCCCGGAAAACAAAACGGAACCCATAAAGCACCACGTAAAGCCCGAAAAATACGGCAAGCGCCCAGGCGAAACCGTCAGTGCCCGCAACATCCATGGAAATGCCGACGGCCTGCGGTCCGGCGATCGTACCCATGGCGTAACAGAAGATAAAGGCGGCATTGGCGGAGACCAGATCGGCCCCCTTGAGTCGTGAACCGAGATGGGTCAGGCCGACCGTGTACATGCCGGAGACGAGGCCACCCCAGAAGAGCAGCAGCGCCGCCACCAATATCCAGCTATCCACCAGGAGCGGCAATGCCAGTGTCCCGCAAACGCCCGCAAAGGCCATCAGGGCGAGCAGGGTGCGCCGATCCTTCAGCCGGTCGGAAAGCAGGCCGATCGGTATCTGGAAGACCATGTTGCCGATCCCCATCACCGTCAGCAGAAGGGCTGCCTGCGATTCGTTGAAACCTTCACGGGTGGCGTAGATGGGAAAGAGCGACAGGCCACCTGCCTGCACCGAACCGAACACGAAAGCTGCAGCCGATGCCATCGGCACCAGCCAGACGTAACGGATGAAATGGTGATTGGGGTGCTCGTCCAGTTCCGGGCTTTCGCCGCGCGCCATGAAGATGGGGATGGCGGCCAGAAGGATGATCGCGGCGCCGACGATAAAGGGCAGGATGCCTTCGCTGCCGACGACGGAGAACAGCAACGGACCAACGGCGAAACCGACCGCAAGGCCGGTGGCATAGATGCCGAGCACCATGCCGCGTTTTTTCGGCGGCGCGGTCGTGTTGATCCAGTATTCGGACAGTATGAACAGTGTGGTGGTGGCGCCGTGGAAAACGATTCGCAGCGGAAACCACATCCAGAAGGCATCAGCGAAATAGAAGCAGAGCGCACTCAGCGCCGAAATGACCACGGCCAGCAGCATGGTTCGCGCCACGCCGAAATCATGGGCGATCTTGGTGGTGACCGGAGCCGCCATCATGGCCGCAACGCCGGCCATCGCCGAATTCACCCCGATCATGGTCGAGGAGATGCCGCGCTTTTCAAGAATGATCGATAGCAGCGGCAGCCCAAGGCCGATGGCGACACCGACTGCACTGATGGCGGAAATTGCGGCGATCAGTGAGGGCCAGTGGATGGCATCCGCTTCTTCGCATTTCATTTGTGACATGACGGCCTTTATACAAACTCTCGAATGAACCGGCCGTGGCGCGTGACGTAGAGCCGCGCGGGGCTTTCAAAGGGCAGTGAGGGATCACCTATCATGAGTTTTGTGACATCTTCGAGAACCGTGCGTGTGATTTTGGGCATGTTCAGACCGGAAAGGTCTGTCATGTCAAGCCATTGCACGTTGGAGAGTTCATCGGAATCACGGGTTAGCCGGACATCGAGCCCCAACTCGTCGCTATAACAGCAGAAGAACCGCGTGTCGTAGCGCCGCACATTGCCGGGCGGCGTGATGGCGCGTGCAACATATCTGAAACGGGAAAGATCCGGACCTCCGGCGCCCAATCCGAGATCCACGCCCGTTTCCTCGAAAAGCTCACGCGCAGCCGCAAGCGCCAGAGCTCTTGCACCGGCGGCGCTGAGACGGCGCGCCGCGGAAGCGGTGAGGCTGCGGAGGACGGCGGGATGCAGATCGCCGGAAAAGGGCAGCGCATGGTCGCGCGGATCGCGTTTGCCGCCCGGAAACACGTAAGCGCCCGGCATGAAGACATGGGCGTTGCTGCGCTGACCCATCAGCACCCTGAGCTGCGGGCCGGAACGGTCGAACAGGATGAGTGAGGCGGCATCGCGCGGCCGCAGGGGCGCGTTCACCGTCTCGGCATCCCGGGCGCGCTGAGGTTCATGCAAAGTCCGGCCCACGGTCAGTGAGAAGAGCCGTCTATCTGCACTTTTGGTTGTTTTCGGTCGAAGCCGTGCATCCGCAGCGCCCATTGCAGGCCGATGACGCCGCCCTTGATGGGCTGCAACGTCAAAAGTGCAGCCAGAATGGTGATCGGCACCCAGATGGCAAAATGCGCCCACATGGGAATGTTCAGGATCATATCCGTCATCATGAAGCCGCCAACGGCGATATGGCCGATGATGACGATGGAGATATAAGGCGGCAGGTCGTCCGAACGGTGATGATGCATTTCTTCACCGCAGGCCGCGCAGGCATCCACCGGCTTCAGGAATGCCCGGAACAGGCGGCCGCTGCCGCAGGCCGGGCAGCGGTTAGCCATGCCCCGCATGATCGAGCGGCCAAGCGGCCTCTCCGCGCTGCTGTCTCCGAAGGTGACCGTTTCCGAGCCCTGATGTGCACTCATCCTTAAGTCCTTCTCCCGTTCTTGAACCGCTTCGCGGTCTTGTTAGCGTCGTCCTCTCGGCGGCCGCGTCCCGGGCTTCGCGCCAGGACGCGATGTCCGCCGGCCCGCCTTGTGGAACGACCGCGAGCCGACCGGCATCTTACGCCCCGGGCTCAGCATTTCAAAACGCAATGCGCCTGCAAGAGGCACCGCTTCCGCAAGCCGTACCTGAACCGTGTCGCCAAGCTGATAACCGAGACCGGTCTTTTCCCCCGTCAGAGCCTGATGGGCTTCATCATAGAAGAAATAATCGGTTCCGAGTGTAGATATAGGAACAAATCCATCAGCGCCAAACTGCGGCAGCGCGACAAATAGTCCCGCCTTGGTGACACCGCCGACGCGGCCCTCGAATTCCTCGCCCACACGTTCCGACAGATGATGCGCAATCAGCCGATTGACGGTATCGCGCTCGGCCGCCATGGCGCGGCGCTCGAAGGTCGAGATTTCCGCGGCGATATCGTCCAGCGTGGCCTCTTCCTGCGGCGTGATGCCGCCTTCGCCTAGCCCCAGCGAGCCCACCAGTGCGCGATGCACGATCAGATCGGCATAACGGCGGATCGGCGAGGTGAAATGCGCGTATTTCATCAGGTTGAGGCCGAAATGGCCGATATTTTCCGGGCTGTAAATCGCCTGACTCTGGCTGCGCAGCACCATCTCGTTGACCATGATCTGGTGCGGCGTGTCGAGCGCGCGTGCCAGAATGCCGTTGAAGGAATTGGCGCGCATTGCCACACCCTTGGCCATGGAAATGCCGATGGTGCCAAGGAATTCGCGCAGCACCTCCTGCTTGGAGAGCGTCGGGGCGTCGTGCACGCGGTAGACCAGCCGCTGCTTTTTCGTTTCCAGCGTTTCGGCGGCGGCAACATTCGCCTGGATCATCATTTCCTCGATCAGCTTATGCGCATCGAGGCGTTCGGGAATGACGACCTTGTCCACCGTGCCATCGGGCCGCAGCTGGATCTTGCGCTCCGGCATGTCGAGTTCCAGCGGCTGGCGGCGGTCGCGGCCGCGTTTCATCACTTCATAGGCATGCCACAGCGGCTTGAGGATCGGCTCCAGCAGCGTGCCGGTCTTGTCGTCAGGGTTGCCGTCGATCGCCGCCTGCGCCTGCTGGTAGGAGAGCTTGGCGGCACTTTTCATCATGATGCGATGGAAAGTGTGGCTCGCCTTGCGGCCTTCCTTCGAGAACGTCATCCGCACGGCAAGGGCAGGACGGTCGACGCCTTCCTTCAGCGAGCAGAGATCATTGGAGATGCGTTCCGGCAGCATCGGCACGACACGGTCGGGGAAATAGACCGAGTTGCCACGCTTCAGCGCCTCGCGGTCGAGTGGCGCGCCCGGCCGCACATACCAGGAGACATCGGCAATGGCGACGGTGACGATGACACCGTCAGGATTGTCGGGCGAGGGGTCCAGTTCGGCATAGACCGCATCGTCATGGTCCTTGGCGTCGGCCGGATCGATGGTGATGAGCGGCAGGTCGCGCCAGTCCTCGCGGTGCGACATGGTCGCGGCCTTGGCCGCATCCGCTTCCGCCAAGACATTTGGCGGGAAGATATGCGGAATGCCATGCGCATAAATGGCGATCATCGAGATCGCCTTTTCCGAGGCGACCGAACCGACGACGGACAGAACCTTTGCCCGCGTCAGGCCGTAACGGCCGCTATTGCGCGAGGTTTCCACCTCGATCAGATCGCCGTCCTTGGCATCGCCGACGCCATCGGGATCGATGACCATTTCTTCGCCGCGCCGGTCGATCGGCATCAGCCGTCCGCCGCCGCCTTCCGTCTGCTTGAACACGCCGAGCAGCGCGTTCTGGCGACGGTCGATCAGTTTCACGACACGGGCCGTATAGGCCGGGCCAACGGTGTCCTTGGAAGGGAAAATCTTAGCCAGAATGCGGTCACCGAGACCGGCGGCGGGAGCCTTCTTGCCGCGATCCTGCGAAGACTGGCGGATCAGCACGGCCGGTGCCGCGCCCATATCCTCCGGCCATTCCGCCGGGCGGCCGATCAACTCGCCGTCCTTGTCACGGGTGGTGATGTCGAGAACCGTCACGGGCGGCAGGCCGCCCGGCCGCGTCAGCGACTTTCGGCTCTTGTGCACCATGCCATCGACTTCGAGTTCCTTCAGCAGGGCTTTCAGAACGATGCGGTTTTCGCCCTTCAGCCCGAAAGCCTTGGCGATTTCGCGCTTGGAGGCCTGCTGCGGATGGTCCGCGATGAATTTCAGCAGCACTTCGCGGGAAGGCACCTCGCCATGGATGATGCCTTCACCTTCGCTCACCCGCTTGCCGCGCCCGGTGCGTCCGAAACCGTCACTGGCGGAACCCTGTCTCTGACGTGGCGCCTTGCTCACTCTGCTGCCTTCTTGGTTTTGGCCGCTGCCTTCGGCTTGGCGGCCGCCTTGCTCTTGGTTGCCGCCTTGGCCTTGGTGGCTTTCGGCTTTGCCGCTGCCTCACCATCGGCCTTCTTAGCGGTGGTCTTCTTGGCCTTGGCGGGCTTGCCGCCGGTGCCGGTCTTGGCGATGCGCTCGGCGATCAGCACCAGCGACTCGTCCAGAGTCACTGAGGCCGGGTCCTGCCCCTTCGGAATGGTGGCATTGACCTTGCCCCAGTTGACGTAAGCGCCATAACGCCCGTCGCGGACGGTGATGGCACCGCCATCGGGATGGTCGCCCAGTTCTTTCAGCGCCGCCGGCGTGCCGCTGCGGCCCGGTCCCTTGGCTTGCTTTTCGGCAATGACGGTCACGGCGCGGTTGAGGCCGATCGAGAACACGTCTTCGATGCTTTCGAGGTTCGCATAGGAACCGTCATGCAGAAGGAAGGGTCCGTAACGGCCGAGACCGGCAGAGATCATTTTGCCAGTTTCCGGATGCTTGCCGATATCGCGCGGCAGGTTGATGAGCGCCAGCGCCTTTTCGTGGTCGATATCCTCAGGCTTCCAACCCTTGGGCAGCGATGAACGCTTGGCTTCCTTGCCGTCGCCGCGCTGGATATAGGGTCCGAAACGGCCGGAGCGAAGCGTGAGCTCCTCGCCGGTCATCGGATCGGCACCGAGTGCTTTCGGCTCGTTAGAGGCCGCAGCATCCGCTTCCGCACCATCGGAGGTGAGCTGGCGGGTGTAATTGCATTCCGGATAGTTGGAGCAACCGACGAAAGCGCCGTATTTGCCGAGCTTCAGCGAAAGATTGCCGGTGCCGCAAACCTGACAGATGCGCGGATCCGATCCATCCTCGCGCTTGGGGAAGACCAGCGGTGCCAGAACCTCGTTCAACGCGTCGAGCACGTTGGTGACGCGCAGTTCCTTGGTATCTTCGATCTGCGCGAAGAAATCCTTCCAGAAATCGCGCAGCACCTGCTTCCAGTCCAGCTCGCCGGCGGAAATGCGGTCGAGCTTTTCTTCGAGTGCTGCGGTGAAATCGTATTCGACATATTTGGTGAAAAAGCTCTCCAGGAAAGCCGTCACCAGTCGTCCGCGTGAATGCGGGATAAGCTTGCGCTTGTCTATGACGATATATTCGCGGTCGCTCAGCGTCTTCAGCGTCGCGGCATAGGTGGAAGGGCGGCCGATGCCGAGCTCTTCCATCTTCTTGATCAGCGAGGCTTCCGAATAACGCGGCGGCGGTTCGGTGAAATGCTGGCTGGCATTGATCTTCTGCTTGGCGAGATTTTCGCGCGCATTGATCTGCGGCAGACGGCCTTCATCGTCACCATCGTCGCTCTGCTCGCCATCTTCCTTCTGGTCGGTATAGGCGGCAATGAAGCCGTCGAACCGGATGACGGAACCGACGGCGCGCAGGCCGGCCTTTTCACCGTTCTTGTCCGCGAGGATTTCGACCGTTGTTCGCTCGATCTCTGCGGACGCCATCTGGCTGGCAATACCGCGCTTCCAGATCAGGTCGTAAAGGCGCAGCTGGTCGGCATCGAGATAACGCTTCACCTGGTCCGGTGTGCGCGTGAAATCAGTCGGGCGGATCGCTTCGTGCGCTTCCTGGGCGTTCTTGGCCTTGGTGGAGTAGAAACGCGCCTTTTCCGGCACGTAACGCTCACCGAACTGCTCGCCGATGGCGAGGCGGGCGGCATCGATCGCCTCCGGTGCTATCTGTACGCCGTCGGTACGCATATAGGTGATAAGGCCGACGGTTTCTCCGCCGATATCGATGCCTTCATAAAGCTTCTGCGCCACCTGCATCGTCCGCGAGGCACCAAAGCCCATGCGCGAAGACGCAGCCTGCTGAAGCGTCGAGGTGGTGAAGGGCGGGCCGGGATTACGCTTGACGGGCTTCGCCTCGACCGTGTCGACAACATAGGTCGCGCCTTCCAGCAGCGCCTTCAGCCGGTTTGCATCTTCGCCGGTCTTGATCCCGCGGCTTTGCAGCCGCTTGCCGTCGGCCGAAACCAGCTTCGCCTCGAACTCGTCACCGCGCGGTGTCTTCAAAAGCGCGCTGATGTTCCAATATTCTTCGGAGACGAAACGCTCGATCTCGGATTCACGGTCGCAGACAAGACGCAGCGCAACCGACTGCACACGGCCGGCGGAACGCGCGCCCGGCAGCTTGCGCCACAGAACGGGAGAGAGGTTGAAACCGACGAGATAATCGAGTGCACGGCGGGCGAGATAGGCGTCGACCAGCGGCACGTCGATGTCGCGCGGGTTCGCCATGGCGTCCAGAACCGCCTTCTTGGTGATGGCGTTGAAGACCACGCGCTTCACCGGCTTGTCGCCGAGAACGCGCTTCTTCTTCAAAAGATCGAGAACGTGCCAGGAAATGGCCTCACCTTCGCGATCAGGGTCGGTTGCGAGAAAAAGGCCATCAGAGGATTTTACCGCATCGGCAATATCCTTCATGCGTTTGGCAGATGCGCTGTCGACTTCCCAGGACATTTCGAAATCCTGGTCGGGCAGCACCGATCCGTCCTTGGCGGGAAGGTCTCTGACGTGACCAAAGGATGCAAGAACCTTATAGCCTGAACCAAGATACTTGTTGATCGTCTTGGCTTTGGCAGGAGATTCTACGACAACGACATTCATATTGTTCTTCTCTGGAACTGGTCCGTTAACGTGGCCCCGGTCGCGGCGCGGTGCCGCAATTGGCCTTCTTTATAATTCGACATGGACAGGTAATGCCCGCGGGTCAAGAGGCAAGCCCGAATTTATCGCATCCAGGCGATTGCAACCTATGGATAATCTATCGTTGTATTGCAATCTTTGGTAAATTGGTTATGATGGGCAACATCATTTGAACAGACTTAATGCTTCCCGTTTCAGGCTGACTTTCCAGGATAAATATATGGTCCCGAACGCAACAAACAATAATGCCGATAATGAAGGGACCAAAGAGAGCTTGGCTTACATTCGCCAGATGCTGGCGGAGCTGCGCCAGGTCGCCAGCCGCGAGGGCGCCGACATGCTATGTTACCTGATCGAGATGGCCTATGTCGAAGTCGGCGATATCCAGAGCGGGCGACGCAAACTGTCAATCCGCGACGAACAGCGAAACACGCCCCCCGGCATGCCGGTTTAGACGCCCGGCTATATCGAGCTCCAGCAGTACCAGATGAACCGCGGCCGCGGAAAAGCCCGTATGGCGGATGATGTCGTCAATCTCGACGGGCGAGGGGCCGAGTGCGGAAGCGATGACGCTGCGCTCATCATCTCCGGGCGGTGACATTTCTTCGTCGGAGCGCGGTTCCTCGATCTTGCAGTCATAGGGCAATTGCGGCTCCATCAGTGGTCGCAGTGCTTCGAGAATATCGGCAGCGCCCGTGGTCAGCATGGCGCCTTCCTTGATCAGCCGGTTGGTACCTTCGCAGCGTGCATCGAGCGGGGAGCCGGGCACGGCAAAAACCAGACGACCCGCTTCGCCGGCAAGCCGCGCCGTAATCAGCGAACCCGAACGCTCTGCCGCCTCCACGATGACGACGCCGAGCGAAACGCCCGCGATCAACCGGTTGCGGCGCGGGAAATCGCGGGCGCGCGGTTCCCAGCCAAAGGGCATTTCGCTGATCGTCGCGCCGCCCTGATCGTATATGTCCTGCAAAAGCCCGAAATTTTCCTGCGGGTAGGGGCGGTCGAGACCGCCGGCCAGCATCGCCACCGTGCCGGTTGCAAGGCTTGCCCGGTGCGCGGCCGCATCGATGCCGCGCGCCAGTCCTGATGCGATTGAATAACCGGCACGCCCACAGTCGCGTGCCAGCATGGCGGCGAATTTCGCGCCGTTGATGGACGCGTTGCGCGAACCGACGATGCCGACGCAGGCTCTTGTCGCCGCATCCGCCGATCCCTTCATGGCGATCAGCGGCGGCGCGCCATCCATCTGCCGCAGGGCAGGCGGATAATCCGGTTCGCCGATACCGATGAAACGCGCACCGAATTTTTCGGCCGTTTCGATTTCACCTTCCGCCTCCGACGGCGTGGCGATCCGCAAGCGGCGCGAAGAGCCGCCGTGCTTTGAAAGCTCGGGCAGGGCATCCAGCGCCTTTTCGGCGCTGCCGAAATGATTGATGAGTTCGCGGAAGGTAACGGGGCCGATATTGTCGCTGCGAATGAGCCTCAGCCATGCGACCCGCTGCCGCGCGGAAAGCTCTATGCCCTGCCGTGTCGTTTCCTCATGCGGCATGGCATATCCTCAAGATGGGGTTCAGCCCTTTTGACCGATCCTGCTTTCGGTGCCGGCCATAAGACGCCTGATATTTTCGCGATGTTTCCACCAGGAAATCACGCTGAGCAGCGTCACCAGCATCGCCGTCTTTTCAGGTCCGAGCACCCAGAGCGCGACGGGAATGATCAGCATGGCCAGCAGCGCCGACAGCGAGGAGTAGCGGGTGATGAACGCGGTTGCGAGCCAGATCAGCGCGAAGGCCAGCATCATCAGCGGTGCCGCGCCAAGCAGGACGCCGATATAGACGGCGACGCCCTTGCCGCCCTTGAAGCCGAGCCACACCGGAAACAGGTGGCCGAGAAAGGCAAAGAAACCCGCGACCAGCGAGGCCTCGTAACCCCAGAGCGCATTGGCGACCAGAACCGCCGCCGTGCCCTTGAGTGCGTCGAGGAGCAGGGTCGCGGCGGCGAGTTTCTTGTTGCCGGTGCGCAGCACATTGGTGGCGCCGATATTGCCCGAACCGATCTTGCGCACGTCGCCCAGCCCCGCCATGCGGGTGAGGATGAGGCCGAAGGGGATGGAGCCAAGCAGATAGCCGATCAGCGCTGCCAGCGCGAGAAGGGCAGGCGCCGTCTGCCAGTCAGTCAAAGCACTCATTGAAATGTCCCCTCTGTCGCGCCGTCCGCGTGATCTCTTGCCGTGATCTTATGCCAAGGAATGAACGGCTTTGCCAGCCACATAAGTGGCCACAGCACGGCCGCTGAAGCGGGCATCCTCGAACGGCGTATTCTTGGATTTCGACACCAGTTGGTCGCGTGCCACGAGCCATGGCTCATCGAGATCGATCAGCGTGATATCGGCCTTCGCACCGGCTTTAAGCGTTCCAGCGTCGAGACCGAATATCTTCGCCGGGCGGGTGGAAAGCGCATCGATCAGCCGCATCAGCGGAACTTCGCCACTGTGGTAGAGGCGCAGCGCCGCCGCCAGCATGGTTTCCAGCCCCACCGCGCCGCTCGCCGCATCCGAAAACGGCAGGCGCTTGGTATCGACATCCTGCGGGTCATGCGAAGAAACTATGATATCGATCGTGCCGTCCTTCAGCGCCTCCACCATCGCCTTGCGGTCGTCTTCGGCGCGCAGCGGCGGCGAGAGCTTAAAGAAGGTACGGTATTCGCCGATATCGTTTTCGTTGAGCGTCAGATGATTAATGGAAATGCCACAAGTGGCTTTCACACCCCGCTGCCGGGCGATACGGATCGCCTCTGCCGATTCCGGTACGGAAATCTTGGCGGCGTGGTAGATCGCCTGCGTCAGGCCGGCAATGCGCAGGTCACGCTCCAGCGGAATGATCTCGGCTTCCTTCGGAACACCTGACAGCCCGAGCCAGCTTGCAAAAAGCCCCTCGTTCATATCACCACCGCCGATATATTTATCGCGGGTCTCCAGCGCGATCACAGCCCCCAGTTCGCGGGCATAGGTCATGGCGCGGCGCAGCACCAGCGTGTCGGAAAGCGCCTTGCGGCCATTGGTGAAGGCCACCGCACCGGCTTCCTTCAACATGCCGAACTCGGTCATTTCCTCGCCGCGGAGGCCCTTGGTCAGGGCCGCTGCCGGGTGGACATTGACGATTGCCTTGTCGCGGGCCGTCTTCTTCACATATTCGACCAGCGCGATGTCATCGATTACAGGATCGGTGTCCGGCATCACGATGATGCTGGTGACACCGCCGGCCGCTGCCGCGCGCGAGGCGGATTCGATGGTCTCGCGGTGTTCGCCGCCGGGTTCGCCGACAAAGACGCGGGCATCCACCAGACCGGGAACGGCCACGATACCCGTGCAGTCGCGCACCGTCGCACCATCAGGCGCGCCTTGATTGTGCGCATCCTTGCCGGCGGCGAGAATGGTGCCATCGGCTCCGATGACGATACTGCCGGTCTCATCCAGATTGCGGGAGGGGTCGACGATTCGGAGGTTCTTGAGAACGGTAACGGCACTCATACGCGCTCACCCTGGTTTTGCGAGACAAGCAGGGTTTCCATGACGGCCATGCGCACGGCAACCCCCATTTCCACCTGGCTTTCGATGACGCTCTGCGGACCGTCCGCCACTTCGGAGGCGATTTCCACGCCACGGTTCATCGGACCGGGATGCATGACCAGCGCATCTTCCTTCGCCGCTTTCAGCTTTTCGGCGTCGAGACCGTAATAGTGGAAATATTCGCGCACCGAAGGCACGAAGGAGCCGGACATGCGCTCACGCTGCAGGCGCAGCATCATCACCACATCGGCATTCTTCAGCCCTTCCTTCATGTCGTTGAAGACTTCCACGCTCATGTCGCGGATACCGGAGGGAAGAAGCGTGGCGGGGGCGACGACCCGCACGCGCGCACCCATCTGGTTGAGCAGAATGATATTGGAGCGGGCGACGCGCGAATGCAGCACGTCACCGCAGATCGCCACCGTGATACCCGAAAGCTCGCCCTTGGCGCGGCGGATGGTCAGCGCATCCAGCAGCGCCTGTGTCGGGTGCTCATGCTGGCCGTCCCCGGCATTGACCACGGAGCAGGCGACCTTTTGTGCCAGCAGCGCTGCGGCACCTGCCGACGAATGGCGAACCACCAGCACATCCGGGCGCATGGCGTTCAGCGTCATCGCGGTATCGATCAGCGTTTCGCCCTTCTTCACCGAGGAATTGCCGACCGACATATTCATCACGTCTGCGCCGAGGCGCTTTCCGGCCAGCTCGAAGGAGGATTGCGTGCGCGTCGAGGCTTCAAAGAACAGGTTGATCTGCGTCAGGCCTCGCAGCGTCGAGGTCTTTTTCTCGCGCTGACGGCTGATTTTCACCGCCTCGTCGGCTTTATCGAGAAGCAGGGTGATATCCTGATGGGAAAGCCCCTTGATGCCGAGGAGATGGCGATGGGGGAAGAAGACCATGCGGTTTGCCTCCTGACGGGCGCCGCATTTTCCCGTGAAAATGCCCGGAACGCCCGAATGCTGATCCGTGCGCTCCATTCGCTGTGAACACGCCTCAGGAGTGCCGCGGAATTCGGTCCTGCGCTCTATAGAGATTGCAGGGTCGCGGGGCAAGCGCCTGCAACCGCTGAAATGAAAACACGGTGCTGTTTCCTCAATCCGGCAAAGATGGTGTCCATCGTTCTGGACCGTCAGGCAATACCGTGTTCCTTCAGGAGCGCCTGCTCGTCACCCGATACCCAGCCGAAAACCTTCGGTTCGCCATCCAGTGTCTGAACGAAATAATGAACGTCGAAATCGATTGCGACATTCGATTGGCCTTTTCGGGTAAAGTTCGCTGTCCAGGACACATGCGCAATACAATGATGGTCATCGATGGCGGAAATGCGGATATCGCGGATACGTATTCCCTCCGTTCCTATGACCCGATAACGCTCATAAGCCTTCGTCATGGCCTCCTTGAGGTTGTCATCGTTTTTTCCGGTCATGACACCGGCTGGGGAAGCGGTGATGAAGTCGGATGCATAAAGGGATCCGATCTCCTCCGCATTCATGTCACCTTTGAGAGATGTGTTGAAAAATCGTTCATATCGCTCGAAGAGCTTCTTCGCACTCGCCTCCATGGTTTCCTCCTGTGCAGGCTTTCAGCATGTGGCGAACCAA
Source organism: Agrobacterium fabrum str. C58 (assembly GCF_000092025.1). Classification (NCBI taxonomy): domain Bacteria; kingdom Pseudomonadati; phylum Pseudomonadota; class Alphaproteobacteria; order Hyphomicrobiales; family Rhizobiaceae; genus Agrobacterium; species Agrobacterium fabrum. Next base: position 1,301,930 of record NC_003062.2, read on the forward strand.
AAAAGCCTGTGGCAGGTTCCACATCAGGTGGTGGATTAAGCGGAATGCGCGCGATGGCACGCAAACAACCGGTCAGACTGGCTGTCGCAGGCCACGATAGGTATGGATATAAGGGGCCGCTTGCGGAAGTGTATCGGGTTTTGTCGCTGCATCTTGCCGGAAACGTGTCTGGCATTCTCGCCGCCGCGGACTTAAATCGGCCTCTCCCGAAAAATACTGAAAGCGGCGGCTTAATCGTCTCAATCGCTTCCTGTGGGCGGAATTATGCAATATCACCCCACTATGCAATGCCAGTATAAAACAGCTAGAAGCAGCGGATGACCCAGAATTCCCGGACAGAAGAAACGCTCGCCGAACTGAACCAGCCTAGCCTCTGGTCCGGTATCAACGCCTATCGTTCCGATCCGTTGATCGTCGATCTCACCTCCGGCCTGTCGCGCAATCTGAGGGACGAGTACGACCAGCTCGGCCGTTACGTTACCTCGCATGAGGCGCAGGAACTGGCGCGGATGGCCAATCAGGGCGTGCCGCAGCTGCATACCCACGGCCCGCGCGGCGAACGTCTCGACCAGGTGGAATTCCATCCCGCCTGGCATGCGCTGATGCGCCGTTCCATGTCATCAGGCCTGCATTCCAGCGTCTGGGAGAATTCCCCCGATACGCGCGGGAGTGAGCATAAGGCCCGCGCCACGAAATTCTACCTCACCTCGCAGCTGGAGGCAGGGCATCTCTGCCCGCTGACCATGACGAGCGCCTCGGTTGCCGCCATCATGACCTCGCCGCGGGTGCAGAAGGAGTGGATGCCGAAGATCCTGTCGCGCAAATATGACAGCGCGCAGAAACCGGCCCTGCAAAAAACCGCCGTCACCGTTGGCATGGGCATGACGGAAAAGCAGGGCGGCACGGATGTACGTGCCAACCGCACCACGGCCGAGCGCGTGGGCGAGGGTATCTATCGCCTCTCCGGCCACAAGTGGTTCCTTTCTGCGCCAATGAGCGACGGTTTCGTGATGCTCGCCCAGATGGGCGACGGCATGGGCTGCTTCCTGGTGCCGCGTTATCTTGAAGACGGTTCGAAGAACGGCCTGCATTTCCAGCGTCTGAAAGACAAACTCGGCAACCGCTCCAATGCGTCGGCCGAAGTCGAGTTCACCGATGCCTTCGGTTATCTGCTCGGCGATCCCGGCAGCGGTATCCGCACCATCCTCGACATGGTGACGTTGACGCGGCTCGATTGTGCGCTGGCGTCTGCTGGCATGATGCGCGCCTCGCTTGCCGAAGCCGTGCATTTTGCCCGCGGCCGCTCAGTGTTCGGAAAAATGCTGGTCAGCCAGCCGATCATGACTCGCGTTCTCGCCGACATGGCGCTGGATGTGGCGGCTGCCACGGCGCTCTCTTTCCGGCTGGCAACGGCCTTCGACGCCGCCCGCAACAATCCGGCAGAAGCCGCGTATGCGCGGGTCATGACGCCCATCGTCAAATACTGGTGCTGCAAGATCGCGCCAGCGCTTATCTATGAGGCCATGGAATGCCTTGGCGGCAACGGTTATGTGGAAGAGCGGCCGATTGCCCGTCACTACCGCGAAGCGCCGGTTAACGCCATCTGGGAAGGCTCCGGCAACGTCATGGCGCTGGATGTGCTGCGGGTTCTTCAGCGCGGCAAGGACCTGTTCGATCTCGTCTTCCAGACGCTGGAGCGCGATCTCGGACCTGCCGGCAAGAAGACCACCGATGTGTTGCGCGCCGCGATCGCCCTTGCAGAACGCGATGAAGGGGCGGCTCGCCTGCTGGTGGAGCAGTTCGCGCTTGCGGCCGCTGCCGCCGAGCTTTGCCGGCTCGGTGCCGGCAAGATCGCCGATGCCTTCCTCGAAACCCGTCTCGCAGGTGGCTGGAGGCACACTTATGGCATGCTCGATTCCCGCTTCGATCCGAATTATATAATCGATTTATTGTATCCGCCCGCATCCTGACGGATAAAGGGTGGAGGGCTATTTTTTGCAGTCCCTGTGGGAGGGGTATCGGATTTGAGAAAATGCATTGGCGTGGGGAGTATTCCTGTCTTTCAGACAGCTGGCGCGTGTCCACGCAAGAAGACGGAGGGCGCCTGCAAATGCTGACCTTCCGCTCCGCTCGCCCAGAAGATGAAGACGCGCTTTACGCCATAAGCCTTGCCACCGGCGATGCCGGGCAGGATGCCACCCCGCTCTACAATGATGGCCGTATGGTGGGGCATATCTATTCCGTGCCCTATCTGCGTCTCTGGCCCGATGCCGTTTTCGTGGCCGAGGATGAGGAGGGTGTCTGCGGTTACATCGCCGGCGCGCTCGATACAGTTTTGCACGAGCAACGGCTGGAGCAGGAGTGGTGGCCGCATCTGCGCGCCCTTTATCCCGATCCCGGCGGCGACCCGCAGACATGGGACGCCGACCAGCGCCGCGCCCATTTCATCCATCATCCGCGCAACACGCCCTCCTGGCTTACCGATCCCTTTCCGGCCCATATCCACATGAACCTCCTGCCGCGCACGCAGGGCAAGGGCGGCGGCACCCGGCTTCTGTCCCGATGGCTCGACATGGCGAGACAGAACAACGTCTACGGCATCCACCTCGGCGCCAGCGAACGCAACCATGCCGGCATGCGCTTTTGGGAAACCCGCGGCTTCAAACACCTCGACAGCCACGAAACGCCTGGCAGCGTCTGGTTTGGCATGGCTTTGGAGTGATATTGGCAGATTATGCCAATCGGTGCTATTGCTAGGCGTAAATGAAGTCTGGTGGAGGCCCCGATGCCAACGCGTAACGTCGTCCTGACACAGCATCACGAAGAGATCATAGACGATCTCGTCAAATCCGGCCGCTATCAAAACGCCAGTGAAGTGCTGCGTGAAGGCTTACGGTTAATTGAGAGGCGAGAGCGTCTTGAGGCAACCAGACTGGAAACCCTGAAGGTCGCGGCGCAACAGGGCTTCTGCGACCTTGACCAGGGACGTTATATCGATGTTTCGGATGATGCCCTTGACGATTTCATTTCCGCTTTCGGGCGCGAGGCTGAAGTGCGCCTGACCAAGTCCGATGACAAATGACGACGTATCGTCTGTCCGATGCCGCACAATCGGACATCATTGAAATTCTTGGATGGACACACGCGACGTTTGGAGCTGCAGCGAGAAAACGCTACGAAAAGTTGCTTGCAACTGCGTTGCGTGATGTTGCTGTTGATCCGCTACGCGCCGGCACGAATATTCGCGCTGAACTTGGTGAAGACGTGCGTAGCTACCACCTGCGTTATAGTCGCGAGCGGGCAAAAAGCGAAACGGGCCTCGTTAAAAATCCGAGGCATCTGTTACTCTATCGTGCACTACGACCCGGTTTGGTGGGTGTCGGCCGCGTTCTTCACGATTCGATGGAAATCGAGCGCCATCTTCCGGACGATTATGGTGATATTACTTTCTGAGAAGGTCTGGAGGCGTCCCTGTTGCGTATTGAAAAAGGTGTGGCGGGCCCGTCATCCACAGGAACCTTCTCACCATCCACCCACCCACATTGTTCTTCCCTTCATGCTTTGTTAACCCCTTCAAAAGGCCTTTCAGAAAACGGGTAGGGAATCATGCTGGCGACCGCAGAGGCGATTTCAGCCGACAGACCGGAAAAGCGCATCAAGGATCGTGCTCAGACCGAGAAGGCGATTTTTAATGCCGCCCGGACGCTGCTTGCCGAAGAGGGGTTCCAGGGGTTTGGCATCAATGCCGTCGCTCGCCGCGCCGGCTGCGACAAGCAACTCATCTATCGATATTTCGGCGGCCTTGATGGTTTGATCGAGGCGATCGGCGAGGATCTCGGCTCCTGGGTCAAGGATCGTATTCCCGAAGACACCGGCGGCATGTTTCTGCTGACCTACGGCGATCTCATGGAAAAGCTGGCGCTTTATTTTATCGATGCGCTGCGCAGCGACCCGCTCGTCTGCAAGATCATTGCCTGGGAAGTCTCGGATGGTTCGCCGCAGGTCCGCCAGCTGGCCGAAGCTCGAGCCAAGTCGCTGGGCAAATGGCTGGAGCGCATGCGCGGCTCGCTTGCGGCTCCCAAGGGCGTAGATACCGCTGCCGTCAACGCCGTATTGTTTGCCGCCATCCAGCATCTCGTCATTTCCGCGGCCACCAGCGGCCAGTTTGCCGGCGTGCCGCTCAAATCCGATAAGGACTGGGATAAAATCACCACCGCCGTCAAAAGGCTGGTGCGCGGCGTTTACGGCTGACTGAAGTTGCCGCGGCGGGGAGGCACCCGAGGCGGGCGCGACGTTAATGAAAAATCAGCCATGTTTTCACCGGACGCGCAACCGCCCGGTGTTTTCGTCCGTTCACGATGCACATTTTTTTCCACATGTCGCCCGCCTGTCGTTAACCATAATGACAGCTTTCATTTGCCTAGCCATGACGGCGGGTCCAGTGTGGATTAACGAAATGTTAACCATGCGCAATGACTGCGCATAAGGGAGCCGCAAGTGAACCGCTGGACAGCCTTGGGCGTCATGATGACGTTTTTTGCTATGCTGCCGTTGGATATCGACGCGCCGGCGCTGAACCTATGCCTGATGGCTGCGGTGCGCTGGGCGGTGCTTGCTGGCATTCCTGATACGATTTTTGTGCGGGGGCAGACGGCATGAAGTGGTTTTTGATCCTCTGGGCCGGCCCCGTCGCGCTGCTGGGCAGCTGGTACTGGCTGTCCTATTACGACATGAGCTTCGGCTTTTACATGCTCACGCGTCAGACCCATGACCTTGTATTCGAGATCTATGGCAATATTCTCGGCATTCCGCCGGAAAACCTGCCGCCAATGGTGGCACGCGCCATAGCGGTCGATAGCCTGATCGTTTTTGCGATCCTTGCATACCGCAAGAGAAAGCAGATCGCCGCCTGGTGGCAGGGCCGTCAGTCGGCCGCGCGGGTCAGCGCGGAAAGCCTGTCCAGCGCGCCCTGAAGAATGAAACTCGCGGCCGCCGAATCGATGCGTTCGGCCCGCTTGGCGCGTGAGACGTCCATTTCCAGAAGCGCGCGCTCTGCCGCGACGGTTGAAAGCCGCTCATCCCAGTAAATAAAGGGCAGGGCGGTTTTTTCGCCCATGGTGCGCACGAAGGCGCGCGTCGCCTGCGCGCGTGGTCCGGCTGATCCGTCCATATTTATCGGCAGGCCGATGACGAAGGCGGCAACCTTCTCCTTTTCGGCAAAAGCCAGCAGCACCTGCGCATCCTGCGTGAATTTCACCCGCTTGATCACCGGACGCGGCGTCGCGAAACGACGCGAGAGGTCCGACATGGCAAGCCCGATGGTCTTCGTGCCGAGGTCGAGGCCGGCAATCGCCTGTGCGGGCTGCAGCGTCTGTGCCAGTTCCTCGATGGTGAGTGTCGCCATGTCGCGTGCTGCCTTTATCTTTTACGGACGAATTCGGTGCGCAGCACCAGACCCTTGACCGCATCATGCCTGCAATCGATCTCTTCGGGATTGTCGGTCAGGCGGATCGACTTGATGACGGTGCCCTGCTTGATGACCGTGTTGGTGCCCTTGACCTTCAAGTCCTTGATCAATGTCACGGAATCGCCGTCTTCAAGCACATTGCCGGCGGCATCGCGCACTTCCTTTGCACGGGCTGCCTCGGCGGCCAGTTCGGAAGCCGGCCGCCATTCGCCGCTCGCTTCGTCATACACGTAATCGTCATTATCCGCGGCCATTGTCGCCTCTCTGAAATATCGGTAGTGCGGTTGTTCAGGCCGTCCTATGTCATAATATACCGGCAATACAAAGGAGAACTTCCCATGAAACTCACCTGGCTCGGCCATTCCGCCTTCCGTCTTGAAAACGGCAGTGCGAAGATCCTCATCGATCCGTTCTTCACCGGCAATCCCGGTTTTGCCGGGCAGGATGGCAAATCAGCGGCCGAAGGCATCACCCATATTCTCCTGACCCACGGCCATGGCGACCACGTCGGCGATACCGTGCAGCTTGCCCGCGAAACGGGAGCCACCGTGCTGGCGAATGCCGATCTTGCCGCCTGGCTGTCCGCAAAGGGTGTCGCGAAAGTCGATATGGGCAATACCGGCGGGACCGTACATTTCGACGGCTTCTCCGTCACCTTCACCAATGCGCTGCATTCCTCGGCCCAGATCACCGAAGACGGCGTCTCCCATTCGCTCGGCAATGCCAACGGCCTGATGCTGCATTTCGAGGATGGCCCGGCCGTCTATCACATGGGCGACACGGACATCTTCTCCGACATGAAGCTCATCAACGAACTGCACCAGCCGGATATCGGCCTGGTGCCGATCGGTGATCGCTTCACGATGGGCGGTGCCGTGGCGGCGCTCGCCTGCCAGCGCTTCTTCAAGTTCCAGAATGTCATTCCTTGCCACTACGGTTCCTTCCCGATCATCGATCAGACGCCGGACAAGTTCGTGGCCGGCATGGAAGGCGCGGAAGCGCGTGTTCACACGCCGAAGGCGGGCGATACATTGTCCTTCTGAAGCTCCGTGAAGAGCATGTCGTTGCCGCAAAACCGCTCCGCAGTTTGACGCGACATGCTTTCTACCGTTGCGAAGGACGGACATGGTGATTATAGCGAATGGGAAATATCCCATCGGAGTAAAACCATGTCCGTCGATCTCGCCACCGTAAAGCGCGTTGCGCGCCTTGCCCGTATCGCTGTCAGCGAAGAAGAAGCACAGAATATGCTCGGCCAGCTGAACGGCATACTCGGTTTCGTGGAGCAGCTTTCGGAAGTGAATGTCGATGGCGTCGAGCCGATGACGTCAGTCACGCCGGTGGAGATGAAAAAGCGTGCAGACGTGGTGACCGACGGCAACAAGGCGGACGACATTGTCGCCAATGCGCCCGCGACCGACCGGGACTTCTTCATGGTCCCGAAAGTGGTCGAATAATCCGACCGCCGTTTGCCGCCCGATTTTTCCGAGATTTTCGAAAGCCGTTGCCGACCATGACCGACCTGACGAGCCTGACCATTGCCGAAGCCCGCGAAAAGCTGAAGGCGAAAGATTTTTCCGCCCTTGAGCTGACCGATGCCTATCTCTCCGCCATCGACGCGGCGAACGGCGCGCTGAACGCCTATGTGGCGCTGACGCCTGAAAAGGCGCGCGACATGGCAAAGGCCTCCGACGAACGCATCGCCTCAGGCTCGGCTGGCGAGCTGGAAGGTGTTCCGCTCGGCGTGAAGGACCTGTTCGCCACCCGCGATGTGCACACGCAGGCATGTTCGCATGTTCTTGACGGCTTCAAGCCGAAATACGAATCCACCGTCACCCAGAACCTCTGGGATCAGGGCGCCGTCATGCTCGGCAAGCTCAACATGGACGAATTCGCCATGGGCTCGTCCAATGAAAGCTCCTGGTACGGCCCGGTCATCAACCCCTGGCGCGCCAACGGTTCCGAGCAGAAGCTCGTTCCCGGTGGTTCCTCCGGCGGTTCGGCCGCTGCCGTTGCCGCGCATCTCTGCGCCGGCGCCACCGCAACCGACACAGGCGGCTCCATCCGCCAGCCCGCGGCCTTCACCGGTACTGTCGGCATCAAGCCCACCTATGGCCGCTGCTCGCGCTTCGGCATCGTCGCTTATGCTTCCTCGCTCGATCAGGCTGGCCCGATTGCCCGTGATGTGCGTGACGCGGCGATCCTGCTGAAGACCATGGCAAGTGTCGATGCCAAGGATACGACCTCCGTTGATCTGCCGGTGCCGGATTACGAAAAGGCCATCGGCCAGTCGCTGAAGGGCCTGAAGATCGGCATTCCCCGCGAGTACCGCGTCGATGGCATGCCGGAAGAGATCGAAAAGCTCTGGGCCAAGGGCGTCGAGTGGCTGCGCGATGCGGGTGCCGAGGTGGTCGATATCTCGCTGCCGCACACCAAATACGCGCTGCCCGCCTATTACATCGTCGCACCGGCGGAAGCCTCCTCCAATCTCGCACGTTATGATGGCGTGCGCTACGGCCTGCGCGTCGACGGCAAGGACATTGCTGACATGTACGAAAAGAGCCGTGCGGCCGGTTTCGGCAAGGAAGTGCAGCGCCGCATCATGGTCGGCACATACGTGCTTTCGGCCGGTTATTACGATGCCTATTACCTCAAGGCGCAGAAGGTCCGCACCCTCATCAAGCGTGACTTCGAAAACGTCTTCCATGAAGGCGTCGATGCCATCCTGGCGCCGATCACACCGTCTTCCGCCTTCGCAGTCGGTGACGAGGAACTCGCTTCCGATCCGGTGAAGATGTATCTCCAGGACGTCTTCACCATCACCGTCAACATGGCTGGCCTTCCCGGCCTTTCGGTCCCGGCCGGTCTCGACGGCAAGGGGCTGCCGCTCGGCCTGCAGCTCATCGGCAAGCCTTTCGAGGAAGAAACGCTGTTCAAGACGGCCCATGCCATCGAACAGGCCGCCGGCAAGTTCACCCCTGCCAAGTGGTGGTAAGCGACCTCAAGCTCAGAGACATGAACGAAGCCGATCGCCATGCGGTCGGCTTTGTCGGTTTTGCTGCCTGGCGTGCGGGTGACGCCTTTGACGCCTCCTATCTCGATTCCTATGTCGTCGAGCGGGTGAGGGGCGAATTCGAAAGCTTCGCCAAGTCTCCGACCGGTGATGTCGTCGTGGCCGAAATTGACGGTGTTGTTGTTGGCTGGGGCGCTTGCGATGCGAAGCCCCATCATATTTCCGATCTTTGGGTTGACCCAAACTGGCAGGGCAAGGGGATTGGCAAAGCGCTGATCGTCCATTTTCTCGACAGGATGCGGGCTGAAGGCTTGCCGCTTGCCACCATCGACACCCATGCGAGAAATCGCGCCGCCATCGGTCTTTACGAGCGTTGCGGATTTGAAATCGTCTGGCGCGGCATGGAATGGTCCGACATTATGAAGGTCGAACTAGAGAAGGTAAAGCTCGAGCAAAAGCTCTCGCCATAACGTGTTTGCACCGTCGACGCTGCGCGACGAAATGCCGGGCGACAGCATTGCCGCCGCCCGGTCGGCTTATCGATTGTCCAACTCACCCCGCACCAGTTCCAGCCCGCGTGTGGTGATGCGGTAAGGTTTGCCGCCGGAAGAGGCTATCGCCCTCTTCTGTTTCAGCTTTCGGAAGGTGAGGAGATCGAGGCCGCCGAAAATCCAGCCATCGCGCGTATAAAGCGTGATTTTCTCGATTTTGCGGGTATCGTCTCGAACGAGTTCAATTCTGCCGCCCTGGGCGAGCAGGTGAAGAATGCGCTGTTCGGCGCGGGAAATGTCCATTTTTTGGAAGTCCGGTCGGCGTCATCTAGACGCGTGAAAGCAACCCCGGGTGCCGTTAAGGCAGCCGGCTCGGTTTCATATGGCCCGGCGCGCAAGAAACTTGCGGGCAGGGCCGTTACCGGGACTCCGATTGAGCGAACATAAAAACTCCGTTCTTGCCAGTTCTGGATATTGCGCAAGGCGGGCACGGTCAAGCCTGCTGTGAGCACAGCGAAACCACACTGGCCGAATCGCGCCACCGATGTTTTACTTTGCACGGCCATGGAGGGCGCGGCTTGATCGTCATTCGCAATGCGTACGAGCAGGAAGCGGAGGTTCTGGCAGCCATCGGCCTCAGGGCATGGCGGCAGGCGACCGCGGCGCTTGGCATCACATCTACGCTTTACGACAATGCGGCCAGCGCCTTTTCCAATTTCACCCGCTCCTCATGGCTTACCATGCGCGTGGCGGAATTCGGCGGTTCGGTTGCCGGATGGGCGGCGCGGGAGCATTTCGACGAGACGATTACGGATTTCTGGATCGATCCGGATTTTCATCGCAGGGGGATCGGCAGCCGCCTGTTGGGCGACGTCGAACGTCTGATAGAGGAAAAGGGTTTTGATGCCATCCGGCTTGAAACCCACGCCCAGAACGAACCGGCCGTCGCCTTCTTCCGCCGCCATGGCTATAGCGTCCGCTGGCTCTCCGTGTCCTACGCGCCGAAGCTCGATCGCGAGGTGCAATCGGTGGGCTTGCAGAAGCAGCTGGCCGAGGTGGAGAGCGGCCTTTATGGGCCCATGTTCTGAAGCAGGGTTTTCAGGACGCCTGCAAGCTGCATCGGCCAGTCCGGCATGATGGCGAGGGATGCGACAAGACCCGCCTGCAATATCACGATGGTTAGCAGGATGCTGCGGAACGGTTCCTTGCGTGTTTTATGCCGCAGCAGCTGTTGCGCCGAAATCGCGCCCATGCTGCCGCCCACGAGAGCAAGAGATAACAGCGTGCTTTCCCGAATGCGCCAGCCACTGTTTCTCGCCGCTTGCCTGTCCCACCAATAGACAAGAAAGACGAAAAGATTGAAGGCGATATAGGTCATGAAGCAGAGAGCGATCATGGTCATGACGTGAATTGAAACTGAAAGGCGTAAAAAACACGTATCCGGTGCTGGCGAAAATCCGGCGTATGGCGCTACGGGGTGCAAGATGTCTTGCGCCCGCGCTGCATTTGTTCTACCCACCAAGGCCAAAGAACCCGTATATCGTGAGCTTCAGATGACCCTTGTAGACGTGCGCACCCCCGACCCGAAACGCTTCATTCCCGGCGCCACCGGCGATTGGGAAATCGTGATCGGCCTCGAAGTCCATGCGCAGGTTCTCTCCAATTCCAAGCTGTTTTCCGGCGCGTCCACCACTTTCGGCAATGCGCCGAATTCCAACGTCTCGCTGGTGGACGCCGCCATGCCCGGCATGCTGCCCGTTATCAACGAGGAATGCGTCAAACAGGCCGTGCGCACGGGCCTCGGCCTGAAGGCGAAGATCAACAACCGTTCGATCTTCGACCGCAAGAACTACTTTTATCCGGATTTGCCGCAGGGCTACCAGATTTCGCAGTTCAAGGACCCGATCGTCGGTGAGGGCACCATCACCATTTCGCTCGGTCCGGACCGCCAGGGCAACTTCGAGGATATCGAGATTGGCATCGAGCGCCTGCATCTGGAGCAGGACGCCGGCAAGTCGATGCACGACCAGCATCCGACCATGTCCTTCGTGGACCTGAACCGTTCGGGCGTGGCGCTGATGGAAATCGTCTCCAAGCCGGACATGCGCTCGTCGGATGAGGCCAAGGGTTACCTCACCAAGCTGCGCTCCATCGTCCGTTACCTCGGCACCTGCGACGGCAATATGGACGAAGGCTCGATGCGCGCCGACGTCAACGTCTCCGTGCGCCGCCCGGGCGAAGGTTTTGGCACGCGCTGCGAAATCAAGAACGTCAACTCCATCCGCTTCGTCGGCCAGGCCATCGAATACGAGGCGCGCCGTCAGGTCGCCATTCTCGAAGATGGCGGTGTCATCGATCAGGAAACCCGCCTGTTCGATCCCGGCAAGGGCGAGACGCGGTCCATGCGCTCCAAGGAAGACGCGCATGACTATCGCTATTTCCCGGATCCCGATCTGCTGCCGCTGGAATTCGATGATGCTTTTGTAGAAGCTCTGAAGGTCGATCTGCCAGAGCTTCCCGATGACAAGAAGGCCCGTTTCGTGGCCGATCTCGGCTTGTCGGTCTATGACGCCTCGATTCTCGTGTCGGAAAAGGCGATTGCCGATTATTATGAAGCCGTTGCCGCCGGTCGCGATGCGAAGACCGCTGCCAACTGGGTGATCAACGATCTTCTCGGTGCGCTGAACAAGTTCGGCAAGGATATCGAGACGACTCCGGTTTCGCCCGACCAGCTGGGCGGCATCATCGATCTCATCAAGGCTGAGACCATTTCCGGCAAGATCGCCAAGGACCTGTTCGAAATCGTCTGGAACGAGGGCGGCAACCCGGCCGAAATCGTCGAAGCCCGCGGCATGAAGCAGGTGACCGACACCGGCGCCATCGAAAAGGCTGTTGATGATATCATCGCCGCCAACCCGGATCAGGTCGAGAAGGTCAAGGCGAAGCCGACGCTTGCCGGCTGGTTCGTCGGTCAGGTGATGAAGGCGACGGGCGGTAAGGCCAACCCGCAGGCAGTGCAGGCACTGGTCAAGGCCAAGCTCGGCATCGAGGACGAGTAAGCGGAGGCTGCCTCTTGCCGTAGAAGCATTGAGGCCGACAGCTCTCATCCGTCATCCTCGGGCTTGTCCCGAGGATCTAACGACCCACAAGGTCAAACATGCTCAGATCCTCGGGACAAGCTCGAGGATGACGTCGAGTACGAATGACTGACATCACTTCTGCCGGGATCAACGCCCGGCTTTTTCTATTCTGAGACGGAGCGCCATCATGTTTTTCATCCGCACGGCAGGTCTGCGAGATATCGAGCCGGTACGCACCCTGCTCGCCACGACATGGCACGCCACCTATGACGCGATCTACGGCGCGGACAAGGTGAACGAACTGATCGCCGTCTGGCATTCGCCGCAGGCCATGAAGGACCGCGTTGAAAAAAAGGGCGGCGAGTTTCTGGTGGCCGATGACGGCAAGCGGATCGGCGGCATGGCCTATGGCTCCATGTCCACCAAGATGGCGAAGACCGCCCTGCTGCACCAGCTTTATGTGGCGCCCGATCTTCAGCGTCAGGGTGTGGGCCGAGATCTCTTCGCCGAACTCGAAACCTGCTTTCCGGATGCGGAAATCATGCGTCTTGAGGTGGAGCCTAAAAATACTGTCGCAATCGCCTTTTATGAAGGCGTCGGATTTGTCGAGGTGGACCGAATCGAGCGCATGGCGGGCATCGAGGGGCTGCCCGGCATCGTTATGGAAAAGAGCCTGACCCGATGAATGCGACATTACAAAAGCTGATTATACGCACGGCGCGCGAAGACGATCTGCCGGCGCTCGCCGCCATCTTTGCCGCCGACGACATCGGTGGCCACGGCGATACGGCCGACGAATCGGCGCAACCGGATTATCTCGCCGCCTTCAGGGCGATCGACGCGTCGCCCAGTGAAACGCTTTATGTGGCGGAACTGGATGGCGAGGTGGTCGGCACCTTCCAGACGGCGATCCTGACCAAGCTGGTCGGGCGAGGGGCGAAGTCGATGGTGATCGAAGCGGTGCAGACGCGCGCCGACATGCGTGGTCGCGGCATCGGCGCGGTGATGATCAATCATTGCCTGGAAGAAGCCCGCCGTCAGGGCCTGAACGCCGCGCAGCTTACCTCCAACATGGCCCGGCTGGACGCGCATCGCTTTTACGAGCGGCTGGGTTTCGAGAAGCGGCATCTGGGCTTCAGGATGAAGCTGAAATAGCGCGGATATATCTCGAAATGCTGGACAATTGCCGTGAGGGGCGGCATAAGCATGTCTTGTGCCGTGCACGGAAAATCGCTGCGGCGCATTCAAGCCCGAGGAACGTAGAATGAAGACTCTCCTGACGCAAATCTTCACCTGGTGGAATGGCCAGACGATCGGAACGCGGTTTCACACCTGGCGTTTTGGCAAGAAGGTAGGACAGGACGAGTTGGGCAACACCTATTATGAAGGCGGCACCACTTCCTGGGGCATGCCGCGCCGCTGGGTGATCTACAACGGTTACGCCGAAGCGTCGGCGATTCCGCCGGGCTGGCATGGCTGGATGCATTACCGCACCGACGTGCCGCCGAGCCAGGAAAGCTACACAGCTCGCGACTGGCAGAAGCCACATCAGCCCAACCATACCGGTTCATCAAAGGCTTACCGCCCGCAGGGATCGCTGGCCGTGGCCGGCGAGCGCCCGCGTGTGACCGGCGACTACGACGCCTGGACGCCCGGCAACTGAATTATCGCGATGCGCGGTGTTGTGCAAAACACCGCGCTTGTATCCGGCCTCACCGGTTTTTGCCACATTCCGCCCTTAGGCGTTGATCCGGTCGGCGTCTCGACACAGGCAAATATTTGGAGACATATCGTATGAGGAAAATCACGCGGGATCGTTCTTTGCGTGCGCTGACAGTCTCGCTGTTTGCGGCGGTCTCTGCTGTCCTCATCGTATCACCCGTCGCCGCCGCCCGTCTGGAAAACCGCGTCGCGGTGTTTTCCGGCATCGACAAGATCACCGGCCGCATCACCTCCTTCGATGTCTATATCGACGAGACGGTGCAGTTTGGCGCGCTTCAGGTGACGCCGAAGGTCTGTTATTCCCGCGACCAGACGGAAACGCAAAAGATCGACGCCTTTGTCGAAGTCGACGAAATCACCCTCGATCGCAAGATCCGCCGTATTTTCACCGGCTGGATGTTTGCCGATAGCCCCGGCCTCAACGCCGTGGAGCACCCGATCTATGACGTGTGGCTGACGGGTTGCAAGCAGGACTCCGAGGTTCCAGCTCCCTCAACGGCAAGCAAATAACCTAACGTAAAGACTAGAATTGCAGGCTCGGCCGGTTGACGGCGAGATCGAGCATTCTTGCATAGTCCAGCTTGGGCACGTCTATCGCGCCGAACGTCTTCAGATGTTCTGTGGTGAATTGCGTGTCGAGCAGCACGAAGCCCTTCGCGTTTAATCGCTCCACCAGATGGACGAGGCAGATCTTCGACGCATTGGTGCGGCGGGAAAACATGCTTTCGCCGAAGAAGGCAGCACCCAGAGAAACACCGTAAAGCCCGCCGACAAGCTCATCACCCTCCCATGCCTCAACGCTGTGGGCATGACCGATCTGGTGCAGCTCGGTGTAGAGCCGGCGGATGGTGGCGTTGATCCAGGTGCTTGGCCTGTCCGCCGCTTCCGCCGCACAGCCCGCCATGACATCTTCGAAAGCGGTGTTGAAGCGTATCGCAAACGGCTTCTTGCGCATCGCCTTGGCGAGGCTTTTGGAAACGTGGAAATCATCGAGCGGAATGATACCGCGTATCTCCGGCTCGACCCAGAAAAGCTCGGGATCATCAGCCGAATCGGCCATGGGAAACAGGCCGGCGGAATAGGCGCGCAGCAGAATATCGACCGTTATGTCGTTGTTTCTGCTGCGCCGCCCAGCCATATCGTCTTAGTGAGACGCGTCACCGGCCAGATACTTCTCCAGCCAGTGAATGTCGTAATCGCCGTTCAGAATATCCTCGTTCTGAAGGAGATCCTGGAAAAGCGGCAGCGTGGTCTTGATGCCATCGACGACGAATTCGTCCAGCGCCCGACGCAGGCGACGGATGCACTCGTCACGGTCGCGACCGTGAACGATCAGCTTGCCGATCATGCTGTCGTAATAGGGCGGGATCTTGTAGCCCTGATAGGCACCCGAATCGACGCGAACGCCAAGGCCGCCCGGCGTGTGGAAATAGGTCAGTGTGCCCGGCGACGGAACGAAGGTGCGCGGGTCTTCGGCATTGATACGGCATTCGATGGCATGGCCATGAAATTCGATATCAGCCTGTGTGACCGACAGGCCCTGACCAGAAGCGACCCTGATCTGTTCCTGCACGAGGTCCATGCCAGTGATCGCTTCCGTCACTGGATGCTCCACCTGCAGACGGGTGTTCATTTCGATGAAATAGAACTCGCCGTTTTCATACAGGAACTCGATGGTGCCGGCGCCGCGATATTTCAGCTTGCGCATCGCGTCGGCGCAAATTTCGCCGATTTTCATGCGCTGTTCGACTGTGAGAGCCGGTGAATTGGCTTCTTCCAGCACCTTCTGGTGGCGGCGCTGAAGCGAGCAATCGCGCTCGCCAAGGTGAACGGCATTGCCTTCGCCATCGCCGAAAACCTGCACTTCGATATGGCGCGGCTTGCCGAGGTATTTTTCCATATAGACGGCATCGTTGCCGAAGGCTGCTGCCGCTTCGGAACGGGCAGTCGCAACTGCATCTTCCAGATCGGCTTCGGTCTTCGCCACCTTCATGCCGCGGCCGCCACCGCCTGCCGTCGCCTTGATGAGGACCGGGAAGCCGATCGTCCGGGCGATTTCCAGCGCATTTTCAGGCTTCACTTCGCCATCCGAACCCGGAACCACGGGAATGCCGAGTTCCTGTGCCGTCTGCTTGGCGGTGATCTTGTCGCCCATGATGCGGATATGTTCGGCGGTCGGCCCGATGAAGGTGATGCCGTGGGCGTCGAGAATATCGGCGAACTTGGCGTTTTCCGACAGGAAGCCGTAACCGGGGTGAACGGCATCCGCACCTGTGATTTCGCAGGCCGCAACGATCTGGTGGATGTTGAGGTAGCTGTCACGCGAGGGCGGCGGGCCGATGCACACACTTTCGTCGGCAAGGCGCACATGCATCGCATCCGCATCTGCCGTGGAATGCACGGCGACGGTCGGAATGCCAAGCTCTTTCGCGGCGCGCAGGACGCGCAGCGCGATTTCGCCGCGGTTGGCTATAAGGATCTTCGAAACCATGCTGAACCGCCTTTATTCGATGACCACGAGGGCTTCGCCATACTCCACGGGCTGCGAGTCGTTGACGATGATTTCCACCACCTTGCCGGACTTGGGGGCCGGAATCTGGTTCATGGTCTTCATGGCCTCGACGATGAGGATTGTCTGGCCTTCCTTGACGGTGGCGCCAACTTCAATGAAGGGGCGGGCGCCCGGGGCAGGCGAGAGATAGACCGTGCCGACCATCGGCGAAGATACGGTGTTGGCCGGG
The DNA here is from genome assembly GCF_000092025.1 of Agrobacterium fabrum str. C58. Lineage (NCBI taxonomy): Bacteria > Pseudomonadati > Pseudomonadota > Alphaproteobacteria > Hyphomicrobiales > Rhizobiaceae > Agrobacterium > Agrobacterium fabrum. Next base: position 1,318,444 of record NC_003062.2, read on the forward strand.
TTGCGGGCTGTTGCTGCAGTTGCGGCCGGGGCCGCAACTGCCGGTGCGGCCGCAGGCGCTGCTGCTGCCGGTGCGGGCGCATAAGCGGCGGGGGCTGCGGCATAGACCGTGGCGGGAACGGGAGCCGCGCGGGAAACGCGGATGCGCAGGTCTTCCTGCTCCACTTCGATTTCCGAAAGGTCGGTATCATTGAGGATATTCGCGAGTTCGCGGATCAGTTCCTTGTCGATACCCTGTTTCTTTTCAGACATGACAAACCCTATTCTTTGTTTCTTTTTATGCCGTGATGTTCTTCAGCGCGTGAAGCGCCATGACGTATCCATATGGTCCGAAACCGCAGATCATGCCCTTGGCTGCGGGCGAGACCATTGATTTGTGGCGGAATTCTTCCCGTGCATGGATATTGGAGATGTGCACTTCCACGACCGGAGTCGAAATTGCGCGAATGGCGTCGTGCAGGGCGATGGAGGTGTGGCTGTAAGCGCCGGGATTGATGACGACACCCGCCGCCCGCTCGCCCGCCTCATGCAGCCAGTCCACGAGCACGCCCTCGTGGTTGGATTGGCGAAATTCCACCGAAAAGCCGAGATCGGCTCCGGCGTTCACACAATCGTTTTCTATGTCTTTCAGCGTTTTGCCACCGTAGATACCCGGTTCCCGTTTTCCCAGCATATTGAGATTGGGGCCGTTGATGACGATGATGATATTGCTCATTCGCGTTTCCATAAGAAAATCAGCGACACCTATAGACTGCGCAGCCTTCAAGGAAAAGCCCCTGCAAGCCGTAAAGCGCAGGGGCTGCCCCTTATCTCACAGGCAATAAAGGCCTTTCATCTGAATCACGAGCAGGTTGCTTTACCGCAGCTGCGCATGTTGGCGATTTTTTCCTTCAGCGGGTCGGCACCAACAGCACCGAAAACCGCCTCGTCGCCGACGATATAGGAGGGCGTTCCGGTGATGCCGAGGCTGGTTGCCAGCTTGTAGGTTTCCTGCACCTGCGCGTCATTGGGGTTGTCAGCCATCGATTTGCGGATATCGGCTTCCTTGAGGCCAAGCGAGGTTGCGACTTCCATAGCGCTGTCTTCATTCGCCCGTCCACGGCCGCCGAGCAGGGTGCGCTGGAATTCGGCATATTTGGCCGGCGCCAAAAGCTTCACGGCGTTGGAGACGCGATGTGCGGCAACCGATTCCGGCCCGAGGATCGGGAACTCCTTGAGGACGACGCGGACCTTCTTGTCGCCCTTCAGGATATTGTCCATGTCGCCCATGGCGCGTTTGCAGTAACCGCAATTATAGTCGAAAAATTCGACCAGCGTGACGTCGCCATCGGGATTGCCGAGCGCCAGGTCGTATTTCGATTCGAAGATGGCCTTCTTGTTGTCGGCAACCGCTTCCGCGGCCTTGGCGTTGCGCGAAGCATATTGCTTGCGTTCAAGCGCGTCCTGAACCTCGAGCATGATTTCCGGGTTCTCGATCAGATACTGCTTGATGAACTCGCCCATTTCTTTCTTCTGCTGCTCATCGAGCGCATGCGCGGGCAGGCAGGCGAATACCGTTGAAAGGGCCGTCACGCTGGCGAGAAGGGTGGAACGGAGAAAATGCGCCATATCGGTCCTCATTCTGTTCGGCCGCAGCCTCTTGAAATCTTATGAAGGCAATTACCTTACTTTAAGCCAAATGCCATACGGCAAAAATACTTGTCCGCATTATGATCGCATGATTGTGAAGATCGTGATTCTGCGGCAAGTCTGCGAAATACGGTTCAGGAAAGAGCATGCCCTTGATTACGATGTCGAAGCGGAGCGCAGTCGAACCCTTTCATGCCATGGATATCCTGGCGGAGGCGAACCGGCGACGGCAGGCGGGACGCCCCGTCATTTCCATGGCGGTCGGCCAGCCGTCCCACCCCGCACCGAAAGCCTCGCTGGCAGCCGCGCAGGAGGCGTTAAAGCACGGGCGGATCGGCTACACTGATGCACTGGGCCTGCGCGAGCTGCGCGAGGCAATCGCCGGCCATTACCGGCTGCGCCATCAGGTCGCCATCGATCCGGCGCGCATCGCCGTGACGACAGGTTCGTCCGCCGCCTTCAATCTTGCCTTCCTCGGCCTTTTCGATGCCGGCGATCATGTTGCCATCGCAAGGCCCGGTTACCCGGCCTATCGCAATATTCTGAAAGCCCTCGGTCTCAATGTCGTGGAAGTGCCGGTCACGGCCGAAACCGGCTACACGCTGACACCGGCAAGTCTCGAACGCGCGGAAACGAAAGCCGGCTGCAAGCTGAAGGGCGTGCTTCTGGCAAGCCCCGCCAATCCCACCGGCACGGTTACCGGCCGCGAGGCGCTGAAGCGGTTGGCGAGCTATTGCGAAAGCCGCGACATGGCCTTCATCTCCGATGAGATCTATCACGGCCTCACTTTCGTCGGGGAGGAGACGAGCGCACTCGAAATCACCGATAGTGCCGTGGTCATCAATTCATTTTCTAAATATTATTGCATGACCGGCTGGCGCATCGGCTGGATGGTCCTGCCCGAAAATCTCGTCCGTCCGGTCGAGTGTCTGGCCCAAAGCCTCTATATCTCACCGCCGGAACTGTCCCAGCTGGCGGCAACCGCGGCCTTTTCGGCAGCGGAGGAGCTCGATGTCTACCGGGAAAGCTACCGCACCAACCGCGATTTCCTGATGGCGCGCCTGCCGGAAATCGGACTGCCGCTGGCATCCCCGATGGATGGGGCATTTTACGCCTATGTTGATACCAGCCGTTTTTCCAATGACAGCATGGATTTCGCCAAGCGCATGCTGGCGGAAATCGATGTGGCGGCGACACCGGGCATGGATTTCGATCCCGAGGAGGGCCACAGGGCGCTGCGCATTTCCTATGCGGGTTCGGTATCTGACATTGCCGAGGCGGTGGGACGTATTGCCGGCTGGCTGAAATAAACCCGCAACGGCCGCCTCTTTCCGAAATCAGGCGGGCGTGCAGCCGAAGGTGCCGACGAAGGCCTTTTCACCTTTTGCCGTGAAGGTCAGCACACGACCGTTTCCGCGCCGCAGCCAGTCGCGCTGCTGCATGGCGTCGAGCAGCGATGCACCGAGGCCGCCGCCGAGGTGATGGCGGCGCTCGCTCCAGTCCAGGCAATGCAAGCACACCGGCCGCCGAGCCTTTTCCAGCGGCGATAGATCGATACCGAAGCTCGAGAAGAAATCGCGCCCGTCATCCGTCAGCACCGGGTCGTCACCTGATGTCACCAGTCCCTTAGCGGTAATGGCGGAAAGCAGCGCAACACCGCTTTCCCCGGCCAGGTGGTCGTAGCAGATGCGTGCCTCACGCAGCGCCTTGTCCTTCGGCCCGGTGCGGACGCGGACCGCACCCGTGCGTTGCGCAAGCCCCATCAAGGCTTCCAGAACCTGCGCCACATCTTCGTCGGAGAGACGGAAATAACGATGTCGCCCCTGTTTTTCCGCCTTCAGCAATTGTGCCTCTGAGAGCTTGGACAGGTGCCCGCTGGCGGTTTGCAGGGTCACGCCGGCGGCTTCCGCAAGCTCGCTTGCCGTCAGCGCACGTCCATCCATCAACGCCGTCAATATGTTGGCGCGGGCGGGGTCCCCGATCAGGGCGGCGACATTGGCGATAAGGGGTCCGTCTTTCATGCTTCGATGGTAGCCGAAGCATTGATGTTGCGCAATGGTATAAAAAGGAGAGACAGAAAACGAGGAGACCAACGATGTTGACCTGTTTCATCCGCTACGAGATCGACCCTTTCAAGGTCGATGCCTTTGAGCGATATGCCCGTAACTGGGGCGAGGCGATCCCGCGCTGCGGTGCTGATCTCATCGGTTATTACGCGCCCAAGGAGGGGTCGAGCACGATTGCCTATGGCGTCTACAACATCGAAAATCTCGCCGCTTACGAAGCCTACAGGGCACGGCTCGCCGCCGACCCGGCGGGGCGGGAAAACTATGAATTCGCCCGCCGGGAACAGTTCATCCGCCGCGAGGACCGTCTGTTCCTCCGCCTCGCCTCCGCCCCGCAGACGGGAGGCGGGCAATGATCGCCGTCATCTTCGAGGTCTGGCCGGCTGAGGGTGAAAAACAGCATTATCTCGATATAGCTGCCGGCCTGCGTGCCGAACTCGAAACAATCGATGGTTTCCTGTCCATCGAAAGGTTTCAGAGTATCAGCAATCCGGAAAAGATGCTCTCCCTGTCCTTCTTCCGGGATGAACAGGCGGTGAGGGCGTGGCGCAACACCCTGCCACATCGCACGGCGCAAGCTCTGGGCCGATCCGGCGTCTTTTCCGACTATCGGTTGCGTATTGCACATGTCATTCGCGATTATGGCTTGTTGGAACGGGAAGAAGCGCCAGCCGACAGCCGGGACGCCCATCCGGTAGAGGGGAGCAGCTTGGGCTGATATTCCCAGCATCAGTTTTTCTGCATGCCGCTGTAAGGCTTTCTGGTTCGAACTCGTCTTTGAAACCCGTTATAGATGGGTCAATGTGGTGCAGGACCACCCGTCGGACTGGATAGGGAGAAGAGCGATGTCGGCAGAAAAAGTGGCTATTGTAACGGCAGGTGGCAGCGGCATGGGGGCGGCCGTGGCGAAACGCCTGGCGGCGGACGGTTACAGGCTCGCGATCCTGTCCTCCTCCGGCAAGGGCGAGGCGCTGGCGAAGGAACTGGGCGGTATCGGTGTCACCGGCTCCAACCAGTCCAATGACGACCTCCAGCGACTGACGGATCAGACGCTCGAGAAATTCGGTCGCATCGACGTGCTGGTCAATAGCGCCGGGCATGGCCCACGTGCCTCCATTCTCGATATTACCGACGAGCAATGGCACACCGGTCTCGATGTCTACCTGATGAACGTCATCCGCCCAACGCGGATCGTCGCGCCCATCATGGTGAAGCAGAAGGCCGGTGCGATCGTCAACATCTCGACGGCCTGGGCTTTCGAACCGAGCAGCATGTTCCCGACATCGGCAGTGTTCCGGGCCGGCCTTGCCTCCTACAGCAAGATTTTCGCCGATACCTATGCGGCCGACAATGTGCGCATGAACAATGTCCTGCCCGGCTGGATCGACAGCCTGCCGGCTACGGAAGAACGCCGCGACAGCGTGCCGATGCAGCGCTACGGCAAGAGCGAGGAAATCGCTGCCACCGTGGCGTTTCTCGCGTCCGAAGGGGCAGGGTATATTACCGGGCAGAATATCCGGGTTGATGGTGGGCTGACGCGGTCTGTTTGACGGGCGGTTATATCGACCCTCTTTCCTGTGACATCGTCTGGCGCTCCAGCATCGACAAAACAAAACGCCCGCAACGATGTTGCGGGCGTTTTGTTTATTCCGTGTCACTTCTCTCAGAAGAAGCCTTTGCGCTGCCACCAGCCACCCTTGCGTGGCTTCGGCTCATCGCCATCAGGGTTGCTCGCAGGCGAACCGGAAGAGGTGACGACCGGTTCCGAACTGGAAACATTGCTGCCCCGGTTCGCGCGGGTCTTTTCTTCGGTCCCAGGAACGTCCGCTCCCGGTGCCAGACCGGCTGAGGCTTCACCGACCTCTTCGATGGCGACATCGACGACAGTCGCTTCAACGACGACCGGCTCAATGATTACCGGCTCGACCGTTTCGACGGTTTCGGCCTTTGGCGCCTCTTCGGTTTCGGTTTCGGTCTTGGTTTTCGCCTTGCGGGTGCGGCGGGGCTTCTTCGGGGCTTCTTCTGCCACGACGTCGGCAACCACACCCTCCACCACTTCGGCGGCGGTGGCGGGCTCTTCCGTTACCGGCGCTGCAGTGGAAACCTCTTCACCTTCCGCGCCTTCACCTTCCGTCTCGCCGTCGGCGCCTGCAGCATCTAGAGCATCGTCACGGTTACGGCGACCGCCACGCTTGCCGCGACGACGGCGCTTGCGCTTGCCGTCTTCGTCGGCATTTGCAGCTTCATTCGCACCGTTTTCGTCGGAATCTGCACCGGCCTCATCGGTTTCGACGCCATCGTCGTCGCCTTCGGCATCGTCGTCTTCCGCGTCATTGCCGGACTGGCCATCGAGCGCACCGTTCTGCTCGTTCTGACCACCCTTGCCCCGACGGCGGCGGCGACGCTTGCGCTTGCGCTTGCCGTCCTCGCCATTGTCACCCTGCGGCTGCTGGCGTGGCTGGGCGCTTTCGGCCTTGACGATTTCTTCCTCTTCTTCGTCCTCTTCCACCTCGATGACGATATCGTCTTCTTCTTCAACGAAGCTCGGAAGCATCTGGATGAGGCTTTCGATCTTCACCGGATTTTCGACGGCTTCGCCGCGATCGATGGCGAAATGCTGCGCCCCGACACTGGAATCGGCGGCGATGATGATGGCGACGCCGAAGCGGCCTTCGTAATCGACGATCGAGCCGCGCTTGTGGTTGAGCAGGTAGAGCGCCGTTTCCGGCGTGCAGCGCACGGTGATGTTGTGGGTGGTGTTGCGCAGCAGATATTCCTCGACGCCGCGCAGCACATGCAGCGCGATGGAGGATTCCGAACGCACATGGCCCGTGCCGCCGCAATGCTGGCAAACCTGCGTGGTCGATTCCAGCACCGAAGCGCGGATGCGCTGACGCGACATTTCCAGAAGGCCGAAATGCGAGATGCGGCCGACCTGAATGCGCGCCCGGTCGTTTTTCAGGCAATCCTTGAGCTTCTTCTCGACGGAGCGGTTGTTGCGCTTTTCTTCCATGTCGATGAAGTCGATGACAACGAGACCAGCAAGGTCGCGAAGACGCAGCTGGCGAGCCACTTCTTCCGCCGCCTCAAGGTTGGTCGTGAGCGCGGTTTCTTCGATGGAATGCTCGCGGGTCGACCGACCGGAGTTCACGTCGATGGCAACCAGAGCTTCCGTCTGGTTGATGATGAGATAACCGCCGGATTTCAGCGTCACCTGCGGCTGCAGCATCCGGTCGAGCTGGGCTTCGATGCCCGAGCGCGAGAAAATCGGATGAATGTCGCGGTAGGGCTGAACCACCTTGGCGTGGCTCGGCATCAGCATCTTCATGAAGTCTTTCGCTTCACGATAGCCTTCTTCGCCTGAAACGATGATCTCGCTGATATCCTTGTTATAAAGATCGCGGATCGAGCGCTTGATCAGCGAGCCTTCCTCGTAAACAAGGCAGGGGGCCGTGGAATTCAGCGTCAGCGTGCGGACGTTTTCCCACAGGCGCATCAGATATTCAAAGTCGCGCTTGATCTCGACGCGGGTACGATTGGCGCCTGCGGTGCGCAGAATGACGCCCATGCCCTGCGGAACCTCCAGATCGCGCGCGATTTCCTTCAGGCGCTTGCGGTCGGTCGGCTGGGTGATCTTGCGGGAAATGCCGCCGCCACGCGCAGTATTCGGCATCAGCACGGAATAACGGCCTGCAAGCGACAGATAGGTGGTGAGTGCAGCACCCTTGTTGCCGCGTTCTTCCTTGGCAACCTGGACCAGAAGGATCTGGCGGCGCTTGATGACTTCCTGGATACGGTACTGCTTGCGCGGCTTGCGCGCGACGCGATCCGGAACTTCTTCCATGGCGTCTTCGGCACCGACGGACTCAATCACTTCCTTTTCGTGATGATCGTCATCATCGTCGTCGTCATCATCGTCATTGCCGCGACGAAGGCCTTCGACTTCCTCGGAAATCGTGTCGGTATCGACCATTGCGGCCATGTCGCCGCCGGTGCTGCCGTCGTCTTCAGAAGACGCTTCTGCCGCCTCGGCTGCGATTTCTTCAGCTGTCTTCTTCTTGGCGCGGGGGCGGCGAACGCGCTTCTTCGGCTTTTCTTCCTCAGCCGGCGCTTCTTCGGCGACGACCTCAACGGCCGTTTCTTCAGAAACTGCTTCCGAAACGGGTGCGACTTCTTCCGTGACGGCGACGTCGGTGGTTTCGCTTGCGGCAACGATGCCGACATCCGGCTGATCCACCTGCGACAGGTCGATCATCGGCGCGCCGGACTCGGGCGCATCGGCCGATTCGAAATCGTCGCTGCGGCGGTGATCCTCGGCTTCCGCCTTCAAGAGGGCCTGACGGTCCGCGAGCGGAATCTGGTAATAATCCGGATGAATTTCCGCAAAGGCGAGAAAGCCGTGGCGATTTCCACCGTAATCGACGAAGGCCGCCTGAAGGGAAGGCTCAACGCGCGTCACCTTGGCAAGGTAGATATTGCCGCGGATCTGTTTCTTGTGCTCCGATTCAAAATCGAATTCTTCGATCCGGTTCCCACGGACAACGACTACGCGTGTCTCCTCTTCGTGGGAGGCGTCGATAAGCATTTTGTCTGCCATGTAAGCTGTGCTCCTCGGCGCAGCCTTGTTTTATACGAGAACAGGCCCGCCGCATGGACGAGCCTTTCATATGAGTGCAAGGATGTGCCGGAAATGAAGTCTCCTGCCGGGCCTCTGTAAACTGGCAGCATCCGGACCGACGGCGAGGCGCTTGGCCTGCTCCTGGTATCCGGTTCATGTGAAAACTGCTGCGACATCATTGGCCAGGCGGAACGACAATAATATATAGACCCCTTGGGGTCCGATGAATTTGCTCTCCTCAGAGCGGCGGTGGCAGCGCCACCGGGTAGGTCTCCGGCCACGGCCGGAATTGATCCAGTTTCAGGATAAATGTAACGACGGCAGATGATTGCCCGATGTGCAGCGCCAGCGTCTTTTCCGATTGGCAGCCGGCGGGCATCTATCCCGTCAACACTTTTAACCCTCACATGCGTTGTATGTTTTCTCTGTCATAATAGCAATAGGCTGGCTAAATATGCCATATTGTTGGTGGAATTTCCGGGTTAAGAATTGGTTCACCAAGGCCTGCGATTGTGGGGCGCAAAGGCGTAAACTATCGTGCGGCGTGGATGAAACGGCACCATTGCCGGCACTTTTCCGCGCCGTTTATCGAAAATGACTGAAATACGGAATTTCTTGAGGGCCATGGATTTCACGCGCAGCGCAACGATATCAGGCGGGGCAGGGCGGCTTGGCGCGCGAATCGCGCGGCTTGCGTCGGCTTTGGCATTTTTCGTCGCCACCTTAGTCTCCGTCGTGCCGACAGCCCATGCGGCGGAGCCGCTTGTCGCCCACCAGGCGCGGATCATCGGTGATGAGGCGCGCACGCGCATCGTTCTCGATTTTGCCGAAGAGCCGGAATTCGACGTTCACTATCTCGATTCGCCCGCCCGCATCGTCGTCGACTTTCCCGCGGTGAATTTTGCGTTCCCCACGTCCGACCTCAAACCAACAGGCCTTTTTTCGGATATACGCTTCGGCACCATGGGGGAGAACAGTGCCCGCATCGTGCTGACGGCGAAAAAGCCTGTTCAAGTGACGGTTGCCGAAACCAAAAAGGGCGATGACGGCCAGTCTTTCCGTTTCGTACTCGATGCCGAGATCACCACCAAGGGCAAGTTTGCGGAACTGGTGAAGGATCAGCAATGGCGCGCGCCAGCCCCGGTGACAACGGCCGCGATCACGCCCGATGACAAGACATCGCGGCCAGCGGAATTCGTCATCGCGGTCGATGCCGGCCATGGCGGCATCGACGCAGGCGCCACTGGCGGCACGACGGGCACCGAGGAAAAGGTCATCACCTTGACCTTTGCGAAGGAGCTTGTGGAGCGGTTGAACCGCGAAGCGGGCATCAAGGCCTTTTTAACGCGTGATTCCGACACCTTCCTCGCCTTGTCGGAACGGGTGACAATCGCCCGCCAGAACAATGCCAATCTCTTTATATCCCTTCACGCCGACACGCTGAAGCAGAAGGGAATTCGCGGCGCCACCGTCTATACCCTGTCGGACCGGGCATCCGACCGGCAGGCGCAGGAGTTGGCAGAGCGCGAAAACAAGTCAGACCAGATTGCCGGCGTTGCCGCTTCCACGGAGCCGCCGGAGGTCGCCGATATTCTCCTCGATTTCACCCGCCGCGAGACCCAGGCCTTTTCGGTAACGCTGGCCGAAAACATCGTCTCTTCCTTCGAGGGGCAGGTTGGCCTTATCAACAATCCGCACCGTTATGCCGGTTTCATGGTTCTCCGCGCCCATGATGTGCCGTCGGTGCTTCTTGAGCTTGGGTTCCTTTCGAATGCGGAAGACGAAAAGCTGCTTCTCGATATCGAGTGGCGCAAAAAAGTAGCCGACACATTGGCAACGGCCGTCGGGCGATACCGTTCCAAGGCCCTGGCGAATGGCGGCTGATAGCGGTGGAGACGCTGTTGCCGCCCTGCCATTGATCGTGGAAAAAGCTGTTCAATTCTAAGGCTTGCGGTCGATTAACGACCCGAAGCCCTATTTTACTCACATTCGCCGCGTTACTCGGAAACCGGATTCGGTGGCAATCCGTATAGCGTCGGTGCGTGATTGCGGGCCTGCGGCCCGGTAACATATCAGCGAATGCTGCCATATCCGGCTTGTCATCGAAGGTATGGTGTGCAAAACGGCACGCGATATGCAAGGATGCGCCCGTATTTCGTCGGGCGTTGATGGTTACGATTCGAATTATCGGTAGCTTGGTATGATCAGACTGATTGGATATTTTTTCGGCTTGGCCAGCGTGCTCTTTCTGTGCGCTGCCGTCGTCGGTGCGATTTATTTGCACGGCGTGACGAAGGACCTGCCGGATTATGCAGTTCTGAGCACGTATGAACCGCCGGTAACGACCCGTGTGCACGCCGGCAACGGTGCTCTGATGGCAGAATATGCCCATGAAAAGCGCCTTTTCCTGCCCATCCAGGCAATTCCCGACCGCGTGAAGGCCGCCTTCCTGTCCGCCGAAGACAAGAATTTCTACAATCACCCCGGTGTCGATATCTGGGGTCTCGGTCGCGCCATTCTCGTCAATCTCCAGAATCTGGGCTCTGGCCGCCGCCCGGTCGGCGCTTCCACCATCACCCAGCAGGTTGCGAAGAACTTCCTTCTGACAAACGATCAGACCATCGACCGCAAGCTCAAGGAAGCCATTCTTTCCTTCCGCATCGAGCAGACCTATTCGAAGGACAAGATCCTCGAACTTTATCTCAACGAGATCTTTTTCGGCCTGAATTCTTACGGCATCGCCGGCGCGGCGCTCACCTATTTCAACAAATCGGTGACGGAACTGACTATCGCCGAGACCGCCTATCTCGCATCGCTGCCGAAAGGCCCGGCCAATTACCATCCGATCCGTCGCGAAAAAGCAGCGCTGGAGCGCCGCGACTGGGTGATCGACCGTATGGCCGAGAACGGCTATATCACCGTTGCCGACGCCACCGATGCCAAAAAGCAGCCGCTCGGCGTCAATCTGCGTCGCGGCGGCGCCCATATTGCCGCATCCGATTATTTCGCCGAGGAAGTCCGCCGCCAGATCGTCGAGAAATATGGCGAAGAAGCGCTTCTCGAAGGCGGGCTCTCTGTTCGCACCTCTTTTGATCCGCAGATCCAGATGGAGGCGCGCAAGGCGCTTCAGGATGGGCTTGTGCAATATGACGAACGCCGCGGTTTCCGTGGGCCGATCGAAAAGATCGAGACGGCCGGCGACTGGACGGCGGCGCTGGCCAAGGTCAAGGGTCTCCGGGACGTTCCCGAATGGAAGGTTGCCGTCGTACTCGCCGTTGCCGCCGATGGCGTCGATATCGGTGTCCAGGCCGACCCGGATGCGGAAGATGGCGACAAGCGCACGCGCGGCCATATCTCGGCTGAAAACATGCGCTGGGCATTCCGTGACGCCAGCGGCAAGAAAGCGACATCCAAGTCGCCGGTCGGCGTTGTGACGGCGGGCGACGTCGTCTATGCGCAGCCGCTTTCCGGCTCTGGCAACGAATACCGTCTGCGTCAGCCGCCGAAAGTGCAGGGTGGCATGGTGGTGATGGACCCGCATACCGGCCGCGTTCTGGCCATGGTCGGCGGCTTCTCCTACGCGCAGTCGGAATTCAACCGCTCCACGCAGGCCATGCGCCAGCCGGGTTCGTCCTTCAAGCCGTTCATCTATGCGGCCGCGCTCGACAATGGCTACACGCCGGCATCGGTCATTCTCGATGCACCGATCGAAGTCGTGTCGGGCGGTCAGGTCTGGAAACCGCAGAATTACGGCGGGGGTTCCGCGGGTCCGTCGACGTTGCGTCTCGGCATCGAAAAATCCCGTAACCTGATGACCGTGCGCCTGGCGCAGGACATGGGCATGAACCTTGTGGCGGAATATGCCGAACGCTTCGGCATCTACGACAAGATGCCGCCGCTTTTGTCCATGTCGCTCGGTTCGGGTGAAACCACTGTCATGCGTATGGTCTCGGCCTACTCGGTCCTTGCCAATGGCGGCAAGCAGATCAAGCCGACGCTGATCGACCGCATTCAGGACCGTTACGGCAAGACGATCTTCCGGCACGAGGAGCGCGGCTGCGAGGGCTGCAATGCGACGAGCTGGCAGAACCAGGACGAGCCCGTCATCGTTGACAATCGTGAGCAGGTTCTCGATCCGATGACTGCCTACCAGACGACGTCCATGCTGGAAGGCGTGGTGAAGCGCGGTACGGCGGCGGGCAAGATCAAGGTCGATCTGCCTGTTGCCGGCAAGACGGGCACGACCAATGATGAAAAGGACGCCTGGTTTGTCGGTTATACGCCCGACATGGTCGCCGGCCTCTATATCGGTTTCGACTCGCCGGCACCGCTCGGTCGCGGCGGCACCGGTGGCTCGCTGTCAGCGCCGATCTTCGGTGAATTCATCGCCGATGCGGCCAAGCATCTGGAGCCGAGCAAGTTCATCGTGCCTGCTGGCATGAACTTCGTCGCCGTCAACCGCAAGACAGGCATGGCGGCGGCTGAAGGCGAACCGGACACGATCATGGAAGCGTTCAAACCCGGCACGGGTCCGGCTTCCACCTTCTCGGTGATTGGTGCTGAAGGCTACATGTCGCAGGAAGACATTCTGAAGACGTCGCCGCAGGCACAGCAGGCCATCACTGGCGGTGGCGGCGGTCTTTATTGACATCAGTCATGACGTTTGGCGGGGGCGCGGGTCTTTACATCCGCGCCCCCCGCATTTATTTGAGCTACAAGTTTCAATGAAGGTGAAGAACCAGCGAAATGCGCAATGAAATCGTGAACGTAGTCGATGAAATCAAGCAGGCCATAAGCCTGCTGAGGAGGCATCTTTGACTGGGATCAGGCGATAAGACGACTGGACTGGTTGAACAATAAGGCAGAGGACCCGACCCTCTGGAACGATGCCTCCGAAGCCCAGAAGCTGATGCGCGAACGCCAGCAGCTGGATGACAGCATCAACGGCGTCAAGGCGCTGGAGCAGCAGCTCAAGGACAATATCGAGCTGATCGAACTCGGCGAGATGGAAGGCGACGATGAGATCGTCAAGGACGCCGAAGATGCGCTGAAGGCGCTGAGAAGCGAAGCGAACCGCCGCCAGGTGGAAGCCATGCTTTCCGGCGAGGCCGACAGCAACGACACCTATGTGGAAGTGCATTCCGGCGCCGGCGGCACCGAAAGCCAGGATTGGGCGAACATGCTGCTGCGCATGTACACCCGCTGGGCGGAGCGTCAGGGCTTCAAGGTCGAAGTTCTCGAAATCCACGATGGCGATGAGGCGGGCATCAAGTCGGCCACCATTCTGGTCAAGGGCCATAACGCCTTTGGCTGGATGAAGACGGAATCAGGCGTGCACCGCCTCGTTCGCATCTCGCCCTATGACAGCAATGCCCGGCGTCACACCTCGTTTTCTTCCATCTGGGTCTATCCGGTGGTCGATGATTCGATCCAGATCGACATCAATGAAAGCGATTGCCGTATCGATACCTATCGCTCGTCCGGTGCGGGCGGCCAGCACGTCAACACCACTGACTCGGCTGTGCGTATCACGCATATTCCGACCGGCATCGCCGTTGCCTGCCAGCAGGAGCGCTCCCAGCACAAGAACCGCGCCAAGGCGTGGGACATGCTGCGCGCCCGCCTCTATGAGGTGGAACTGCAAAAGCGGGAAGAGGCGGCCAATGCGCAGGCCGCATCCAAGACCGATATCGGCTGGGGCCATCAGATCCGTTCCTACGTTCTCCAGCCCTACCAGCTGGTCAAGGACCTGCGCACCGGCGTGGAAAGCACCGCGCCCGGCAACGTGCTGGATGGTGACCTGAACGAGTTCATGGAAGCCGCACTTGCCCATCGCATCAGCGGCGGCGCGGATGTGGAGGTCTCGGATATCGATTAAGACGCCCCGGCGCGTCGATCGGAAATTTGCCCCTCGCAAACCCGTTGCGAGGGGTTTTTCGTTGGAGGATACACATGAAACAGGCGCTTTATATCGTCGACGTCCAGCCGAGCTTCAATCCGCCGGCCTCGCTGGTGGCGGAGATATCCGCGCTCGCCGGAACCATGCCAAGTATCGCCACCGTCGAACGCCACGATGAAAGCGTAACGCCCTTCGAACGGCAACTGGGCTGGAAACCGGGCAGGGATGATGTGTCGCTGGTGCCGGCAGACCGCATATTCATCAAACACGGTTATGGGCCGCCCCGGGAGGTTATCGACCATCTCCTGTCCCTGAAACTCGACCGGGTGCTGGTCTGCGGCATTCAGGCCGATACCTGCGTGCTGGCGGCCGGTTTTGCCCTGTTCGATGCAGGGCTGCATCCCACACTTCTGCCATGGCTGACGGTGGGCTCCAGTCTCGACCGCAGCGGTGAACTTGGCGCGAGACTATGGAAGCATCATTTCGGAGCGGTTCTCACAGGGCCGGAGGCACTTGCGGGGTAGCCTCGCCGAACCTGCGTAACGGTCCGATCAGTTCGAGGCTTTCTCGACCTTCATCTCACCCAGCTCATCGATCAGGATCGTCCAGCTGTCCGCTTCCTTGGCCATCGGGTCGGTCTTCAGATAGACGGTGACGAACAGGCCGGGTGAGGCGGAGGCGCCATTCGAACTTTCCGGACGGACATCCGTGACATAGGATTTCATCTGGCTGAATTCTTCCAGCTCGATATTTTCGAGGAGGCTCGGTCCATCGGCGGTAAAGACGATGCGCTGCAGGTAGATTTTCGCCGTGCCGTCGCCCTGGCGGATGGCGATGACCTTGTAATAGCCCCGCGTGGGTGAGGCAGGCGGTGGCCGCAATTGTCCGTCAGGGCCTTTCACCGGCTCGAGGTTCCGGTCCTCCCACATGCCGCTGCTGACGACGAATATGGCGGAAACGGGCAGCGTGTCGATCGCCTGCGTCTGCGCCCGCGCGGGCAGGACGGTCGTGGCAAGAAGCAGAGCAGCGAGGAGCGTTTTTTTGACGTGCATGGCAATCGTGGTGGTTGGTTTAATTGTTGAACTGTTCAGCGAGAACCCGGTCCGACCATGAACGATCCGGATCCGAGAGAATTTTCGCCGTCCTGTCCTGTGATTGTGCGATCCTGACGTGACGAACGGATTTCACCTCGGTGTGATCGGCCACGGCATTCACAGGCCGCTTGTCGCGCTCCAGGACATGAATATCGACGGTTACCTTATTCGGCAGAAGCGCCCCGCGCCAGCGTCGCGGCCGGAACGCGCTGACCGGGGTCAGCGCCAGAAGCGGTGATTCCAGCGGCAGGATCGGCCCGTGGGCGGAGAAATTGTAGGCCGTCGACCCTGCTGGCGTCGCCACCATCATACCGTCGCAGATCAGCTCTTCCAGCCGCACCTTGCCATCCACCTCGACACGCAGCTTGGCGGCCTGATGCGACTGGCGAAACAGGCTGACTTCGTTCATGGCGAGCGCGGTAAACTCGTCGCCATCGGAATCCGTCGTCGTCATGCGCAGGGGATGGAAATCATTGCCGCTCGCCACCGCGATGCGCTGGATGAGGCCTTCCACCCGGAAGTCATTCATCAGGAACCCGACGGACCCCCGGTTCATGCCATAGACACGCTTGCCGGAATTCATCGTTTCGTTGAGGATTTGCAGCATGAACCCGTCGCCGCCAAGCGCAACGATCACATCGGCCTCTTCGAACGGTGTATCGCTATAAACGGCTTTCAGCTCTTTCAACGCCGTCTGCGCCTCCTCGGATGGGGAGGCGACGAAGGACAGTGAATAGGTAGAATGCGACATCCGCTTCCCTCGACAACGGCGCAGACCGGAACCGGTCCGCGCAGGATGCTGTAACCCGTTGAAGCAGCTCGAAATCTTGAAACCTCAACCAAGAGGAGGATGACAAGCAGCCAGACGCACCCTTGGTACATGAAGACGGCGGCAGGCGACAAGGCCTTTCGAGCCGCCAGGCGTTCCGTTGCGACGGGTCTCGCCGTTCCGGTCCACAGCTTCTTGATTTGTGCTTGCCGACAAGGGTTGCGATGCGGGGCGACGTGATGCAGTTTGCCAAAGCAGCCGGAATGACGAGTGGCAGGAGACGGATGTGGCGCTGAACTACGATATCTATGATGTCTTTACCGAGGCGAAAATGGCGGGAAATCCGCTGGCGGTCATGTATGACGCCGATGATCTTTCGCAGGACACCATGCAGGCGATTGCACGGGAAATGAACCTCTCCGAGACGGTTTTCATCAACCGCTCCACCAATCCCTCACATGCGGCTTCGCTGCGTATCTTCACACCGTCAGGCGAATTGCCCTTCGCCGGCCACCCGACCGTCGGCGCGGCCGTTGCCATTGCCGAGCGCAATCGCGGCGAAGGCGATGACGATATCGATATGGTCTGCGTGCTGGAAGAGAAGGTGGGGCCGGTGCGCTGTGCGGTGAAGATGCGCGCCGGCGCCGTCAGCTTCGCGGAATTCGACTTGCCGCGCAAATCCTCCCGCGTCGAGCTGCCGCTTAATCACGCCGCACTCGCCGATGCGCTTGGCGTCAGCGAGGGGCATCTAGGCTTCGAGAATCATGTGCCGTCGATCTGGACGGCTGGCGTGCCGTTCCTGCTCGTGCCGATGCACAATATCGCTGCCGTGCGCGACATGGATTTCGACGCCAATCTCTGGCTGCGCACCGCGCCGCTGGTCGAAGGCTTGCTGGCGGCGGCCTATATCTACTGTCGCGGCGGCGTGAACCACGCGGCGAAGTTCCATGCCCGCATGTTCTCCCCGGAAATGGGAATTGCGGAAGACCCGGCCACTGGCTCGGCCGCCGCCGCTCTCTCCGGCGCCATCCACCATTTCGACGGGCTGACGGACGGCCACTATCCGCTCCTGATAGAGCAGGGCGTGGAAATGGAAAGACCATCCCACATCCACCTGCGCATGGACATCAAGGACAACGAAATCGCCCGCGCCCGCATCGGCGGCCACGCGGTGCGGGTTGCATCGGGTACGTTCGAACTTTGACGTGGAAGAGATATTGCGATGTATCGTGTTCTGCATGACGGCAAAGGTACGACCTGACCATGCTTGACATATATCGCGACACGAGTTCTAAATTCGTCTGCATCTCCGTGAACTGGCGGAGATTTGCGCACCAACCCACGGTTTTCAGCACATAGAGGTCCCAATGCGCCGAGTCCCTTCTCAAGAAAATCACGTTAGAATTTCTGAGAAGTTGAGGGTTCATGCGCACTTTGAATCTGGGCATCCTTGCCCATGTGGACGCAGGCAAAACTAGCCTTACGGAGCGTCTCCTTTTCGACGTCGGTGTTATCGACAAGCTGGGTAGCGTCGATACCGGCAACACGCAGACGGACAGTCTGGAACTGGAACGGCAGCGCGGTATCACGATCCGAGCCGCCGTTGTTTCCTTCACGATCGGCGATACGGTCGTCAATCTCATCGATACACCTGGCCATCCAGATTTCATTGCGGAGGTGGAGCGGGTGTTGGGTCTGCTCGATGCCGCGGTTGTGGTCGTCTCAGCCGTAGAGGGCGTGCAGGCACAGACGCGCGTGCTGGTGAGGGCGTTGCAACGTCTTGCGGTCCCGTTCCTGTTCTTCATCAATAAGGTGGATCGCGTCGGTGCGCGCTATGATGAGGTTGTAAGGGACCTTGCCGATCAATTGAGAGTGCGCCCGGTTGTCATGTCGAAGATTACTGGTGCGGGCAGCAAACACGTGCAGGTGGCTGCAACTGATACAGAGTGCGAGCCATTATTCACCATCCTCTGTGAAACCCTTGCTGAAAACGACGATGAATTGTTGCGCGACTATCTTCTAACGCCGGATCGGGTGGATGCAGGCAGGCTGTCGCTATTGCTTGGGCAGCAGACTGCTTGTGGTGTGGTACATCCCGCATTTGCCGGCGTGGCAATGACCGGAGCAGGCTTGCCGGCTTTGATAGCGGCCATTACGGAGATGCTGCCCGCTCGTGATCCAGACCCCGAAGGGGAAATTTCGGGCAAAATCTTCAAGATCGAACGCGGCTGGGGTGGTGAAAAACTGTCCTATCTCCATCTCGCATCGGGAACGGTCCGGCTTCGGCACATTCTGCCTCTGCCGCAGGGGCCGGCAAGACTTACCGGAATACAGCTGTTTAAAGACGGCCGTGTTCAAAACGCAAATAGTCTCGGCGCCGGTCAAATAGCCCGCGTCACCGGTCTGGCCGGTGCCAGAGTTGGCGATAGTGTCGGGGTGGACGCCGTTGCAGACGGAGCGTTTCATTTTGCTCCACCAACACTTGAAACGCGTGTCGTCTCCCGACGGCCATCCGAGCATGCGGCGTTGTGGCTCGCACTGAACCAGATGGTCGAGCAGGATCCCCTGATTGGTTTGCGTAGGAACGACGAGACAAACGAGGTCTTCGTCTCCCTTTACGGGGAAGTGCAAAAGCAGATTATTCAGTCGGAACTGTCGACGGGGTTCGGAATCGAGGCCGAATTTGAAGACAGTACGGTTATTTGCGTGGAGAGGCTCTCAGGTTCCGGGCAGGGGCTTCAAACCATTTTCAGGGAGCCCAATCCCTTCTTCGCCACCATAGGGCTACGAGTCGAGCCACGGCCGGATGGCGCCGGCAACAGTTTCGCATTGGAGGTGGAATTCGGTCAGATGCCTGCAAGCTTTTACCGTGCGGTGGAGGAGACCGTATTCGATACATTGAAACAGGGTGTCTTCGGCTGGCAGGTGCAGGATTGTCATGTCGCCATGACGGCTGCGCGTCACACCTCCCCTTCGAGTACCGCTGCGGATTTTCGAAAATTGACGCCGTGGGTACTCGGGACCGCGCTCAAACAAGCTCAACCCTTCGTCTGTGAACCCTTTGATCACTTCCATATCGAAGCGCCGGCCGCAGCCATAACGCGTCTGATTTCGTTGCTTGCCAAGGCGGGTGCAGCCACCAAAAACTCCGTTATCTCGGGTGGTGTGGCAACGCTTGAAGGGACCATAGCGTCGGCGGCGGTTCAAGGTGTTCAGCAGCAGGTGCCGGGACTGACGAGTGGCCTGGGTGGAATGGAAACATCGTTCAGCCACTACGCGCAGGCTGAAAGTCCACCGTCCCCGCGGCGACGCTCCGGCCCTGATCCGTTCAACGAGTGCGATTATCTGCTGCGCATGCGTCGGAACGCAGAATGACCACCGGGTAGACGAATGCTACACGACGGTCATTTTTCATTTCAGGTTAGACGGGTGACGCGGAGGAGATTCCCCTCCGCGTTACCTTTCTGTCAATTAAACCGGCCCGCCGCATGGGCAAGCATCGTATAGACCTTGCCGGTATCGGAGGTGAGGTAGGACTGGGTGACGCTCCGGTCGCGGTCGGTGCGGGCCACGTCGGCGAGCAGCTTCTCGAAATCGGTGATGTAGCGGTCCACGGCGGTGCGGAATTCCGCTTCGCGTTCGTATTTGCGCTTGATCTCGTCAAACGTCGTCTGGCCCTTCAGCGTGTAGAGGCGACGTGTGAAGACGTCGCGCTCGCCGCGCTGATAGCGGCGCCACAGTTCCACGGAGGCATCGTGATCGATGGCGCGGGCGATATCGACCGAGAGTGAATTCAGCGATTCCACCATGTGCCGGGGATTGCGGGTGTCGGCCGCACGGGTGGGCTGCTGCTCAGTGCTGGCGCGCGGTGTAGATGCTGCTGGCGTCTCCTGGGACGCGCCGCGTAGCAGATCGCTGATCCAGCCGCCGCCTTCTTCCCGGCGTCCGGCCGGGTTGGTTGCGACCGGCTGCGCCGGGGCGGGTGCCTGACGGTTTTCGACCTGACGGTTCTCAAGCGGCAGTGTGCCACGCAATGCAGGGGCAGGCTGCGGCTGTGCCGGGCGCTGCTGCACCGGAGCGGCTGCCGCCGGCTGCGGACGCGGCTCGACGCGGCGTTCTGCGGCCGGCTGGGTTGCGGCGATGGCACGGGCGACCGGTTCGGACACTTCCATCTGGTGGGTCGAGCGACCGACGAGTTGGGAAATATCCTGCAGGGCCTTGATCTGTTCGGAAACGGCGCGGCGCATGGCGGCCGCACTTTCCTTGGCTTCTTCCGGCAGGTCGAATGCGCCACGCTTCAGTTCGGCGCGGGTCGCATCCAGCTCGCGGCGGATATCGTGGCTGGAACGGCGGATTTCGTCTGTCGCACCGGCAAAGCGGCTAACGGCCTCCTCGACGGCCTGACGCAGCGTTTCCTTGAGGTTGGCGGCGGCGGCATTGGATTTCTCCGAGGCACTACCGAGAAGATTGTCGACTTCCGACAGCGAGGATTCGACGCCACCACGCAGGCGGTTGACCAGCTCATCGGAATATTTCTGCGCGTCGGAAAGCGTGCTTTCGATCGAGCGGCTGGCATCCTGACCGGCAGACAGCAAGGCGCCCCGCATGGTCTGTGCCGCCGAACGGGCACGCTGTTCGGTCTCGTCGAGCGAGCGGCCGATATCGGAGAAGGAGGCCTGCAGATTGTCACGCAGATTACCCGCGACGTTCTGTGAACGCTCCTCGGCCTCGTTGAGGGTGTTTTCCACGACGCCGACGACGTTGCGCATGGCGGTTTCGATTTCTTCGGAACGCTTGACGAGGCCGACCGACAGGCTGCGAAGCGCATCCTGACGTTCTTCCAGCGTTCCGACGAGGCTCGACTGTGCGGCGTTGAGTAGTTCGGACGCCTGGCTCAGCACCTTCGAATGTTCCTCGAAGCGGCCAACGATGCCGGCGACCTGAGCCAGCGTCTGGCCGGAAATATTCGACAGACGGTCGATCTTTCCTTCGAGCAGACGGCTGGAGCTCGAGACCATGTCGGCAGCCTGCGAGGCGGATTCCGAGAAGCGGGTCGCGGAGGCGTTCAGCGCTTCATCTGCCGCGCCGAAGCCCTGTGCGGCGCGCTCGACGGCGGCGTTGAAGTTGGTCGCCGACTGCTCAACGATCTCGGCCATGCTGTTATGGGTCTGCGACAGCATATCCGTGCTCTGGCGTGTGGCTGCGACGAGTTTGTTGGCCGCATCGCTGCCCGAGCGGGCATATTTGTCGATACCCTGTTCGACGGCGTCCGCCATGGCCGTATGGGTTTCCGACAGCATGTCGGTGCTCTGGCGGGTGGCGGCGACGAGTTTGCTTGCTGCATCCGTTCCGGCGGCGGCGTAATCGCTGATCGCCTGTTCCACCATTCCGACCATGCCGCTGTTGCTCTGCGACAGAAGCTCTGCGCTCTGCTGGGCGGCGGAAACGATCTTTTCGGCGGCTTCCCGGCCGATGGTGGCATATTCCTCGACGACCGGTTTCGCCTTCTCCTCGATCAGGCGCGACAGTTCGGCAGAACGGCTGGCCAGCATCGAGTTGAGTTCGCGGGTGCGGTTATCAAGCGCCGAGCGGATCGATTCGCCGCGTGCATCGAGGGCGGATTCGACACTCGTCAGTGTCTCCGAGATGACGCCGACCTGGGAGCGGACGACGGCTTCAGCTTCGGCCACCTTGTTGACGATGATGTTGCCCGCTTCGGAGAAGGTCTGCGCGACGGCAGCAGCCTGGCCGGAAAGACGGGTCTGGGCATCGGAGATGCGAGTGACGATCTCGCCGGAACGTTCCTCGATGGCCTTGGTGAAGGCCTCGTTCTGCGCCTGCACCTGTTCGGCAAATTCCGAGCCGGACTTTGCGAGCAGGGCAGAGGAGCGAGCCGCTTCGTCGCCGATGTTCTGGGTGGCGGAGACAACGGCGCCGCGCAGGCTGACGGCGAGATCGCTCGCCTTGCCTTCGATGGTGCGGTTGACATTTTCGAGACCGATGGTCAGGGCCCGGTCCATGGTGCCGAGGCGTTCGTCGATACGGGCCGTGCCGGCATCAAAGGTTTCAGCCAGACGGCTGGTGCGGTTTTCGAACGTGTCTGCGACGCGGGTCGTCTGCTCGTCCAGAATGCCGGTGATGCGTTCGGCGGCCTCGTCGCTGGTGCGGGCGAACACGGCCGTCTTGTCTTCCAGCGCGTCCGCGAAGCGGCGGCCGGCATCTTCGATCGAATTGTTGACGTTGGCCAGATCACCGCCGACGCGGGTCTGGAGGGCGTCGAGAGAGGTCTCGATGCGGGCGCCGGTCTCGTCGAGACGGGTGGTGACATTGCCGATTGAGGTTTCAATACGAGTGGAGAGGGCGTCGGTCGCACCGCCGATTTCGCGGGCGGCTTCACCGATCTTGACGGCAATGTCGCCGGCGCTGTTGCGAAGACGGGCCTCCAGCGTTGCAGCACTGCCATCGATTGCCTTCTGCAACGTGTCCTGCTGGGTTTCGAGCGACAATTCGAGCATGCTGGCGCTGGAGGCGACAGTGGTGCCGATCATCATCGCCTGCTCGGAGAGCATGTCGCCCATCTGGGTGGTGGCGGAGCTGAGCGTCGCGGCAAGGTCCGCCTGGCGCTGGTCAAGCGCGGTGCGGATTTCTTCGTGCGATTGCGACAGATTGTTTTCGAGGCGCGAGACGCCTTCTTCCACCGTCTGCGCAAAACGGCTGCTGCCATCTTCCACAACGTTTTCGATGCGGTTGGCGGCACCGGAAACGCTCTGTTCGATCAGGCCGCTATTGCGCTCCAGCGAACCGGCAATGCGCTCCGCCTGCGAGCCAAGCATGGTTTCCAGCCGCTCGTGACCGCTGGCAAGGGCATTCTCAAGCGTGAAGGCCGTGGCTTCGAGACGCTGGCCGACGCCGGCAGCGGCAAGCGAAAGCGACGAGGCTCTCGCATCCATCGCCTCGGCGATCCGCTCTTCGACACCGGAAATTGTCATGTCGAGTGCCAGGGTGCGGCTATCGAGCGCCTCGGCGATGCGTTCTTCCGCGCCTGACACGATGCCGGAAAGGGCAGCAGTACGGCTGTCGAGCGCACCGGCAATGCGGTCCTCAACACCGGCAACGGCGCTCTTCAGCGCGGCGGTGCGGCCATCGAGAATATCGGTGATCTTTTCCTCGACGCCGGAGAAGCTCATGTCGAGCGCCATGGTGCGGCTGTCGAGCACATCGGTGATCCGCTCTTCCGCGCCGGAAACGACGGTTTTCAGCGAATCCGTGCGGCTGTCGAGCGCGCCGGCAATACGGGTCTCGGCGCTTGCCACCAGCTCACCAAGGGCTGCGGTGCGCGTGTCGAGCGCTTCGGCGATCTTTTCCTCGGCGCCGGAGAAGGTCATGTCGAGCGCCATGGTACGGCTGTCGAGAGCATCCGCGATGCGCTCCTCGGCACCGGAAACCACGGCATTGAGCGCTGCGGTGCGGCCATCAAGCGTTTCGGCGATACGGGTTTCAGCACCGGCAACCACGTCACCGAAGGTGGCCGTGCGGCTATCGAGCGCCCCGGCGATCTTTTCTTCGGCGCTTGCAACAATGCCTGTCAGAGCGGAGGTGCGGTTGTCGAGCGTCTCGGAAAGCCGTTCCTCAACATTGGCGAAGGTCATGTCGAGTGACAGCGTGCGGCTGTCCATCGTGTCGGCAATACGTTCCTCGACACCGGAAATCGCGCTGGAAAGAGCGGCGGTGCGGCCGTCAAGCGTATCGGCGATGCGGCTCTCCGCGCCGGAAACGACATCATGCAGGGCAGCCGTGCGGCTTTCCAGCGTGTCGGAGATGCGGTCCTCGATGCCGGAGACAGCGCCGGTGATGGCTGCGGCGCGGGTTTCGAGCGTCTCCGTCAGGCGACGTTCGACGTCGGCAACGACGCTGTTGATCGCGGCGGCGCGTTCATCGAGCATCGCGGCAAGGTGTTCGGCCGTGCCGGAAACCGAGCCGGTAATGGCGAGAGAACGGCTGGCGAGTGCTTCGTCGAAACGGTCCTGGCTGGCCGAAAGCGCGCCGAACAGGGCGTTGCTGCGTTCCGCCAGAACGGTATCGATCTTCGCGTGCGAATTGGTGAAGGCATCTGTAATTTCGGCGGTGCGCTGGCCGATGGCGTCGCTGAAGGCCTGGGTCCGGCTTTCGAGTGCGTTTTCCAGCATTTCCTGACCCGTGCCCAGCGCGGTAGCGAGCGCCAGAGACTGGTCGGTCATGGTGCTGCCGATGCGCTCAAGACCGCTTGTCAGAATGGTGTCGAGGGCTTCGGAGCCGCCGGCAACGGTTTCGTTGATCCGTGCGAGGCTTTCCATCAGCTTGCTGTCGAGGCTGCCGGCGCGCTGGTCGAAGGCGCTGGCAAATTGCGCCACATGCTCGTCGAAGGCCGAATTGACCTGGCCGACCGTCGCTTGCATGCGCTCTTCGTAAAGGCCGGAGCGAAGATCGAGATCCATGATCGCATCGTCGGCCGTGCTCTGCAGGCTCTGGCGGAAGGAGAGGCCCTTTTCTTCAAGCGTCGTGGACAGCTTGTCGAGAACCGTATCCAGCGAACCGCCGATGACCTGCTGGCCGCGTTCGATATTGCGGTTGAGTTCCAGGGAGCGCGCGGACAGCGTCTCGTTGAGCTGGCGGGTGCGCTCCTCAAGCGCGCTGTTGAGACTTTCCACACCGCTATCCAGCGTCGATGCATGGATCGCGAAACGCTCCAGCAGCACTTCACCGCGCTCGTCCAGCGTCGACGTGAGGTTATGCAGGCGCATGTCAAATTCGTTTGATATCGTCGAGCCGGAGGAGTTCAGCGCCTGCAGCAGGTTTTCTGTCTTGGCGGCGATCAGGCTACCCATCGCTTCGGTCGAGGCCCGCGATTTTTCGAGCAGCGCGGCCGAGCGCGTATCGATCATCGAGGCGAAAGCTTCACCGGTCGTGGCGATCCGCATCGAAAGCTCTTCGCCGACGATGGACAGTTCTTCCTTGATCTGTTCCTGCGCGCCGACAATGGAGGAGCGGATGCGCTCGGCATGGTTGACGATGGCGTCGCGCTCGGCGGTCAGTTCCTGCACGAGGCTGCGCACGCGCAATTCGTTGTCGGCATAGCTGCGCTCAAGCGCGTTGACTTCGGAATGCACGAGGGTTTCGAGTTCCGTCGCACGGGCAATGGTGCGCTCGATACCGTCATTCATGGCCGAAACTTCGCGGCGAACCGCTTGGCCGACGGACATGATGCGGTCGGACGCTACCGTTTCCGGTTCCGCAAGGCGAAGGGCAACTTCGGCCATCGAGCGGGCAGCGTTGCGCAGATCGCGGGCACGCGCCATCATGATCGCGAAGGCGAAGAACAGCATGACGGGAACGAGGATGCCGACGACGATCGCCATCAGGCCGGGGATCGCGGTGAGATCGGCGAGCGAGCCGATACTCCACAGCGCATTGCCGTAAAGGAGATGTGCGATGCCAAGGCCGCCGAGTGCCCAGATCACCGACATGATCGTGGCGTTGCGCAATGCACCGCCGATGGAGCCGCCTTCCAGCGATTTCAGGATCATCGCCGGGCTGCGCTTGGAGCCGTCATTGGCGGCTTCGAGATTGGGCGATCTGGGCGTCTGTTCGACAGGCGCGCGGGTGGCCTCGGGAGCAGGGGTCTGTCTGCTTGCTTCCTTCACTCTGGCCTCCGGCTGCTTCGGCTTTGCAGTTTTCCGCGTCTCCGGCTTTTCTTCGAAAGCGCCAAGCTGCAAGGCATCTTCCAATGCCTGAAATGCAGTCTCGTCGACAGAGTCGCTGATCTTGTTATTCGCCATGCGGTTACGCCTCGTTACACATACGCCCGGCTTCATGCCGTTGACCCACTTGCGATCAGCAAGCGGACTGCCGCCATCATGCCAACGAAACTTTCCCTCAAGAGAGAGCAGTTCCGCCACTTACCAAATCCCGAATTGCTGGTGGTCCAGCTTTCGGGCGAAATTACATCACTGTGCCGCAATAACAAAGCTTGAGCTTAAGCCCTGCGAGAACGGCAGTACCGTAGTGACACATTTAGGTGTTCGAAACAATTAATGCGGATTTGCGACGGCAGCGAAGTGTCGGCTTTTTAACAGTTTTTAAACCTGAGTTTCACGCTGAACGCCTTGTTTCGCATAAGTTTAACATAAATTAACCATAGCAGAAGATTTTCGCCTGCGTCACGCCGTAATTTAAGCCGATAGCAGCCGCCAGCATGCGTGAATACGACACATATGTGACATGAAACAGGAAACGGCGAGACAGGATTCCAGCCATGGCAGCGGTCAGTATTGTTTTCGAAGCTCCCGATAATTACGGCGGCGCACCTGCGGTCAGCAAGAAGCCAATCGATTTCGATCATCTTGCGCAGCAGACGATGGGTGACAAGGATCTGGAAATCGAGGTGCTGCAGCTATTCAGCCGCAGTGCCCGCGCAGCCCTGCATGAAATGGCGGGCGCAGACAACAAGACCGTTACGGCCACCGCCCACCGTCTTAAGGGATCGGCGCAGGCCGTTGGCGCCTCCGCCGTTTCCGCGGCCGCGGCAGCGGTGGAGGAGAAGGGCAATGATAGCGCGCTGATCGCAAAACTCGCTGCAGCTATTGTCGAAGCCGAAAATTTTATCCTCAAGCTCTGCCGCTGAGACGCAAGCGATCAAAATTTGCCATTTTGCAAGGCCGGTTCAGCCTGTGTGTCCCGAAGCGGGTTGCCAAGGCGGGTCGGCCTTTCTATGTGTTTAGAACAATTCTCAGATCACATTTTGGATTCCGGCATGACAAAACTCACCATCGTTGCCTTTGACGGCACGCCTCATGAACTCGACGTGAGCAACGGCTCTACCGTCATGGAGAATGCGGTGCGCAACTCCGTTCCCGGCATTGATGCGGAATGCGGCGGCGCCTGCGCCTGCGCCACCTGCCACGTCTATGTTGACGATGCCTGGGCAGAGCGTGTTGGCGGACCCGAGCCGATGGAAGAGGACATGCTGGACTTCGCCTTCGAGGTTCGTCCCACTTCGCGGCTTTCCTGTCAGATCAAGATGAATGACGAGCTTGACGGTCTCGTTGTTCATGTTCCCGAACGCCAGGGCTGAGAACTTTCGGCACTGCCCCGCACAGAAAAAGCCCCGCTCACCTGGTAGTGGGGAGCGGGGCGAGGCGGGTACGCAGCATGCAGGCGAGGGAGGAAACACCTGCGAGCCCTCAAGTGCGCACCGGGAGAACCGGAGACGGTTGCAACCGTCGGACCGCCGTGGGCCGCAACCATTCCAAACCGTATGAACAAGCTACAATGAGTCTTGCCGGCCGCACCATGACGAGAATTCACGGGTGATATCGGACATGACGTTACGTCATGTCCCTGTTGTTCCTCGAGATTTGGGAAGGGCTGCCAACAACCGTCAGCGGCGGGCCTGGCCCTGTTCCAGCCGGTTTTTTAACAGCCGGGTCATGCGGGCATCGAAGTTTTTCGATTCCACCACGTCGAAGCGCATCTGGTCGCGATCGTGCTCGTCCATCACTGTCTGGGTGATCTTGCCGACCATTCCCTGCAGCACTTCACAGCTTTTCTGCGGACGAAGCGACGTCAATTGTCTTTCGAGCGAACGGGCATGGGTACGGGCTATTTCCGCGTGGCGTTCCTCATGGCGCTTGATGTCGGCAAGCAGGGTATCCCAGATGAAGGCCAGTTCCGCCGTGGTGCGGCGGCGGTTTTTCCACTGCGGCAGCAGAATGCGAGTATTCAGGAGCACCTTGGCCGTGCCGACGCTGCACATGCCGTTTTTTTCGACATAGGTGAGCTCACCGCCGAATTTGATTTCGGTCGCACCGGGATGGCGCGCGCCGGTATTGCGGGTCAGCGGGCCGTGCTTGGAAAGCTGCTGGTCAAGATCGGCTGCGGTTTTGCCGCTGACCGAAAAATAGGAATAGGTCTTGCGGACGATGGTTTCGGCAAAAGCCGGTCCGGACAGGGAAAGGGCCAATGCGCCTGCGAAAACGGCGCAGAGAGCGCTTGATGATTTGGTCATGACCCGGCCTTCCGGTTGAACTTGAAAAAGGTTTGCTGCATAGGCGGAGCGGAACTTATAAGAATTGACATAACACTCCGTTATTCCCGAAAGGCGCGTGTTACGTGATAACAGTCGGCAGCAACGCGTGGCAAGCGGCCCATGGCCGCTCCCTGAAACTTGATGGGCGTGGCCGTATTATGGCCATCGTCAATGCAACGCCTGATTCCTTTTCCGATGGCGGCCGTTATCTTGCCGTCGATGCGGCTTTTTCCCATGCGCTGACCTGCGTTGAGGAGGGAGCTGACATCATCGATATCGGCGGCGAATCCACACGGCCGGGTGCTGCCGCGGTCACGGAGGCAGAGGAACAGGACCGAGTGCTGCCGGTTATCGAAAAATTGCGCTGCGAGACCGATGTGCTGATTTCCGTCGACACCTATCGCGCCGCGACGGCAAGGCTGGCAATCGGCGCCGGCGCTCATATCGTCAATGACGTATTCGGCCTGCAGAAGGATCCTGATATGGCGGGTGTGGTTGCCTCCACACGCGCCGGCATCTGCATCATGCATACCGGCCGTGACCGGCAGAAGCTTGCCGACGTCATCGACGATCAGTTTGAATTCCTCAATCGCTCGCTTGAAATCGCCGAGGCTGCGGGCATTGCCCTTGATGCCGTGGTGCTCGATCCCGGCTTTGGATTTGCCAAGGATGAAAGCGAAAATGTCGCGCTGATGGCCCGTTTCGGTGAACTTGCCGCTTTTGGTCTGCCGGTTCTTGCCGGCACGTCGCGCAAGCGTTTCATCGGGTCGCTGACGGGCAGGGATGTGGCAGAGGAACGCGATATCGGAACGGCTGCAACCACTGCGATCCTGAGGCTCGCGGGTGCTTCGATTTTTCGGGTGCATAATGTCGCCGCGACCCGCGATGCACTGGCTATTGCCGATGCGGTTCTTGCAAAAGCGTCGGCAAAGGCCGATGCGTAGATCAACGAGTGCCGGAATGCCGTGTCCCGAAGATGGCGCGGCTTTCAGGCGAAAACAATCCTGCCATGGAGGCGATGCGATGAGCCGCTATACCATCATCCTGAAAAACTGTTCCTTTTTCGCCCGTCATGGCCTTCTCGAGCAGGAGGAGGTGCTGGGCCAGCGCTTTTTCGTCGATGCCGAGATGGAAGTCGAGGCGGGTGATGCGCTGGAAACCGACGATATCGAAAATACCGTCGACTACGGCGTGGCCTTTGCCGTCATCGAAAAAAGCGTCGTCGGGCAGCGTCGTTATCTCATCGAGGCGCTGGCGAACGACATCGCCAAGGCGCTTCGGGCGCGTTATCCGCAGATCGTCTGGCTGAAGATCACGGTGCGTAAACCCTCGGCACCGGTTCCCGGCATTCTCGATTATGCACAGGTGAGCGTTGAACATCGCGCCTGAAAAGCCGACTGTCGCCGCACTGGGTCTCGGCGGCAATATCGGCGATCCCGCCGCTGCCATGGCGCGGGCGCTGCGTGAACTCGACGCGCATGATGATTGCCGGGTGCAGGCCGTTTCCGGCCTCTATCGCACGCCGCCCTGGGGAAAGACCGATCAGGCGGATTTCTTCAATTGCTGTGCGCTGGTCGAGACATCGCTGACCGCGCTGGCGCTGCTGCAACTCTGCCTCGATATCGAAAGGGGCATGAAGCGGGTGCGGACGGAACGCTGGGGACCGCGCACCATCGATATAGACGTGCTGACTTATGGCAATGAGGCTATCGTTACGGAAAGCATCGAGGTGCCGCATCCGCGTATGACGGAGCGCGCTTTTGTGCTGATGCCGCTTGCCGACATCGCGCCCGATCTTGAGGTCAAGGGAAAGCCGGTGCGGCAATGGCTCCAGCAGGCGGACAGGAGTGGCATTGTCCGCGCAAACGAAAAGCGGGAGTGGTGGACACTCCCGCTCGGCGATGACTGAGAAGATTATGGCTTTTACGGCTTGATCGAGCCGACGGCGATCTGGTCGATATCGCGCGCCAGCGTGACGCCGATGACAGGGATCATCTGGTCTGCGACCTTGACCGAAATGGTGATGTTCATCGAATTGTCGTTCGAGACGCGGGCAACCATGGCGCCGTTGAGCTTGGCGCGGTTGATACCGACGACCACCTTGTCGCCGCTCACCTGACCGGTGGTGATGTCGAGGCCCTTGCCGGCAGCGCCGTCGAGGAACTTGCCCTCGTAGCTGTTGCCTTTCTGGCTGATGACAGCCGACATGGGCTGGCTGAAGACGCCAACGCGGCAGGTGCCGCCGAGCTTGATGCCGGTCTGCTTATCGTCGAGCGGTTCGCCCGTCAGATCGCAGGTGAATTTTGTGCCCTTGTATTTGCCGGCGACGATTTCGCCGGGGCCTTTCCAGCTGCCGGCCACCGAACGGAAGAAGACGTCGTCGCGATCGCGCGATGCTGCATGGACGTCAGACATGCCGAAACCGCCGCTGACGGACAAAATGGCGGCGAGTCCGCCCATAAGCGAAAAGAAGCGCGAATACATGATACTTTCCCCGGCGAAGAAGCCTGTTCGATAGGCTGCAATCTACCGGCGGAATGGTTAATGCTTGGTTTATTTCGCGCTCATTTGCAGCTTCGTCCGTAACCTTTTGAAGCGGCAATGCCCGGCAGATCAGGCTTTTTCACCGTTTTTTCCGCCGCTTAAATCGGGCGTGAGGTCGGACATGAAATCACCGATGCCTGGCCGCTTTACCGCCCTGAACGGCAGCGGGCGGCAAAGATCCATGGCGGCAATGCCGATTCGCGCCGTCATCAGCCCGTTGATGACGCCTTCGCCGAGACGGGCGGAGAGTTTCGAGGCGAGGCCATGACCGAGAACCTGCTGGGCAAGTCCGTCACCCACGGCAATCGAGCCTGTGACGGCAAGATGCGCGACGACATCGCGCAGGAGCTTCAGCATGCCAAGCGTGCCCGGGCGGCCGCCATAAAGCTCCGCCATGGCGCGCACCAGCCGCGTCACCTCGAACAGCACATAAGCGAGATCGACCACGGCGCGCGGGCTGACGGCGGTGACGACGGACACGCGCTTGGAGGAGTTGAGAATGAGGGCACGGGCCTGCCTGTCGAGCGGCACGAGCAATTCTCGTTCGGCAAGCTCGATCAGATGCGGACCGTCGATGACGTCATTTTCCGTTTCCTTCAGCGCCGCGCGCCCTTTTGCCGTTTCGGCCCGGTGCGAGAGAACTGCATTCAGGCGGGTGACGATGGCGCGCGCGGGTTTTGGGCTCTTGTCGAGGCTGGCCGTTTCAGCGTCGGCCTTGAGAGACTGCACGGCGTTGAGCCGCATGATGCCGAAGACCTCGCGGCCGACAAGGGCGAGAACCGCGAAAAGCGCCACGATAAGGGCGATCGTTGCGGTGTAACCCAGCCAGTCGGAGCGGGAAAACAGATTGCGGATGAGCTGATCCGCCCAGAGCCCGAAGGCGAGCGAGAAAAGGACACCAAGCGCCCCGAGCCCCAGCTTGCCGAAGGAGAAGCGGCTTTTCTTCGGCGTCGCCACCGGTAATGCGGCGGCGTCGATATCCGCAGGCGCCAGAAACGGGTCATCCTCGTCCGGCGTCAGCGAAATCTCGGCGTCGAAGCTGCGGGGCGCGCGTTTCTGTGTGGCGGACGGCCGTGCCGCCTCCTCGGTCTCGAGCGTGAAAGCCGCCGGGCGGCGTGTCTGCGGATCGTTTTGTGTGGGAGCCTTCATGCGAGCTTGTCTCCGAACAGGAACTGCATGGCGCGGTCGAGCCTGATATGGGGAACGGAAAGCCGAATGCCGCCGCTGCCCGGCTCGTCGATATTGGGCGGGCGGAAACGCACGACATTGACGTCAGGCAGTGTCGCCTTGTCGCCATCCTGGTCTATGCTGCGGAACAGCGGCTCCGGATCCTCTGGCAGATCGCCGGGAAAGATCGCCGTCTTGCGATTACCGTCGAAAATCTCGCCATTGATGGTTTCACCGGCCATCGGCGTGCCGACGATAACGGGCAGTTCATGACCGTCCTGGCGCACGCTTGCCTCTCTGGTGGCGCGCACGGAGGCAAGCGCCATGACCTCGATGCCAGCGCCGTTCATGCCGATGGTGGTAATGGCGCGGTCGACCAGACGGCGGGTCAGGCGCTCCAGCCGGTCATGGCTTTCATGATGCAGATGATCGGCCTTGGTGGCGGCAATCAACACCTTGTCGATGCGCCGGCGGATCAGCGACGACAGTATGCTATTTGTGCCAGGGCGGAAGCAGGCAAGAACATCGCCCAGCGCCCGCTCCAGATCCTGCACGGCTTCCGGGCCGCGATTGACTGCCTGCAGCGTGTCGATCAGCACGATCTGCCGGTCGAGCCGGGCGAAATGTTCGCGGAAGAAGGGTTTGACCACGATCGATTTATAAGCGTCGTAGCGTCGCTCCATCATGGCGCGCAGCGAGCCCTTTGGTGCTTTCGCGTCGGTCACGCCCGGCAGGGGCGCAAATGTCAGTGCAGGCGATCCCTCAAGATCACCCGGCATCAGAAAGCGGCCTGGCGGCAAGGTGGAGAGCGACCTTTCGTCGGATTTGCAGGCTTTCAGATAGGCCGCAAAACTTTCCGCCAGACGGCGCGCCGTCATTTCGTCGGCGGGCGCATTAATATCCAGCGAGGAGGCGATCGCCAGCCATTCCTGCGCAAGTTCTGCGCGAATGCCGCTTCCGGCAAGTGCGACAGTTGCATCGCTGAACTGCTTGTAGTCCTGCGACAGCAGCGGCAGGTCGAGCAGCCATTCGCCGGGATAGTCGACGATATCAATGGAGAGCTTGCCGGCCGAAAACCACCGGCCCCAGCCGCTGGCGCTCTGATAATCGAGTGTGATCCGCAGTTCCGAGATCGCCCGTGTCGAATCCGGCCAGAGCCTGTCACGCACCAGCGCCTGAATATGGTCCTCGTACTGAAAGCGCGGAATGGCGTCATCCGGCTGCGGCTCCAGGCGCACGTTTGAAACGCGCCCGGATCGCATGGCCTCGAACAGCGGCAATCTGCCGCCA
Source organism: Agrobacterium fabrum str. C58 (assembly GCF_000092025.1). Taxonomy (NCBI): domain Bacteria; kingdom Pseudomonadati; phylum Pseudomonadota; class Alphaproteobacteria; order Hyphomicrobiales; family Rhizobiaceae; genus Agrobacterium; species Agrobacterium fabrum. The sequence goes on from NC_003062.2 coordinate 1,351,583, forward strand.
TTCAGCAGGTTATGCACGAGGGAGGAGATGAAAACCGTCTTGCCCGCGCGCGAAAGGCCGGTGACGCCAAGCCGCAATGTCGGATGGGTAAGGTTGCCCGCGCGGTCGGCCAGATTATCGAAAGCGATAAGCGCGCTGTCTGTCAGGGACGTAAGAGAAGGCGGCAATGGCAGTTTCCTGGCTGTGTTTCACGGTCACGGCTGCATATAGGAAGTTGCGGCTGCCCAAAAAAGAAGCGCTCCAGCGGATTTTCGGCAGCGCTGCTTCCCGGCGCCTTTGTTGCACGCAGCGGCGGTTATTTGCCCGGCGCAAGGAAATCGATCAGCCGCCAGCGATTTTTACCGCTTGCCGCGCTGTCGTCCTGATCCAGAACCGCAAGACCTGAGGTCGGAAAACCCGAGGGCAGGGCGGCATGCAGCAGATCTTCGCCGATCATGGCCTCCAGCGTCGCCTCCATGGTAGGGTTGTGCCCCACCAGCATCACCGACTGCACTTCCGTTTGCGCGGCGATAAGCGACAGATAGGTTTCGCTGCGGGCATTGTACATCTCATCGATGTAGACGATATCGATGCCTTCGTTGAAAGCCCGCTGCCAGGCCTGGGTGGTCTGCCGGCAACGCGCGGCTGTGGACGACAGAATGAGATCGGGGCGGTAACGCCGGTCTGCGGCAAGGTCGGCGATGATCTCCGCTTCGGCAAAGCCGGCCTCGTTCAGTCCCCGGTCGAAATCCCGTTCTCCCGGCGCCGCCCAGGCGGCCTTGGCGTGGCGCAGAAGATAAACTCGGGTCGGGAAAGATGCTGTCAAGGGCGGGGACCGGCGTTCGAATGTCAGGACACGGACTGAATGCTACAGGATAGGGTTGCAGGACCGCAAGTCCTCTTTCCTGTTGGTAAGTCGCATTGAAGTGATTGAAGAAGAAATCGCTTCAATACGAATAAAGGATAAAAATTAGTCATTTAGATGATTTTTGTGTCAGTTTTAAAAATGCCTGAAAACTGATCTGTAGACTTGAATCGGCCTATATCATTGGAGTATACACCGCCGCATTGAGATGTTCTTCGAGGAGAATCGCGTTGAGTGAGAAGATCGATCTTAGCAAATATGTGCTCTCGGAAGACGATGAGTTCATGAATGCCAGCCAGCGTGCCTATTTTCGCGCGAAGCTCATAGCCTGGAAAAATGATATCCTGAGAGAAGCGCGCGAGACGCTCGGACATCTCGCCGAAGAAAGCGCCAACCATCCCGATCTCGCTGATCGGGCATCTTCCGAAACAGACCGGGCGATCGAGCTTCGCGCCCGCGACCGTCAGCGTAAGCTGATCTCGAAGATCGATGCAGCCCTTCAGCGGATCGACGACGGCACTTACGGTTATTGTGAGGAGACGGGCGAACCTATCGGCCTCAAGCGTCTGGATGCTCGACCCATCGCAACGCTTTCCATCGAGGCGCAAGAGCGTCACGAGCGTCGCGAAAAAGTCTATCGCGACGAATAGGGCGTTTCCGCCAACAGGCTAAAAACAGCATCAATTGAAAAAGGGCACGGAAATTGTTTCCGTGCCCTTTTTGGTGTCGTGAATTTTGTTTCGGAAGATATCCGCCCGTCAGCGATCACGGGTGACAGAAAGCTCTCCGAAGATACGCGCCATTTCCTTCTGCACGTCTCCATCCGGTGAAGCGCCGGTGACAGGCGGAGAGGTAGGCTGCGTTTTGACCTGCCTGTCTGCCGCAGGCGTAACGGAAGGTTCATTATCCGCTTCCTTGCTCTTGGCGATTTCTGCTTCCAAAAAGCTCTCAAAATCGCTGGCGAGTTCATCGGAAAATTTCGGTTCAGCGTCGGCTGAAGCCACAGGCGGGTTTTCAGGCCTCGGCGGAAAAGGAGCGGGCGATGTATTCTGGCCCGGCTTAAGGTCAGGAAGAACCCGGTCGCGGGCAGCGTCGAGAAAATCGGCGGCGATGGATTGGTCGATCACCGGCTCTCGCGCTGCAAAGACCGGCGGGGCAAGCTCCACGGGCCGCTCTTCCGCTAGCTTTGCCTGCTCGGGCATCTGGGCGGGGATGGGCGGCGCGACGGGTGCAGGGGCCGGAGCCTGTACGAAAGGCTCGGTCCGCTTTGGCTCTGCTGGTGCCGCCGGCATATCGAGTGATGCAGCGGCAATGGGCAGGACGGTTGCGGCCGGGACGGCTGCCGCTGGGATAGGCGGCGGCGCGGGGCGGGTCCGCTCGGGTGCGGCCTGCCTTGCCGGCGGAGCGGGCTCCCGCGAGATTGCCGCGGGCGGCACGGGTTGCGGTGGTGTCGATGGACGTGGTGGCATGGCGGCGGCGGTTGCCGCAACAGGTGCGGGACGCGAAACGGGTGCCGGCTTGGACGGCTCCGGCCGCTGTGGTTGCTTGACGGGTTCTTCGGGGGCGGAAACCGGAGCTGCGGCCACAACAGGCTGCTGTGGCAGGGCGGCGCGGCGTTCCTGCGGGATCGACGGTTCGGCTCTCTTCTGTTCGCTTTCCTGGCGCGGCAGTGCCTTCAGTTCCGGCTCCTGCAAGTCCCGGACGATCGGGATCGCGCCGATACCGCTTTCGATGACGATATCGGTCGGGCCGCCGATCATGACCAGATGTTCGACATTATCGCGACGCACGAGAACCAGACGGCGGCGCGCATCCACGGCCGTCGCGTCGAGAACCTGCAGGCGCGGCTGCCGGTTGCGACCACCACGGATGAAGGGCGATGAACCGCTTCGCCTGCGCAGGAGCCACAAAGCGATCGCCAGAACGAGAAGCGCCACACCCACACCGACAACGGCGACGATGAGATTGTTGCCATAGGTGCCGATAAAATCTTCCATCATGGAGATCATCCCTTCAGATTTTTTGGCATTTCAGTTTCTTGGACAATTAATATTGCCGTGGTTCTTATAGTGTGAACGCGAAACAGGAAAAGACGATTTTTTTAAGTGCGATACAAGGTTTATTCATTTCGCCCCACAGGATAGACGCGTCGATCGCAACGACGCCACCAAAACGCCATATCCTCTCCTTCAATGCTGGGAGGCAATGAAGGTTGCAATCCTTTCGCTTCGGGAGAGACTGAATGGTCAAGGCATCGCGCGTAGACGGGTTTCCTGCGCCACGTCTCATTGCAGTTGTTTTTTTGTTGCTACCGATTTTCAGTTCTCCCCACCAGGCAACAGCGACGGAAGACAAAGCATTGGAGACTTCCGCCACCATGAAGGACTTCGTGCGAGACAATCCGTCCTGCATCGATTTCACGGACGGATGCTCGGTCTGCACTGTCGCTGACGGCAAGATCGCCTGCTCCGCGCCCCGCATTCAATGCCAGGTGAAAGAGCTGAGCTGTACGAGACGGTAGTCTCTGAGGCATTTATAACGCTTTCAGGCTGTTTTCGCTGTGCGTTTTTAAGCCTTTGTGTGGTAGCGGAGCTTTTTGACGGTCAAGCGAGTTGCTACAACAAATTCTGCTGCCCGATTCCGTCGAGGAAATAAGGCTGACCGAATGACGACCTGCACGACTGCGAGGCCAAGATGACACGGGTGCGCGAGACAAGCGACAACGACCTTCCGCTGGTGGACAGGCGTGCCCGTTCCGGCACGGTCTTGCGCATTCTGCTTCTGGCGCTGGTTCTGATCGCGGCCGCGGCCGCCTTCGTTTATTTCAAGGATTCGCTGGAAAACGAAATCGTGCTCGGCATTCTCGGCGTGCTGGCCATGATGGGCATCTTCTTCCTCGTCTCGTCGATCATCGGCTTCATCGAGGTGATGCCGCAATCGCAATCGGACGGCCTTGCCCGCCGGTTTCTTTCGGCCCACCCCGAAGGCACGCTGATCACCGATGCCAAGGGGCATATGGTCTATGCCAACGCCACCTATTGCCGCATGAGCGGGACCACGAAGGCGAGCGACATCCAGAGCCTCGAGACGCTTTTGTCGCGCAGCCGCGAATCGACCGAAGCGCTTTATCGTCTCATCAACGTGCTGCGCGAAGGCCGCGACGGTTACGAGGAGTTCCGGCTGCTGAAACCGCTCGGCGATGATACCGGCGCGGGGCCGCATTGGTACAGGCTGAAAGGCCGGGTGCTGAAGGATGCGGGCGGCGAGGGGCTGCACGTTTTCCAGATCGCCGACATCACGCCGGAGCGCGAGGATCAGGAGCGTTTCTTCCGCGAATTGCAGAACGCCATCGATTACCTCGATCACGCCCCTGCCGGTTTCTTTTCCGCCAGCCGCAAGGGCGAGATCGTTTATCTGAACGCCACCCTGTCGGAATGGCTCGGCATCGATCTAGCGCAGTTTTCGCCGGGTTCGATGACCATCTCGGATATCGTCGCCGGCGAAGGCATGGCGCTGATCGATTCCGTCCATCCGCAGGGCACGGCCAAGCGCACCGAAATCCTCGATCTCGACATGCGCCGGGTGAACGGCCAGAGCATGCCGGCCCGCCTCGTGCATCAGGTTACGGCAAAGGATGGTGCGCCGGGTGAGAGCCGGACGATCGTTCTGATGCGTTCGAAGGGGCAGGAGGATACGGAATCCTCCTCCGCCATGCGCTTCACGCGCTTCTTCAACAATACGCCGATGGCGATCGCCTCGCTTGATGGCGAAGGCCGCATCCTGCGCATCAACGCGCCGTTCCTCAAGCTCTTTTCCGGCGTCGTCGGGCGTGACGATATCGACCGAGGCGTGGCACTCGAAACCGTTCTTCACGACAATGAGAAGCCGCGGCTGGAGCAGGCTTTGGCCGAAGCCAAGGATCGTCAGGGTGATATCGCACCGTTCGATTCCCGCCATCCGAGCGACGAGGGCCGGCATTTCCGTTTCTACGTCAACGCCGTCATCGACCAGGACGACGAGGCGCCGGAAGAAGTGGCGATCGTTTACGCCATCGAGGTGACCGAGCAGAAGGCGCTCGAAACCCAGATGGCGCAGACCCAGAAGATGAATGCGGTCGGCACGCTGGCGGGCGGCATTGCCCACGACTTCAACAACGTTCTCACCGCCATCCTGCTGTCGTCCGACCATCTTCTGCTGCAGGCGCGGCCCGCCGATCCGAGCTTTGCCGATCTCATGGAGATCAAACGCAATGCCAACCGCGCCGCCGTGCTGGTGCGCCAGCTTCTCGCTTTCTCGCGAAAGCAGACGATGCGTCCGGCCGTCCTCAACCTGACCGACGTGATCGGCGATCTTCGCATGCTGGTCGACCGGTTGATATCAGGCACCAATGTCAAGCTTGAGGTCGATTACGGCCGCGATCTCTGGCCGGTAAAGACCGATCTCTCGCAATTCGAGCAGGTGCTCATCAATCTCTGCGTCAATGCGCGCGATGCCATGCCCGATGGTGGCAAAATCACCATCAGGACGCGCAACGTCGATGAGAAGGAAATCGCAGCGCTTGGCCGTCCCGAATTCCCGGCCGAAGACATGGTCATGGTGGAAGTCGCCGATAACGGCACGGGCATTCCGCCTGAAATCATGGACAAGATTTTCGAGCCCTTTTTCACCACCAAGGAAGTCGGCAAGGGCACGGGTCTTGGCCTTTCGATGGTCTACGGCATCGTCAAGCAGTCGGGTGGTTACATCTACCCCGAATCGGAAGTGGGCAAGGGAACCGCCTTCCGCATCTATCTGCCGCGCCATGTGGTCGAGGTCGTTCAGGTGATGGGACAGGACGGCGAGATGGTTGCCGCGCCGGTCGTGGCGGCGGAGCCGGTGAAGGAAGAACCGCTGGATCTCACCGGCAAATCCGCCGTCGTGCTGCTGGTGGAGGACGAGGAGGCGGTGAGGCGCGGTGGCAAGCGTATGCTGGAAACCCGCGGCTACACCGTGCACGAGGCCGGTTCCGGCATCGAGGCACTGGAAGTGATGGAGGAACTGGAAGGCAAGGTCGACATCGTCGTATCCGACGTCGTGATGCCGGAAATGGACGGTCCGTCGCTGCTGAGAGAATTGCGCAAATCCTATCCAGACCTGAAATTCATCTTCGTTTCCGGTTATGCTGAGGATGCTTTTGCCAGGAACCTGCCGGCGGATGCCAAGTTCGGTTTCCTGCCGAAACCATTCTCGCTGAAGCAACTCGCCATCGCCGTTCGCGAAATGCTCGACGACAAGGAGTGATGCTGGCGGTGGCCAACCGGATTCGCCCGCGTCATTCGCTCTGCACGCGGCCCGAGTTGCGCTGTTCCCGCCGGTTTGTTCCGCTCTTCCGTCTTATGCCGCCTTCACAGCCTCACTTTTCCCGAGGTTTGCCTCTTCGCAAACGCAATAGTGATTGCACCGTTGCACAAGGGGCTTAAAATCGCATCTTAACGACCTAGATATGGAGAGGCGAAGTTCTCCCTCCTGGCAATCAGCTGTCGGTTTGAGAATAGTTTGGAGAATGATGAAAGATGATCGCTAAGCCGATCTACATGCAGGGCGAGGGCGACGGGGAAGACGGCGGCACCAACCGCGGAACGTCTGTTATCACCCGCGTTAAGCCGAAAACGAAAAGACCGAATTTGTACCGTGTTCTTTTACTGAATGACGACTACACTCCCATGGAATTCGTCATCCATATTCTGGAGCGATTTTTCCAGAAGGATCGCGAGGCGGCAACCCGCATCATGCTGCACGTGCACCAGCACGGCGTGGGCGAATGTGGGGTGTTTACATATGAGGTCGCAGAGACGAAAGTAAGCCAGGTCATGGATTTCGCCCGACAGCACCAGCACCCGCTGCAGTGCGTCATGGAAAAGAAATGAGGATCGCAACGTGCCAACTTTTTCCCCAAGTCTCGAGAAGGCGCTGCACCAGGCACTGACCTTTGCGAATGAGCGTCACCACGAATATGCGACGCTCGAACACCTGCTTCTGGCGCTGATCGACGACGCGGATGCCGCCGCCGTTATGGCTGCCTGCAATGTCGATCTCGACGCGCTGCGCAAGACCGTCAGCGATTACGTCGACAATGAACTGACTAACCTCGTCACCGGTTATGACGAGGATTCCAAACCCACATCCGGCTTCCAGCGCGTCATCCAGCGCGCCGTCATCCATGTTCAGTCGTCCGGCCGCGAGGAAGTGACTGGCGCCAATGTGCTTGTGGCCATTTTTGCCGAGCGCGAAAGCCATGCCGCCTATTTCCTGCAGGAACAGGAAATGACCCGTTACGATGCGGTCAATTACATCTCTCACGGCATCGGCAAGCGTCCGGGCACGTCGCAGACGCGCGCGCCGCGCGGTGCCGATGAGCCCGAAAGCGAAAGCAAGCCCAGCCGCGGTAATCCCGAGGAAGACGGATCGTCCGCCAAGAAGCAGCAGGATGCGCTGAAGGCCTATTGCGTCAACCTCAACGACAAGGCGAGGAACGGCAAGATCGACCCGCTGATCGGCCGTCACGACGAGGTCAATCGCACCATCCAGATTCTCTGCCGCCGCTCCAAGAACAACCCGCTTTATGTGGGTGATCCGGGCGTGGGCAAGACGGCGATCGCCGAGGGCCTGGCCAAGCGTATCGTCGAAGGTAAGGTGCCGGAGGCGCTCGCCAATGACACCATCTTCTCGCTCGACATGGGCACGCTGCTTGCCGGCACCCGTTATCGCGGTGATTTCGAGGAGCGTCTGAAGCAGGTCGTCAAGGAACTGGAAGAGTTTCCGGGCGCGGTTCTGTTCATCGATGAAATCCATACCGTCATCGGTGCCGGCGCCACATCCGGCGGCGCGATGGATGCATCGAACCTGTTGAAGCCTGCGCTGTCATCGGGTGCTATCCGTTGCATCGGTTCGACCACCTACAAGGAATATCGCCAGTTCTTCGAAAAGGACCGCGCGCTGGTGCGTCGTTTCCAGAAGATCGACGTCAACGAGCCGTCGATCGATGATGCCATTGCGATCATGAAGGGTCTGAAGCCCTATTTCGAGGATTATCATCACCTCAGATATTCCAACGAGGCGATCAAGGCCGCCGTTGAATTGTCGGCTCGCTATATCTCCGACCGCAAGCTGCCGGACAAGGCGATCGACGTGATCGACGAGACAGGTGCCGCACAGATGCTGCTGCCAGCCTCCAAGCGCCGCAAGCTGATCACCGAACGGGAAATCGAGGCCACCATCGCGACGATGGCCCGCATTCCGCCGAAGACGGTTTCCAAGGATGACGAGATGGTTCTCGCCAATCTTGAAAAGGAACTGCGCTCGGTCGTTTATGGTCAGGACATCGCCATCGAGGCGCTGGCGACCGCCATCAAGCTGGCGCGTGCCGGCTTGCGCGAGCCGAACAAGCCGATCGGCTCCTATGTCTTCTCCGGCCCGACGGGCGTGGGCAAGACGGAAGTGGCCAAGCAGCTTGCCGCCTCGCTCGGTGTCGAGATGCTGCGCTTCGACATGTCGGAATATATGGAGCGCCATACCGTCTCACGTCTGCTCGGCGCACCTCCCGGTTATGTCGGCTTCGATCAGGGCGGTCTTTTGACCGACGGCGTCGATCAACATCCACATTCCGTGGTGCTGCTGGACGAAATCGAAAAGGCGCATCCTGATATCTACAACATCCTGTTGCAGGTGATGGACCACGGCTCGCTGACCGACCATAACGGCAAGAAGATCGACTTCCGCAACGTCATCCTGATCATGACGACCAATGCGGGTGCGTCCGAAATGGCGAAATCGGCGATCGGTTTCGGCTCTTCGCGCCGCACGGGTGAGGATGAAGAGGCGATCAACCGCCTGTTCACGCCGGAGTTCCGCAACCGTCTGGATGCGATCATTCCGTTCTCGCCGCTGCCAACAGCCGTTATACACAAGGTGGTGCAGAAGTTCGTCATGCAGCTGGAAACCCAGCTCTCCGAACGTAACGTCACCTTCGACCTGCATGAGGATGCGATCTCCTGGCTGGCGGAAAAGGGTTACGACGAAAAGATGGGTGCCCGCCCGCTGTCGCGCGTGATCCAGGAACACATCAAGAAGCCGCTCGCCAATGAAATCCTCTTCGGCAAGCTGAAGAAGGGTGGCGTCGTCAGTGTCACCGTTGGCAAGAAGGATGACGGCGCCGACGGTCTGATTCTCGAGGTTCTGCCGGAGACCGCGCCCGTGAAACCGCAGCCGGAAGCCGAGCTGAAGGCGGCGAAATCGCCGGGCAAGCCGAAAGCCAAAGCGAAAACGGCTTCCAAGGCGGCAAAGACTGCCGATGAGGCTGAGATTCTGGTGGCCGAGGCCGACAAGTCTGATGAGGACAAGCCGCGCCGCAAGACCAATACGGTGCCGAAAGTACCGAAGAAGAAGTAGTCCAGGTCTTTGACCTATAGACGGATGCCGGGCGAGAGCCCGGCATTTTCATGCCTGTCCATTCCTGATGGAATTCAAATGCAGACTGCCGAAAGCGACGTCATCCCCCTCAGCGGCTGGTTCTTCCGGGGAATGCGGGGCATTTTCTCGCTGCCCTCGCTCATTCTCATGACATCTTTTGTCGGTTTCAGCGCCTTTGCGCTGGAATCCGGGGTGGCGCGCGGCGAAGCGGTGTTCATGACGCTTGTCATCTGGGCCTTGCCGGCCAAGATGATCCTGATCGGCTCCATGGTCGGCGGCGCCAACCTTGCCGCCTGTTTTCTGGCGGTCACGCTGTCTTCGGTGCGGATGATGCCGATGGTCGCCTCCATCGTTCCGGAAATGCGCGGTGCGAAGACGCCGACATGGATCTTGCTGTTTCTCTCGCATTTCGTCGCGATCACGGCCTGGGTCTTCGCTACGCAAAATCTTTCAAAGGTGCCGCGTGAAGCACGCGCCGCCTGGTTCGCCGGTTTCGGCATCACGCTCACGGTCGTCAACGCCATCATCGTTGGCCTTTGTTACGGCGTGGTCGCCGCGTTTCCGCCGCTCGTTGCGGGTGTGCTGTTCTTTCTGACGCCGGTCTATTTCATCGCATCCATCTGGGCTTCGGCCCGCCATTCCGTCGTCAAGGTCGCCTTCGTCATCGGCGTGATTGCCGGACCCGCCTTTGCGTTGGTCGCACCGGAATTCGATATTCTCTATGCCGGTATCGGTGGCGGCACTTTGGCCTACGTCATCGATCGCTACGTTTTCCGCCGCCGGATCAAACCCGTCTCACCAGAGGGCGAACCATGATGACCGATAACTGGTGGGCGCCGTATCTGTTCATCGCCATCGCAGGCTGGCTGGCGACCGATCTCTGGCGCTGGCTCGGCGTCCTCGCCGGTAACCGGTTGAAAGAGGATTCCGAAGCGCTTTATTGGGTAAGGGCGGTCGCCACCGCACTGGTCATGGCCGTCACCGCCAAGCTCATCGTCTTTCCAACCGGATCGCTGGAAGCGTCGCCCATGTGGCTGCGCATCGGCGCGGCCATCCTCGGTTTCATCGCATTTCTAGTTGCCGGCCAGCGCGTCATCGTTGGCGTGGCGGTTCCAATTGTGCTTCTAGCGGCTGGGCTGTTTTTGCGCGGTTTTTAATGCCTGCTTGTTCTACTTCAGGTCGCTCCCGCGTGCTTCCGCCACCAACCAGTCAGCGAGAAGGCGCGCCGATGCGGTCATCTCTTCCGGTCGGATGAGCCAGTAATATTTATCCGTATCGACGGCCCGGTCGAAAAGCACTGTCAACTGGCCCTCGGCGATCTCTTTACGAAGAAGTGCCGTCGGGCAGAGGCCGATACCCTGTCCCGCTTTCAAGGCTGTAACCAGTAGATTAAAATCCGCGAAAATCGGACCTGCACCGTAAGGTAGCGACATGTCACCAACCGCAAACCAGTCTCTCCATGCCGTCTCGGTATCATCATGCAGCAGTTCCGCGCGTAACAGGCTGGCCTCGTCATTGAAGGGACCAGCACTGGCGATATAGCTGGGCGCGCAGGTTGGACGTGTTTCTGCGCTGAACAGGGCCACGGCATTTTCCCCGAAGGATATCCCATGCCCGATGGTGAGATCGGCTGCGCTTGTATGCTGCGCGCCGGAATAGCTGATCGACACCTGTATGTCTGGATGCGAGGCCCGGAAGCGGGGCAGCCGGGGCGTGAGAAAATGCGCCACTACCGAAGGCAGGCTGGCAAGGCGCACGGTCATGCGGTCGTGACCCCGGCGGATGCGCTCCGCGCCAGAAGCGATCTGCCGCAGGCTGCCCGAGACCGTGTTGCCAAATTCCATTCCGGCGGGGGTAAGCCTGACGCCGCGCGCGTGGCGCTCGAAAAGAGCGACCCCAAGCCATGCTTCCAGATTGCGCACATGCTGGCTCACCGCAGTGGCTGTCATGCCAAGTTCCTGCGCGGCCAGGGCAAAACTAGCCTTTCTGGCGGCGGATTCGAAAGCACGAAGGGTGGCGAGTGGTGGCAGTGTCATGATCGATGAGGCTAAGTGAGGCTTGGGCTGAGCGCAAGAAAAACCTGTCTTGTCAGCGGGGTGGACATGGCGCAATTATCACGTCGATTACGTCTTTCTCCGAGGATTTCATGACTACCATGCCTGCTGCCGAACCCGTGGATGCCGCCGAGCGCCGCGCCATCAGTCCTGTCGTTGTTTATCCGAACGGCACGCTGGAGGCCCCGGACCTTGCGCGTCTCGTGCAAGCAAAGAACGGTATGGAGAAGATCGATGAGGTCATCATACCCCCGCGTGGCGGCCGCACCTTCACTGTACCCAAGGGGCATTTTTTCCGTATCGTCAGCATCGAAGGCCCGCAGGTGGGGGATTTGAATCTCTGGAACGCCCATGATCTGAACGAGCGCTTTTTCAGCGGGAAGACGCGCGCGTTGCATGCCACCCATGTTTCCGTCGGCAACCGGCTGTGGAGCAACCTGCCATCCCTGCGGCCGATGGCGACAATCACCCATGATACGCTGTCATGGTATGGCTTCGACGAGGATGGCGGCGGTGTGCATGATGTGATCGGCACCCGCTGCGATCCCTATACCAACAAGCTGCTGAGCGGTGGCGATTATCACCATTGTTGCCATTCGAACCTGACAAACGCGCTCGCTTCCGCCAGGGGCCTGTCGTTCCGAGAGGCCGAGCCGCATGTGCATGATGTGCTGAATGTCTTCATGTGCACCGGTTTCACCCGCGATACACACCAATATTTCATGAAGGCGAGCCCGGTGCGGCCGGGTGACTATTTGGAATTATTCGCGGAAATTGACCTCATCGGTGCGCTTTCCGCCTGCCCGGGCGGCGATTGCAGCGCCACGCATTCAAGTGACATGGCGGCCTGTTATCCGCTGAAGGTGGAAATTTTTCGGCCGGATATGGCCGTGCTGGTAGGCTGGCCGTGGCCGGATCGGAATGCCTACCGTCCTGTCGAGTGATAGGTCAGAAAACCTATCCTCCGTCATGCTCGGGCCTGTCCCGAGCATCTGCAACCGATTGATTTCACGATACGTGGTTAGATCCTCGGCACAAGGCCGAGGATGACGTTGCGTGTTTAGCCAGCGTCACGAAGCAAGCGCCGCCCTTATCTTCTCCGCATGAGCCTTCAGCACCTCGCCGTCGGCCATGGCACCGGAATGCGGTTTCAACGGCTCGCCTTCCTTGCGCGGAATGACGTGGAAATGCAGGTGGAACACCGTCTGGCCGGCCGCCGGTTCGTTGAACTGCGCGACGAAGACGCCATCCGCATTGAAAGCTTCCTTGGCGGCTACGGCGAGTTTCTGCACCACGGCAATGGTTCTTGCCAGCACTTGAGGGTCGGCATCGAGCAGATTGCGGGAGCCGGTCTTGGGAACGACGAGCAGATGGCCGGGTGCCTGCGGCATCACATCCATGAAGGCCAGCGTATGCTCATCTTCATAAAGCTTGTGGCTCGGAATTTCGCCGCGCAGGATTTTTGCGAAGATATTGTTGTCGTCATAGGCGCTGGCCATCGGTGATCTCCTCGTCGCGGACTATGCGTCCGGTTCGTGTTCCTGTCTCTCGCCCTTGCGGAAGGGCGTGTGTTCATCAAGATAATCGCCGATATGCTCGACTTCTTCGCGCTCGCGCTGAAGATAATCGGCAATGGCGCGGCGCAGGCCCGGATGGGCGATGAAATGCGCCGAATGGGTAGTGACCGGCACATAACCACGCGCCAGCTTGTGTTCGCCCTGCGCACCGGCTTCCACCCGTTTCAATCTCTTCGCCAGCGCGAAATCGATCGCCTGATGATAACAGACCTCGAAATGCAGGAAGGGATGATCCTCGATGCAGCCCCAGTGGCGGCCATAAAGTGCATCCGAACCGATGAAATTGATCGCCCCGGCAATGTAGCGCCCCTCGCGTTTGGCCATCACCAGCAGCACATCATCGGCCATGCGCTCGCCGATCAGCGAGTAGAACTTCCGCGTCAGATAGGGCCGGCCCCATTTGCGGCTGCCGGTATCCATGTAGAAGGCGAAGAACTGGTCCCAGATATCTTCGGTCAGATCGCTTCCGGTCAGCCAGTCGATCTCGATGCCATGTTCCAGCGCGGCGCGGCGTTCCTTTTTCAGCCCCTTGCGTTTGCGCGAGGAGAGGGCGTCGAGAAAATCATCGTGGTCGCGATAACCGTGATTGATGAAGTGGAACTGCTGGTCTTTCCTGTGCAGGAAATCGCGCGGCAGCAGGGCAGACAGATCATCCTCTTCCAGAAACGTGACATGCGCGGAGGAAACGCCGATCTTTTCCGTTACCTGCGCGAGACCAGAGGCCAGAAGCGGCTTGAAGCGCGTGGCATCCACGGCTTCGGAAACAAGCAGCCTCGGCCCGGTCGCAGGCGTGAAGGGAACCGAACATTGCAGTTTTGGATAATAGTGACCACCGGCCCGTTCAAAAGCGTCCGCCCAGCCGTGGTCGAAGACATATTCGCCCTGACTGTGGTTCTTCAGATAGGCCGGCACAGCGCCGACGAGCATTCCCACGGCATCTTCCAGCAGCAAGTGATGGCCAAGCCAGCCGGTCTTTGCCGTCGCCGAGCCGGAATCCTCCATGGAGGATAAAAACGCATGAGAAATAAAGGGGTTGTAGTATTTTTCTGACGTATTGCGCGAAACTCCGGAAAGCTGGTTCCAGCTTTCCGGATCGATATCCGTGAAGGATTGCGCAACGCGTATTGAATAATCTTCTGTCATGCCGTGGCGGACGGGTTCTCTCTCGGGTCGAAACCTTCGAATGTCATCTGGTCCGCATATTTATAGGTAGTCGCGCGCGCATTTTCATCCCTTACCGTCCAGGTAATCACCGGAAGCCCGAGTTTTCTTTGCGCTTCGATGAAGCTGTTGGGCAGATGACCCCAATGATAGGAGATGAAATCGAGCCCCAGCTGCATCGCTTCGTCATGCCTGAAGAAATCTTCCGGCTTGTCGCCTTCCGCCGTGAGCCCAAGCGGCCAGGGCGAGCCCGCAGCCTTCAGGTCTTTCAGCAGATGATGATCGAAGCTCATCAGCGCCACATGGCCCTTGTAGCCCTCGAGGTCCTCCAGCACCGCTTCGGCAAAACCATCGTCGACGCCTTCGCCTTCACGGCCTTTCAGCTCGATGACGAGCGGCACCTTGCCGGCGCAGAGTGTCAGAAGCTGCTTGAGGGTGGGGACGCGGTCCTTGGTCTGCCCAACGGAGAGCATCGCCAGTTCGGCTGACGTGCGTTCGCGCACATCGCCCTTGATGCCGGTCAGCCTTTCTAGATCGTGGTCATGGAAAACCACCGGCACGCTGTCGGCGGCCAGCTGCACGTCGCATTCGATGGCGAAACCGGCCTCGATGGCGCGGGAAAAGGCGGAAATCGTGTTTTCCCAGACCGCCTTGTTGAGATCATGATAGCCACGATGGGCGACGGGTTGAGCCGTCAACCAGGAAAGCTTGAGCGTCATACGTCGATTTCCACGATGGCGTCGATTTCGACTGACGCATTGAAGGGCAGGGACGCCATGCCGACGGCCGCGCGGGCATGTCTGCCGGGCTCACCGAGAACTGTGGCAATGAGATTGGAAGCGCCGTTGATGACGAGATGCTGCTCCACGAACTCCGGAACGGACGCAACGAAGCCATTCAGCTTGATGACGCGGCGGATTTTCGAGAGGTCGCCATTCAAAGCGGCCTTGACCTGTGCGAGAATGTTGACGGCGCATAATTCGGCCGCGCGCTGGGCGCTTGCAACGTCGACATCGCGGCCAACGAGGCCTGTCACCGCAATCTTGCCCGATTCCATCGGCAGTTGACCTGATACATAAAGAAGATTGCCGCTGATGGTGAACGGAACGTAGTTTGCGGCTGGTGCTGCGGCGACAGGAAGCGTAAAGCCAAGTTCCTTGAGGCGGCCTTCGATGACGTCAGACATTTTCGTCTCCGGTTTTGTTGTAAATCCTTCAAGAATCCGGCATTCAGAAGATGTTGATCCAAAAGCCGGGCGGTTGCTTGTACAATATGAGCAGCGAGTCCAACAGGAGATATTGCATGTTTGTCAGGACGCTTGGTTTCGTTGCCGCAACAGGGCTTATGACCGGCCTGTCAAACGCTGCCAATGCCTTGCCCATCGCGGTTCCGGATCTCGTCGCCCATCGCGCCGTCTACGATCTCGAGCTCAAGGATGCGTCGGACCGCTCCGGCATCGAGGGCATGACCGGCCGCATGGTTTATGAATTCACCGGCTCGGCCTGTCAGGGTTACAAGACGGATTTCCGCTTCGTGACGCAGATCAACACCGGCGATGCGGTTCGCATGACCGACCAGCAGACCAAGACCTTCGAGGACCTCGCTGCCAAGAAGTTCACCTTCGAGACCAAGTCCTACACCGATGACAAGCTGGACAAGGAAGTGCAGGGAGCTGCAATCGACGGCACCGATGGCGTGAAGGTCGATCTGACCCGCCCGGATGCCCGACAGGTCAGTCTCGTCGCCAGCGAATTCCCGACGCAGCACATGTTCCAGGTCATCGAGCATGCGAAACAGGGAAAACGCATTTTCGAATCGCGCATTTTCGATGGTTCGGATGATGGTGATGAAAGCCTGATCACGTCCACACTGGTCGGCAAGTCGCAGATGCCGAAGGATGGCGATGCCGACGCCGGCAAGGCTGGAGAATTCGCCAAGGCGGCATTCTGGCCGGTGACCATCGCTTACTACAACGACAAGACCGGCACCGACGCCCTGCCGATCTACCGCATGTCGTTCAAGCTTTACGAAAACGGAATCACCCGCGATCTGACGATGGATTACGGCGATTTCGTCCTGACGGGAAAGCTTGCGAAGCTTGATATTCTCAAGCCCGAAACCTGCGAAAATAAACCGGTTCGCTGAAACGCGGGCCATTCTTGCGGTTTTTTCGCATAAATGCTTGCATTTTCATGCGGGCGACTGTATGCGGCTCACCATTCCACACGCGAAGCTTGGGATGTTCCGGGAGAAATCCGGTCCGTTCCGCCCGGTGGTATCGATGAAAATCGGTGCTGTTCGCTTCGCGGGGGTTAAACCGGAAAAGGAGTAACAAGGCATGGCATTGCCCGATTTTTCTATGCGTCAGCTTCTCGAAGCTGGTGTTCACTTTGGTCACCAGACGCATCGCTGGAACCCGAAGATGAAGCCGTACATCTTCGGCGACCGTAACAACATCCACATCATCGACCTGGCTCAGACCGTTCCGATGCTTTCGCGCGCCCTTCAGGTCGTGTCCGACACCGTTGCCCGTGGCGGCCGCGTTCTGTTCGTTGGCACCAAGCGCCAGGCGTCGGAAATCATTGCCGACAGCGCAAAGCGTTCGGCCCAGTACTACGTCAACTCCCGCTGGCTCGGCGGCATGATGACCAACTGGAAGACCATTTCGAACTCGATCCAGCGTCTGCGCAAGGTTGACGAAATCCTGAACTCGGAAGGCTCCGGCTATTCCAAGAAAGAGCGTCTGACCCTCGAGCGCGAACGCGAAAAGCTTGAAAAGGCTCTCGGCGGTATCCGCGATATGGGCGGCGTTCCGGACCTGATGTTCATCATCGACACCAACAAGGAAAAGATCGCGATCGAAGAAGCCAAGCGTCTTGGCATTCCGGTCGTTGCGATCATCGACAGCAACTGCGACCCGGATCACATCGACTATCCGATCCCCGGTAACGACGATGCCTCGCGCGCCATCTCGCTTTATTGCGACCTGATCGCCCGCGCTGCCATCGACGGTATCGCACGTCAGCAGGGCGCTTCCGGCCGCGACATCGGCGCTTCTGAAGAAGCTCCGATTGAGCCCGCTCTCGAAGACGAGGCTGGCGCCTGATTTAGGCCCTGTCTGGCGGCGATTTTTTAATCACCGTCTCCTCGACCAGGATATGACAAGGCCGTCAAAGACCTTCAATGGGTTGACGGCCTTGTTCGTTTCTAACCGCTCCGCCATGTGTTTTTCTAAAACCGAAGGCGTCCGATGTGGTTGGAACGGCAGGCAGTCTTCATAACGCTGTCACACTAGAGCGGCACCCATCATTTCGATGTATGGCGACGCCGCAGCACTTGGGAATGCGCATGCCCATCCCGGAACCTCCGGGTTTCAAAGGGTGTGCGGCCGGGTACAGTCATCACCCAGAACTTCGGCACGGCAAATTCCGCCGACTGACCGATCGAACCGATAAGAGGCAAACAATGACCGAAATCACAGCCGCAATGGTGAAGGAACTGCGCGAGAAGTCTGGCGCAGGCATGATGGACTGCAAGAAGGCTCTTGCTGAAACCAATGGCGACATGGAAGCGGCAATCGACTGGCTGCGCGCCAAGGGCATCGCAAAGGCCGACAAGAAGTCCGGCCGCACGGCTGCCGAAGGTCTGATCGGCGTTGCCACCATGGGTCACAAGGCTGTTGTTGTCGAACTCAACTCCGAAACCGACTTCGTTGCCCGTAACGACGCGTTCCAGGACCTCATCCGCGGTATTGCGCAGGTTGCTCTGACAACCGACGGCACCGTTGACGCTGTTTCCGCTGCGACCTATCCGGCAACCGGCAAGTCTGTTGCCGACAGCATCAAGGACGCGATTGCGACCATCGGCGAAAACATGACGCTGCGCCGCTCGGCTGCACTCGAAGTGCCGCACGGTGTTGTTGCGACCTACGTCCACAACGCTGCCGGCGACGGCATCGGCAAGCTCGGCGTTCTGGTTGCCCTGAAGTCGGAAGGCGACAAGGCCGTTCTGAACTCCATCGGCCGTCAGGTTGCCATGCACATCGCTGCGACCAACCCGCTCGCCATCCGCGCTGAAGAAGTCGACGCCGCTGTTGCTGAACGCGAGCGCAACGTCTTCATCGAACAGGCCCGCGAATCCGGCAAGCCGGAAGCCATCATCGAAAAGATGGTTGATGGCCGTATGCGCAAGTTCTTCGAAGAAGTCGCCCTTCTGTCGCAGGCTTTCGTTATCAACCCTGACATCACTGTCGGCGCTGCCATCAAGGAAGTCGAAAAGGAAGCCGGCGCTTCCATCGAAGTGACGGGCATGGTTCGCCTGCTGCTCGGCGAAGGCGTCGAAAAGGAAGAAAGCGATTTCGCGGCAGAAGTCGCAGCCGTCGCCAAGGGCTGATTATATTTACCCAATCTTGGGAAAACGGGAGGGCATCGCGTGACAACGCGGTGCCCTTCGTGTATCCGCGTTTCGGTTACATTTCCGAGGAGTCATGATGTCTTCCAAGCCGATCTACAAACGTGTTCTTCTCAAGGCTTCCGGTGAAGCCCTCATGGGCGACCAGGGTTTCGGTATCGATGTGGCGGTGGCCGACCGTATCGCCTCCGATATTGCCGAGGCGAGGGCGATGGGCGTTGAAGTCGGCGTCGTCGTCGGCGGTGGCAATATTTTCCGCGGCGTCGCCGTGGCGTCCAAGGGCGGCGACCGCGTCACCGGCGACCATATGGGCATGCTGGCAACCGTCATCAACGCGCTAGCACTTGCAACCTCGCTGCGCAAGCTCAGCATCGACACGGTCGTTCTCTCGGCAATCGCGATGCCGGAAATCTGTGAGAGCTTCTCGCAGCGCGCTGCCCTTCACCATCTGGCCCAGGGTCGCGTGGTGATTTTTGCCGGCGGCACGGGCAACCCGTTCTTCACCACCGATTCTGCCGCAGCCTTGCGCGCCGCGGAAATGGGCGCCGAGGCGATCTTCAAGGGTACCCAGGTGGATGGCATCTATTCCGCCGACCCGAAGAAGGATCCGACAGCCACCCGTTTCGACGAGCTGACCCATAGCGAAGTGCTCGGCAAGGGGCTGGCGGTGATGGATATCGCAGCTGTTGCTCTCGCTCGCGAAAACCACATCCCGATCATCGTTTTCTCGATCCACGAGAAGGGCGGTTTCGCGCAGATATTGACCGGCGGTGGTCGCAAGACCATCGTGCACGACAAATAATCAAAAAACGACGTCGCCTCCGGGGCGGATTCCGGCCGCCTTGGCCGATAGAGATGGAGTATCAAGATGAGTGGTATTGACCTCAACGATATCAAGCGCCGCATGGATGGTGCCATCAATGCATTCAAGAGCGATATCGCATCGCTGCGCACCGGCCGCGCTTCGGCCAATATTCTCGACCCGGTGACCATCGATGCCTACGGCTCGCGTGTTCCGCTCAACCAGGTTGCGAACATCACCGTTCCGGAGCCGCGCATGCTCGGCGTCAACATCTGGGACAAGTCGATGGTCAATGCCGTCGACCGCGCGATCCGCGAATCCAATCTCGGTCTCAACCCGATCGTGGACGGCCAGAACCTCAGAATTCCGCTGCCTGAACTCAACGAAGAGCGCCGCAAATCGCTCGTCAAGGTGGCCCACGAGTATTCCGAAAAAGCAAAAGTGGCGATTCGCCATGTGCGCCGGGACGGCATGGACGGCCTGAAAAAAGCCGAAAAAGACGGCGATATCGGTCAGGACGAAAGCCGTGGACAGTCGGAAAAAGTGCAGAAAATGACCGACGACACGATTTCGGAAATTGACCGCTTGCTTGCCGAGAAGGAAAAGGAAATCATGCAGGTCTGATATCGCTCGCGATAGACCTGTATTTTATTCGTTTTAATTCCGCGCTGCCTGTTACTGGATCGATATGCCGACGACGACACGTTCCTCCATACCCGAGCACGTCGCCATCATCATGGATGGCAATGGCCGCTGGGCAAAGCAGCGCGGACTTCCGCGCGTGATGGGGCATCGCCGTGGGGTTGAGGCCGTGCGCGAGACTGTGCGTGCGGCAGGCGACTGCGGTATCAGCTATCTCACGCTGTTCGCTTTCTCCTCGGAAAACTGGCGCAGACCCGAATCCGAGGTGAGCGATCTGATGGGCCTTCTGAAGGCCTTCATCCGTCGCGACCTTGCGGAACTTCATCGCGAAAATGTCCGCGTGCGGATCATCGGCGACCGGCAGGGGCTGAAGACCGATATACGCTCTCTCCTCGAAGAGGCGGAGCAGATGACGGCTGGCAATACCAAGCTGACGCTGGTGATCGCCTTTAATTACGGCAGCCGTGACGAGATTACCCGCGCGACAGCGTCAATCGCCCGTGATGTCGCCGAAGGCCGGCTCAGTGCTGACGCCATTACGCCTGAGATGATTTCGTCGAGGCTCGATACATCGGGAATGCCGGATCCGGATCTCATCATCCGCACCAGCGGCGAGGAGCGCCTGTCGAACTTCCTGCTCTGGCAGGCAGCCTATTCCGAGTTCCTGTTCGTGCCGGAATATTGGCCCGACTTCGACCGCCAGCGGTTCTTCTCCGCAATTGAGCAATATGCAACGCGTGACCGCCGCTTCGGTGCTCTGGCCGAGCAGGTTGCCGTGGCAGGCGCCTGATGAGCCGTGAACTCAAACTGCGGATCGTGTCCGCAATCGTCATGGCCGCGGTCATTCTGGCCGCGACCTGGTATGGTGGCATTCTGTTCCGCATCGTTGCGGGGCTTCTGGCGATCCTCATCTATTATGAGTGGTCGACGATTACCCGGATGTCGGAGACCAACTCGACCGGCAATGCCTGGGGCTGGTTTGCGGTTGCCGTCATCGCCGGCAATACGATCTTCGGCGAGTCCTCGCTCGATCTGCCGCTTTTATCCGGCTTCACGCTGACTGCGGCGCTGTTTCCGGTTTTGCGCGGCAAGAACTGGTGGCTGGTGGGCGGCATTTTTTACGCGGGACTGAGCGGCATATCGCTAGCGGCTATCCGCGGTGACGAACTGGCCGGGTTCGCTTCCATCCTGTTCATTTTCGCCGTCGTCTGGTCGACGGATATCCTGGCCTATTTCGTTGGACGCGCCATTGGCGGGCCGAAACTTGCGCCTTCGATTTCGCCCGGCAAGACCTGGTCCGGCGCCGTTGGTGGTGCTGTGGCGGCGGTGATCGGCGGCGCTGCGGTCTCCATGGCCTATCACGGCAGGATCAGCCTGCTGCTTGTTGGGCTCGCACTCGTCCTTTCGGTATTCAGCCAGATCGGCGATCTCTTTGAATCCTTCGTGAAACGTCGTTTCCAGGTCAAGGATTCCAGCCATCTCATTCCTGGCCATGGCGGCTTCATGGACCGTGTTGACGGTCTTGTTTTCGCCTGCTTTACGGTATTCCTCATAGCTTTCGTGCATGCGGCGGCAACCGGAGACGTGCCCGGATCGGGCGGCGGTCTGCTGCCGGGTTTCTAGGCGTCGCGATAGGTCACGACATAAAGGGCAGATTGTCATGAACACAATAATGGCGGCGACGGGCTTTCTGACCGGCTATATAGTGCCCTTTATACTGGTGCTTTCCCTGCTCGTTTTCGTTCATGAGATGGGGCATTACCTTGTCGGCCGCTGGTGCGGCATCCGATCCACCGCATTCTCCATCGGCTTCGGCCCCGAGCTCATCGGTTTCACCGACAAGCGCGGCACGCGATGGAAGCTTTCGGCAATTCCGCTCGGCGGCTATGTCAAGTTCTTTGGCGACGAAGATGCGGCGAGCAAGTCGGATAGTTCCGGCCTGTCGCATATGTCGCTGGAGGAGAGGGCGCAGACGCTTTCCGGCGCAAAGCTGTGGAAAAGGGCGGCCACGGTTGCTGCCGGCCCGATTGCAAATTTCATTCTCGCAATTCTCATTTTTGCGGTGCTTTTCGGCATCTACGGCCGGATGATCGCTGATCCTGTCGTGGCGGAGGTGCGTGAAAACAGCGCCGCCGCAACAGCCGGCGTAAAACCCGGCGACCGGCTGGTGGCGATCGATGGCGAAAAAGTGATGACCTTCGAGGATGTCCGCCGTTATGTCGGCATCAGGCCGGGCACGCCGATTACGGTAACCGTCGAAAGGGCAGGCGAGGAACTCAAGCTGCCTATGGTCCCGACCCGTACCGAAACCACAGACCAGTTCGGTAACAAGCTGGAAATGGGTATCATCGGCATCGTCACCGACCAGACCAGCGGCAATTTCCGGCACATCGAATATTCGCCGTCAGAGGCGGTGGCTGAGGGCGTGCGCGAAACGGGCCACGTCATCACCGGCACTTTCAACTATATCGGCAATCTCGTGACAGGGCGCATGAATGCCGATCAGCTCGGTGGCCCCGTGCGTGTCGCGCAGGCATCCGGCCAGATGGCGACGCTCGGCATTTCCGCCGTTATCCAGCTCGCCGCCGTCCTTTCCGTCTCGATCGGTCTGTTGAACCTCATGCCTGTTCCGGTGCTGGACGGTGGCCATCTGGTATTCTACGCCATCGAGGCCATCCGCGGCAGGCCGCTCGGTGCGGGGGCGCAGGAAGTGGCGTTCCGTATCGGCATGATGATGATTCTGGGTCTGATGGTTTTTGCAACATGGAATGATATCAGCAGCTTGATCGGCTGAGGATTGTGTTTTAACGGTTTTGTTAGTTATTTGTTTACCGTGTTTTTATGCCGAAGTGGCGAATGAGCCACTCTGGAGCACGAAGTAAACAGAATTTAACGTTCACGCTTGCTTGTAGGGGAAAAGCAGGTAAAACGACGCACATGGCCGGAGTCGGGTTCCGCCCGCTGAGGGACAACGTAAAAAGGTAAGAATTGAAATGAAGGCTGGTTCAAGATTTTTGAACGCTGTGTCGGCGGTTGCTCTGTCTGCCGGTGTTTCTTCGGTTGCGGGCCTTGGCGTGCTTGCCTCTGCTGGCGTTGCAAATGCAGCCGTCATCAGCAAGATTGACGTTCGCGGGGCCGAACGGTCCGGTGCGGACTCCGTGCGCTCCAACATCACCATTGCGCCGGGTAAGAATTTTTCCAATTCCGACATCGATGAATCGGTGAAGCGTCTTTACGCCACCGGTTACTTCTCGAATGTCTCCATGCGCGTTTCCGGCAGCACGCTGGTCGTGACGGTCAATGAGAACCAGCTTGTCAACCAGGTTGTCTTCAACGGTAACCGCAAGATCAAGGACGACAAGCTCGCCGGCATCGTGCAGACCCAGCCGATGGGCCCGTTCAACCAGGCAATCGTGACGGCGGATATCGCCCGCATCAAGGAAGCCTATTCCGCTATCGGTCGCAGCGATGTGGAAATCACCACGCAGACCGTGTCTGTCGGCCAAGGTCGTGTGAATATTGCTTTCGTCATCAACGAAGGTGAACGCACAAAGATAGGCCGCATCGATTTCATCGGCAACAATTCCTATAGCGACGGTCGTCTGGCCGCTGTGATCAATACCAAGAAGTCCAACATGCTGTCGTTCCTGACACGCAAGGACGTCTATAACGAGGACAAGCTGCGCGCCGACGAAGAGGCGCTGCGCCAGTTCTATTACAATCGCGGTTATGCCGACTTCCGGGTCGTGTCCTCCGACGCGGTGCTGGACGAGTCCAAAAACGAATACACCATCTCCATCACGGTCGACGAAGGCAAGAAGTATGACTTCGGCAACGTCGCAGTCGAATCGACTGTTCCGGGTGTTGACGGTTCCGAACTTCAGGGCCTCGTGGAAACCCGCCAGGGTGCAAGCTACAGCGCCAAGGAAGTTCAGCAGAGCATGGAAGCGATTTCCAAGCGCGTTGCCGGTGAAGGTTATCCCTTCGCCCGCGTTACGCCGCGCGGCGACCGTGATATGTCTGGCAACACCATTGGCGTGACCTACATCGTCGATCAGGGTGAGCGCGCTTACGTCGAGCGTATCGAAATCCGCGGCAACACCCGTACGCGTGATTACGTCATTCGCCGCGAATTCGATATTTCTGAAGGCGATGCGTTCAATCAGACGATCATCACCGCTGCAAAGCGCCGCCTTGAAGCGCTCGGTTATTTCTCCAAGGTCAATATCTCGACCGCCGGCGGCAGCGCGCCTGACCGCGTCGTGATCGTGGTCGACGTTGAAGACCAGTCGACCGGCTCGTTCGGTATCGGTGCGGGTTACTCGCAGAACGACGGCGTGCTGCTCGAGGCATCGGTCGAAGAAAAGAACTTCCTCGGTCGCGGCCAGTACATCCGTGTTGCTGCCGGTGCTGGCGAAGACGATGCGCGTACCTACTCGCTGTCCTTTACCGAGCCCTATTTCCTCGGTTACCGTCTGGCGGCTGGTTTCGATCTCTTCAAAAACCAGAGCAAGAGCGAAGACTATTACAACTACGACGAACAGGGTTTCGCACTGCGCGTAACAGCGCCGATCACCGAGAACCTGTCGACGACGTTCAAGTATACCTATAAGCAGATCAATTATGAAGGTAAGGGCGACTGGCAGAACAACGCCAATCTCGCAGAACCGTATCAGGCTCTGATCCGCGGTGAGGACTGGACCCAGTCCATCCTTTCGAACACGCTGAACTACAATACGCTCGATGACCGCAACATGCCGCGTGAAGGCTGGCAGGCTGCGTTGACGAACGAATTTGCAGGCCTCGGCGGTGATTCCGAATACTACAAAATCTATGCCAAGGCGCGGTACTACTACACGCTGTCCGACGAATACGATGTTATCGGTTCGCTCACCGGCCAGGCGGGTCATGTCATGCCGACAGGTGACAATCTGCTCGTCTTCGACCAGTTCAAGTTCGGCGGTCGTCAGGTTCGCGGCTTTAAGAACGATGGTATCGGCCCGCGCATCGGTTCGGACTCCATCGGCGGCACGACATACTTCGCAGCGTCTGCGGAAGTCACCGCTCCGATGCCTGGTGTTCCGGAAGACTTCGGCCTGCGTCTTGCTGGTTTCGTCGATGCCGGTACGATGTATGGCAACAAGGTCTCTACATCGCAGACCGTCAAGGATGACAACTCCATCCGTGCATCCGCCGGTATCGGTGTGATGTGGGCGTCGCCCTTCGGTCCGATCCGCGTTGACTACGCTATTCCGATTGCCAAGGAAGACTACGACGAGGAACAGCGTTTCCGGTTTGGCATGTCCAACACTTTCTGATATCGGCAGTCCAGAACTGCAACTTTGAACGTTCTGGAGTTTCCGGCTGATGGAATACAACGCATTTTTTCCGCCCCACGAGGGACTGCGATTGAAAGATATCGCAGACCTTTTTGGGGCGGAACTGTCTGATGACGCGGCGGGCGAGCGGATTATCAGGTCCGTTGCACCGGTCTACCGGGCAAAACCGGATCAGCTCTGTTACATTCTTTCCCGCAAGAGCGGCGAAGAGCTGCTGACCTGCGAGGCCGGTGCTGTCATTTGTGACGCGGCCCTGAAGAGCCTGATTCCTTCCCATATTCCCGCATTGATATCGAAGACCCCGCACACGCTGTTTGCGCAGGTCGGTGCTTTGCTGCATCCATCCGCCATGCGGCCCTCGCTTGTTGCTCGGATGGAAGCGGAAATTTCCCCGGCTGCCTATGTCGATCCATCGGCAAAGCTCGAGCCGGGCGTCATCGTGGAACCCATGGCCGTGATCGGCGCGGGCGTTCATATCGGCGCTGGCACGCGCATTGGCCCGGGTGTCGTTATCGGCTCCGATGTCCAGATCGGTCGCGATTGTACGATTGCCGGTGGAGCGAGCATTTTGGCGGCGCTGCTCGGCAATAATGTCATCATCCATAACGGTGCACGCATCGGCCAGGATGGTTTCGGTTATGCGCCGGGTCCGCGTGGCATGCTGAAGATCGTGCAGATCGGCCGGGTCATCATTCAGGACCATGTCGAGGTCGGCGCCAATACGACGATCGATCGCGGCACGATGGATGACACCGTCATCGGCGAAGGCACCAAGATCGACAATCAGGTGCAGATCGGTCACAACGTTCGCATCGGTCGCCATTGCGGCATTGTCAGCGGGGTCGGTATTGCCGGCAGCACCCGCATCGGTGACGGTGTGATGATTGGCGGCGCAACGGGCGTTAATGGCCATATCACCATTGGCGATGGTGTGCAGATTGCCGCGATGAGCGGCGTGGTTTCCGATGTTCCGGCCGGCACCCGTTACGGCGGCATTCCGGCGCGTCCGATGAAACATTTCCTGCGCGATATGGCCGATATTCTGGCGCGCGCCGAAGAGCGTGATAAAAAAACAGGAGAAAAAAACAATGGCTGACGAAACGAAGGCGACGCTTGGCACGGCCGACATCTTGGAAGTCATGAAACTTCTGCCGCATCGTTACCCGTTTTTGCTCATCGACAAGATCATCGAGATCGATGGCGACAGTTCGGCGATCGGCATCAAGAACGTGACGGTCAACGAACCGCATTTCACCGGCCATTTCCCTGATCGGCCGATCATGCCGGGCGTTCTGATCGTCGAGGCGATGGCCCAGACGGCCGGCGCCATCTGCGCCCGTAACCAGGGCGAGGGCGGTCATCTCGTTTATTTCATGACCATCGACAACGCGCGTTTCCGCAGACCAGTGGTTCCGGGCGATCGCCTCGAAATCCATGTGGTCAAGCAGCGCCAGCGCGGCAATGTGTTTAAGTTCCATTGCGAAGCGAAGGTCGAAGGCGCGCTCGTGGCGGAAGCCGATGTCGGCGCGATGATGATCCCCGAGGGCCAGTAATGAGCACGATCGCGGCTTCGGCGAAAATCCACCCGACTGCCGTTGTCGAGGATGGCGCAGTCATCGGTGAGAATGTCGTCATCGGTGCACTTGCCTATGTCGGGCCGAAGGTGACGTTGCATGATGATGTCCGCCTGCACAACCACGCCGTGGTGTCGGGCCTCACGGTCATCGGTCGCGGATCGGTCGTGCATCCCATGGCAGTCATCGGCGGCACGCCCCAGGCGGTTCGCCATGATGGTTCGGAAACAACGCTCGAAATCGGTGAACGCTGCATCATGCGCGAAGGCGTGACGATGAATGCCGGGAGTTCCGATGGCGGCGGCAAGACCATTGTCGGCGACGACAATCTTTTCCTCGCCAATTCGCATGTGGCGCATGATTGCCGTCTCGGCCGCCACATCATCCTGTCCAACAATGTGATGCTGGCTGGCCATGTCACCATCGAGGACCGCGCTATTCTGGGTGGCGGCTGCGCCGTGCACCAGTTTACCCGCATCGGCCGCCAGGCTTTCATTGGCGGATTGTCTGCGGTCAATTACGACGTCATCCCCTATGGCATGCTGAATGGCAATCCCGGCATTCTCGGTGGCCTGAACGTCGTCGGCATGACACGCTCTGGCATCGAGCGTGCGGACATCCACAAGGTCAGGCGCGTCTACAAGGCGATCTTTGAGGCCGAAGGCACGATCCGCGGCAACGCGGCGGCTATCGATCGTAACGACTATCTGGATTGCCCGCAGGCGCTCGAAATCATCGATTTCATCGGTGCGGGCAGCGACCGTGCGATTTCTTCGCCCAACCGGGGCAAGTGAGCCGTGACAGGCGGCGGGCGTCTCGCCATCGTGGCCGGCAGCGGCCAGCTGCCGCTTTATGTGGCGGCGGCGGCCCGGGAGATGGGCGAGAACCCCTTCATCGTGCGCTTGCGCGATGATTCCCGTTACGACTGGAGCGGTTTTGACAATGCCGTCATCAGCGTCGGCGATGTCGCAGGGCTTGGCCGTCTCCTGCGTGAAAATCAGGTAGACCGTGTCGTATTGTCCGGCGCCGTTGCGCGGCGGCCGGAATGGCGGGAAATCCGCCCCACCGCCGGCATCCTGATTAAGCTGCCCTCCATCGTCAAAACGCTGCTGTCAGGTGGCGATGATGCGGTTCTGCAGATGGTAATCAAGATCATCAGCACGCTCGGCGCAAAAGTCATCGGCGCGCATGAGATTGCGCCCGGCTTGCTGGCAACCACGGGGCCTCTCGGTGGGCAGAAGCCTGCCGAAGAGGATCTGAAGGATATTCGCGGGGCGGCTGAGGCGGCACTTGCGCTCGGCAAGCTCGATGTCGGGCAGGGGGCAGTCTCCGTTGGTGGCCGCATCGTGGCGCTGGAAGGTATAGAGGGTACGGATGCCATGCTGGCGCGTGTCGCCGCTCTGCGTGCCGAAGGGCGCATATCGCCCCGCCGTAAAGGCGTGCTGGTCAAGCTCTGCAAGCCCCAGCAGGATATACGTGCCGATCTGCCGACCATCGGCATCGAAACCGTAGAAAATGCGAAAAAAGCCGGACTGGCGGGCATCGCCGTCGAAGCCGGGCGGGCGCTGGTGCTCGATCGTGAGGCGATGTTGAAAGCCGCCGATGAGGCGGGCATATTCGTCTGCGGCATCGATACATCACTGGGTGGCGACATGGTGGGCGGAGACATGATCGGATGACGGCGGCATTAAAAGTGGCGGTAATCGCCGGGGAAGTATCCGGCGATCTCTTGGGCGCGGATCTAATCCGATCGCTCAAAGTCCGATATGCGGGTTCCGTTGAACTGGTGGGCGTTGGCGGCGAAGCGCTGGAGGCGCAGGGGCTCACCTCGCTGTTCGACTATTCCGAACTCTCCATCATGGGCTTCACGCAGGTTCTCAAGAAGCTGCCGAAACTCATTGCGCGGATCAACCAGACCGCCGCAGCCATCGTGGCCGCAAAGCCGGACATTCTGCTGATCATCGACAGCCCGGATTTTACCCATCGCGTCGCGAAAAAAGTCCGCAAACAATTGCCGCAGCTGCCGGTCGTCAATTATGTCTGCCCGAGCGTGTGGGCGTGGAAGGAATATCGCGCCACGGCGATGTTGTCCTATGTCGACCACGTTCTGGCCCTGCTACCCTTCGAACCGGAGGCTATGCGGCGCCTTGGCGGCCCGCCGACGACATTCGTCGGCCACCGGCTCAGCGTCGATCCTGAAGTGCTGGCGGCACGGCAGAAGCGGGCCGACCGGCCTCTTCCGGAACAGGGCCAGCCGAGGACCATCCTTCTCCTGCCGGGATCGCGTTCCACTGAGACGACGCGGTTGATGGAGCCGTTTCAGGACGCGGCGAAAGCTTTCGTGGAACGCAACGGCCCCACCCGGTTCCTGCTTCCCACCGTACCACGGCAGGAACATCGCATTCGCGAAATGGCAGCGATGTGGCCGGACGACATCAGGCCCGAGATCGGTATCGACTCTGCCTTCAAGTGGAAGGCGTTTGCCGAGGCCGATGCGGCCATTGCCGCTTCCGGCACCGTCATTCTCGAACTGGCGCTGGCCGGTGTGCCGACCATCTCTGTCTACAAGACCGACTGGATTTTCACCATGCTGAGCAAACGGGTGAAGACATGGACGGGCGCCTTGCCGAACCTGATTGCCGATTACGCCATCATACCGGAATACTTCAACGAGGTGGTACGATCAGGCTCGATGCTGCGCTGGGCCGAGCGCCTGTCTTCCGATACCACCGAACGGCGGGCGATGCTGGAAGGTTATGCACTGGTGCAGCAGCGTCTGCATACCGACGTCCCTCCAGGCGAAACCGGTGCAGCCATTCTTCTCGATGTCCTGAAGACCAAAAATAGCCGCTCAGCCTGATCATATTTGTCCGGTCTGAGCGCCGGAATTGTGGTTCGTGGGCAGGTAACGCTCAGTTCCACCTGCCCCCGATCAAGGCAGTCGAAGGCTCTGTTTTAGCGCATTTGATTGCTAGGGCGGCAAGCCGCTGATCATCAGAGGCCCGCGAGCCGTTAAATTTTCGTCTGGCACGGCTCTTGCTTTCAATCTTGTATGCAAGATAGCCATACATCCGAAAGCGCCCAGAGCGCGGTAGAAGACGCCATCATCTCAGGCATTCTTTCCGCGCGCATCCGTCCGGGAACCCGCCTCAGCGAGAACCAGCTCGCCAGCCTTTTCAGCGTGTCGCGCACGCGCATCCGCGAGGCGATGATGCGGCTTGAGACGCGCGGCATCGTCACCGTCAGCCCGCGTCGCGGCTGGTTCGTGGTGGAGCCTTCCGCTGAAGAATCCATCAAGGTCTATGAGGCGCGCCGCATCATTGAATATGGGCTCTTACGCAATCTTTCCACGGTGAGCGCGCAAGGCATTGCGCTGCTTGCCGATCATCTCGATGAGGAGAAGGCGGCAATTGCCAAAGGTGATCGCCAGCGCCTGACTTGCCTGATGGGTGATTTTCACATCCGCATCGCTGAAATCGCCGGAAACGACATCATTGTCGAAGCGCTGCGTGACCTGACGGCCAGAACCATCCGCATCTCCATGCTCTATCAGTCCGACTTCCATGCGCAGCAATCGCATGACGGGCACTGCCGCATCTTCGAGGCGATCAGGGCGGCCGATTTCCATGCCGCCGCCGAACTCGCCATCCGCCATCTCGACGAAGTCGAAACCGGACTCGATCTCACCCGCAGGCCGGACCCGCTTTATGAGCTCCGCAACTCCCTTTCATTGCAGCCTCTTTTCTCAAGCCCCAAGGAGTAGTCTCCCATGTTTTCCAGACGTTTATTGCTCGCCATCGCCGCTGTTTCCGTAACGCTTGGTTTTTCGCCCGCAGCCTTTGCCGATGCGCTTGGCGATATTTCCTCGCGCGGCACGATCCGTGTTGCGGTCCCGCAGGATTTCCCGCCCTTCGGTAGCGTCGGCACGGATATGGCGCCGCAGGGTTATGATATCGACGTTGCCAATCTGATCGGCGAGAAGCTTGGCGTGAAGGTCGAGCTGGTGCCGGTCACAAGCGCCAACCGCGTTCCCTATCTGCAGACCAACAAGGTCGACCTCGTCATCTCGAGCCTCGGCAAGAACCCGGACCGTGAAAAGGTCATCGACTTCTCCACCGCCTACGCGCCCTTCTTCAACGGCGTCTTTGCACCGGACTCGGTTACTGTGGCCAAGGCGGAAGATCTATCGGGCAAGACCATCGGCGTTACCCGTGGCGCCGTCGAGGATTTGGAACTGACCAAGGTTGCTCCGGCCGACACGACTATCAAGCGTTATGAAGACAATAACGGCACCATCTCCGCCTTCCTCGCCGGCCAGGTGGAAGCCGTGGCAACGGGCAATGTCGTGGCCGCCGCCATTTTGGCCAAGAACCCGCCGAAGCGCCCCGAGCTGAAATTCCTGATCAAGAATTCGCCCTGCTATATCGGCCTGAACAAGGAGCAGCCGGCGCTACTGGAAAAGGTCAACGCCATCATCGCGACTGCAAAGACCGATGGTTCGCTGAACACGATCGCGCAGAAGTGGCTGAAAACCGATCTTCCGAAGGATCTCTGACCAACCTGGCAAATCCATGCGCTGGCCGTGTCTGATCCCGGCCCGGCGCGTGGTTTGTCCTCCCCGAAAGGAAATATCGGGTGAAATACACATTCGATTTTGGATGGCTTCTCGAATATTACCCGCAGATCGCCAAGGGCATTGCCATCACGCTGGAATTGATTGCCATTGGCGGCGTTCTTGGCATCGCGCTCGGCATATTCTGCGCCTGGGTGCGCGCGCTCGGGCCCAAATGGCTGCGGCCGCCGGTTGCGACCTATGTGGAGCTCATTCGCAATACGCCATTTCTCATACAACTGTTTTTTATCTTCTTCGGCCTGCCGTCGCTTGGCCTGCAACTGTCGGAACTGAGCGCGGCCAACATTGCCATGGTGGTCAATCTCGGTGCTTATAGCTGCGAAATCATTCGCGCCGGCATTCAGGCGACGCCCAAGGGGCAGTTTGAGGCGGGAGCAAGCCTTGCCATGACCCGTTTCGAAACCTTCCGGCATGTGGTGCTGGTGCCGTCCCTGCAACGCATCTGGCCGGCGCTGTCGTCGCAGGTGGTGATCGTCATGCTCGGCTCGTCCGTTGTGTCGCAGATCGCTGCCGAAGACCTGACCTTTGCCGCCAATTTCATCCAGTCGCGCACCTTCCGCGCCTTCGAAGCCTACATGGTCTCCACCGTCATCTATCTTGTGCTGGCCATTCTCTTGAGGCAGTTGCTGGTCATGGGCGGCAACCTCATTTTTCCGCGCAGGAGTGTCCGATGATCGAATTCTCCACCTGGGATATTCTCAGAAACCTGTTGCTCGCCACGCGCTGGACCGTTCTGCTGTCGCTCGTTTCCTTTGCCGGCGGCGGTCTCGTGGCGCTGCTTCTGCTGTTCATGCGCATTTCCCGCAAAAAATCGATGCGGGTTTTCGCGCGCTATTATGTCGAGCTTTTCCAGGGAACGCCGCTTTTGATGCAGCTTTTCATCGCCTTTTTCGGCCTCGGCCTCGTCGGCATCGATGTGCCGGCCTGGCTGGCGGCGGGCCTGACGCTGATCCTGTGGGCGGCTGCCTTTCTTACCGAAATCTGGCGCGGCTGTGTCGAATCCGTCGCGAAAGGCCAATGGGAGGCGTCGGCAAGCCTTGCCATGGGACGCCTGCAACAGATGCGCTACGTCATCCTGCCGCAGGCTATGCGGGTGGCCATTCCGCCGACCGTCGGGTTTTTCGTACAGGTTATCAAGGGAACGGCTGTAACGTCGATCATCGGCTTCGTGGAACTGTCCAAGGCTGGCACGGTCGTCACCAACGCCACCTTCCAGCCCTTCACTGTTTATGGCCTCGTCGCCCTCATCTATTTCGCGCTGTGCTGGCCTCTGTCGAAGAGCAGCCAGATCCTCGAAAGGAAGCTCAATGTCGCTCATCGAAATCACTGAAGTCCGCAAAAGCTATGGCAGCAACGAGGTTCTGAAAGGCATCAACCTTGATGTGGAGCCCGGCGAGGTCATCGCCATCATCGGCAAGAGCGGCTCTGGAAAATCGACCCTGCTTCGCTGCATCAACGGGCTGGAGACGATTTCGGCCGGTTCCATATCGGTCGCCGGCGCGCAGCTTCTCGACGATGATCTGCATCTGAAAGCCCTGCGGCTGAAGGTCGGTATGATCTTCCAGCAGTTCAATCTCTTCCCGCACCAGACGGTCGGTGGCAACGTCATGCTGTCTCAGACGGTGGTGAAGAAGACACCGAAACCGGAAGCGGAAGCCGTTGCCCGCACCATGCTGGAACGGGTCGGGCTGGCGCATAAGTTCGATGCCTATCCCGATGAATTGTCCGGTGGCCAGCAGCAACGCGTCGCCATTGCCCGCGCACTCGCCATGCAGCCGATCGCGCTTCTCTGCGACGAGATTACCTCGGCGCTCGATCCTGAGCTGGTCTCGGAGGTGCTGGCGGTGGTGCGTGAACTGGCCGGCGAAGGCATGACGCTGCTGATGGTAACACATGAAATGAAATTTGCGCGCGACGTCTGCTCCCGCGTCGTTTTCATGCATGAGGGCAGGGTGCATGAAATTGGCCCGCCGGAAGAAGTGTTCTCCAATCCCGCGACGCCCGAGCTCAAGCAGTTTCTCGGCGTTGCTGCGCGCCACTGAGAAATATCGCGGAGACGCCCAACAAAAAGGCCGGCGGGTGAAAACCTGCCGGCCTTTGATCTTACAGGGTTTCGTGGCTTAACGCTTGGAAACCGGAACGTAATCGCGCTTGCCGGCGCCCGTATAGAGCTGGCGCGGACGGCCGATGCGCTGCTGCGGATCTTCGATCATTTCGTTCCACTGTGCGATCCAGCCGACGGTGCGGGCGAGAGCGAAGAGAACGGTGAACATGGTGGTGGGGAAGCCGAGCGCCTTCAGCGTGATGCCCGAATAGAAGTCGACATTCGGGTAGAGCTTCTTTTCGACGAAGTATGGGTCGGAAAGGGCGATCTTTTCCAGTTCGAGCGCGACCTGCATGATCGGATCGTCGGAATTGCCGGTGGCTTCCAGCACTTCGTACATCGTCTTCTGCATGATCTTGGCGCGCGGGTCGTAGTTTTTGTAGACGCGGTGGCCAAAGCCCATCAGGCGGAACGGATCGTTCTTGTCCTTGGCGCGGGCGATATATTCCGGGATGCGGTCGACAGAGCCGATCTCGTTCAGCATGTTGAGCGCCGCTTCGTTGGCGCCGCCGTGAGCCGGACCCCAGAGGCAGGCGATGCCAGCCGCGATACAGGCGAACGGATTTGCACCCGACGAACCGGCAAGACGCACCGTGGAGGTGGAGGCGTTCTGCTCGTGATCGGCATGCAGGATGAAGATGCGATCCATGGCGCGGGCCAGAACCGGGTCCACCTTGTAGTCCTCGCACGGCACGGCAAAGCACATGTGCAGGAAGTTGGAGGCGTAATCCAGATCGTTCTTCGGGTAAACGAAGGGCTGGCCGATATGGTACTTGTAGGCCATGGCGGCGATCGTCGGCATCTTCGCGATCATGCGCAGCGAAGCGACCATGCGCTGGTGCGGATCGGTGATGTCCGTCGAGTCGTGATAGAAGGCCGAGAGAGCGCCGACCGTGCCGCACATGACGGCCATCGGGTGTGCGTCGCGACGATAGCCGGTGAAGAAGCGGCTCATCTGCTCATGCACCATGGTGTGGCGCGTGACGCGGGTGTCGAAATCCTTCTTCTGCGCAGCCGTCGGCAGTTCGCCGTAGAGCAGCAGATAGCAGGTTTCGAGGAAGTCGCCCTGTTCAGCCAGTTGCTCGATGGGGAAACCACGATGCAGGAGAACGCCCTCGTCACCGTCGATATAGGTGATCTTGGATTCGCAGGAGGCCGTCGACGTGAAACCCGGGTCGTAGGTGAAGGAGCCCGTGTGCTTGTAGAGCGTGGCGATATCGACGACGCTTGGTCCAATCGTGCCTTCCCTGACCGGGAGTTCCACCTGCTTTTCGCCAAGTGTCACTGTAGCGCTTTTTTCCGTCATACTGATCCTCCGAGAACATGCGGGTGGAGGCGTTGAGACACGCCTCGCGGTTAAGCGTCTACCGATTAGCTATATGATCCTGGCGCCGATGCCAAGCTATCCAAAGGTCAAATTGTGCATTGCGGCAAACGCAATCGCGTCGCTTTTCGCTTTATCGATCATGGCAATTCAATCTCGGTCAACACAGGGTTAAAGGAAAGCATTGCAATCCCCCGCGTCGCCTGCAAACCTGTTTCCGGTGCGGCAGGGGCACGGCGCAGATTGCTTGGTCAAGGGGAAAAACAGCATTTCGGGTATGCCGAAACGATGCAGGGCGGATTGCCCCGCACGGCGGATATCCTTTCGCCGCTGCGCCGGACCGGCGAGGTCGCGACATATGATTTACCGGCCCTTGTCAGCAGGCCGAAACCGCAAGCTGCCGTTATCCAGAAAATCACCGCCTGCCTCGCCGAGGAACGCGCATTCGGCCATGATTTTCTTTTCGTGCCGGTCTTCATCGGCTGTGGAGCGATCCTCTGGTTTTCGCTGGATGCAGCACCTTCATTGCCGCTTCTCGTCGTTCTTTTTTTGCTCGCCGCCGGCCTGGCATTCGCCACCCGATATCGCTCGACCCTGGCAGCCACGGCCTGCAGCATCGTCGCGCTGCTGTTGCTGGGTATGCTTTTTGCCGAATTCGAAACGCGGCGGGCAGGGACAGTGGTGCTGGATACGCCCGTCACCACCACCCTATCAGGTACGGTGATACGCCGGGAGGTCGATGCCCGCGGCGACTGGCGGTATGTGGTGCAACTGGCTGCGACCGAAGCGCCGACAGTGTCTCGCCCGCCGGGAAAGGTCTCTTTGCTGGCCCGCGGCGGCGGCGAGCCGGCGGCACTCGGCGCCACCATCCGCGGCAAGGCACGGCTTTCGCTGCCGTCCGGTCCGGCCTTGCCCGGTCTCAATGATTTCGCCTTCGCCTCCTATTTCAAGGGCATCGGTGCCACCGGCTTTTTTTATAAGCCGCCGCAGACGGTAACGGCCCCTGATATCGACGCAAAAAAGGACTGGCTGGAATGGGCCGATATGCGGCTTTACGGCCTGCGCACCGCCATTGCCGAGCGCATTCGCAACACCATCGGTGGTGACGCCGGCGCTTTTGCCGCCTCCATCGTCACCGATGAGAGACAGGCCATATCGGCCGGGACGATGGAAGCCCTGCGGCTTTCCGGCCTTGCCCATATCGTCGCCATATCCGGGCTCAACATGGCGCTGGCTTCAGGCATATTCTTCGTGGGGCTGAGGCTTGCCTTCAGCCTGTTTCCGGCTTTCGCGCAGCGCTGGCCGGTGAAGAAGATGTCCGCCTTCGCGGCGCTCCTGATGACGCTTGCCTATTACCTGATTTCCGGTTTTGCCGTTTCTGCCGAGCGTGCCTGGCTGATGACGTCGGTGATGTTGATTGCGGTGCTGTTCGATCAGCCTTCGCTCAGCCTCAGGAATGTTGCATTGTCCGCTCTGGTCATCCTCGCTCTGTCTCCCTCGGAAATCATGGGGCCGAGCTTCCAGATGTCCTTTGCCGCGACAATAGCGCTTGTTGCCGCTTATGCCGCCTGGAGCCGCTGGCGCACCGACCGGGAGCGTCTGTTCATCGGGCGCAAACCGGCGTGGATGACGGTGGCGGGAACGGCAGGCGCCGTCATCGGCGGTGTCGTCACCACATCGCTGATCGGCGGACTTTCGACGGCGATCTATTCGGTCGAGCATTTCCAGCGTGTCACCACCTATGGACTTTTCGCCAATCTGGCGGCCATGCCGCTGATGTCGCTGGTCGTCATGCCCTTCGGCCTCATCGCCATGCTGTTGATGCCCTTTGGGCTGGACGCGCCATTTTTGAAGGTTATGGGTTACGGCATGGCGCTTGTCATCGAGGTTGCGCAGGAGGTGGCGTCCTGGGGCGGCAGCGCAGCGACCGGGCGGCCGCATGGCTGGTTTATCGGCGTCGCCTCCGTGGGTTTTCTGCTGCTGACATTGCTGCGCACCCGGCTGGCACTGCTTGGAGTTCCACCTTTGCTTCTCGCCTTCGGTCTCTCCGGCGCTGTCGCCCAACGCAGTCTGCCCGATCTGCTTATCCATGAGGAAGGTAAGCTGGTGGCGCTTCTGGACGAGGGCAGGGTCTACACCACAAAAACGCGGCCGCAGGGCTTCATCTATGAGCAATGGCAGAGGGCGCTGCTGTTGCCTGAGAAACCGCTCTCACCGGTCCTTCTCAAGACGGGGGTTCCCGCAACCACCATTGCTCTCAGCGCAAAATCGAAGCTGGCGCCGGAGGATATGAAGGCAGTGGCGCGGGAGATGGTAACGACGCTGAGAGATGCGGCGCCTGGCGTCTTCACCTGCAGGACAGGCATTTGGTGTGCGGCGCGTGCGAAAAGCGGCGAGTTTATCATCGTGCTGGAAGATGGCCGATTTGCCGGGAAAGCCTGTGACATCGCCGATATCGTCATCGTCTCCCGCAGAACGTCGTTTACGCAATGCCGCTCGGGAGCCTTGCTGCTCAACCGCGACATATTAAGGCGCATCGGCTCGGTGGAGATAAATTTTGCCGGCAGCGATCAGGCTGGGGTGGTAGGGCGGATGCGCGCAGCAACCGCCGGCACAGACAGGCCGTGGAGCGACCATCGCTTCTACGATTGGAAGAGCGGCCGTTTTGACCATGACGTGCCTGAAGCCGTGACCGGGTTACTGACGGCATCGCAATGAGTGCCGCCAGCATGGTTCGTCATGCCGTGGCGCGCAAATCCGACGTCAATTCGCCAATGCCGCCGATTTCCTCTTCATGCGCGGCATCGCGCCATGTCTCCTTCAGTCCTGCATCATACCATTCGCGCATGGCGGGCAGGGCAAGCAACCGGTCGCAATAGGCCTTCGCCGCCGGCGAAAGATCGGCGCCATAGGTCTGGAAACGGAACGCCACCGGGCAGAAGAAAGCGTCGACCGCCGTGAATTTCTGACCGGCTAGAAACGGTCCGCCGAATTTTGCGAGGCCTTCACTCCACAGCGCATCGATGCGCTTTATATCGGCCGCAAGCCCGGCATCACCGGCTTTGGGTTTTACGCGGATGCCGACCGACATGGGGTAGAGATTGCGAAGCGAGGAAAATCCCGCATGCATTTCACTCGCCGCCGAGCGTGACCAGGCCCGTGCCTGCTTGTCGCCTGCCCAGACGCCCTGATGTCTCTCGGCGAGATATTCGGCAATCGACAGCGTTTCCCAGACCGTCACCCCTTCGTCGACGAGGCAAGGCACCTTGCCGGTCGGCGAAAAGCTGGAGAAGGAAACACCTTCGCCAAAGGGAATGAGTTTTTCATCAAAGGCGATGCCAAGCGTGCGCATCAAAACCCAGGGCCGCAATGACCATGAGGAATAGTTCTTGTTGGCAATATAGAGATCGTACATGGCGTTTTCCCCGATAGAACGCACATTTCTACACCTGCTAAGGAGCCTTGGAATATCGCAAAGAATCCATGGCTCCCATAAGGCCAATTGATGGAGGGGCCGTCATACACGACGGAATTTCGCAGCAACGAGTGCGTTTGCCAATCTCACAAAGAAAAGGCGCATCAATTCAACGGAACGATGCGCCATTCATTTCGAAAGCCAAATCTACCCGTGAAAACCTATTCGGTTTCAGTAATACCGGCAGCAGCCTCCAGCTATCAATGGTAACGGCGTATCAACCCGACCAGCTTGCCCTGAATCTTCACCCGATCCGGTCCAAAAATGCGGGTCTCGTAGGCAGGATTGGCCGCTTCCAACGCGATGGACGCACCCTTGCGGCGGAAGCGCTTCAGCGTGGCTTCTTCATCATCCACCAGCGCCACGACGATATCGCCCGGATTGGCGGTATTACCGTTGCGGATGATGACGGTATCGCCATCAAAAATCCCGGCCTCGATCATCGAATCGCCTTTGACCTCAAGCGCGTAGTGCTCGCCCGAACCCAGCATGTCCACCGGCACGGCCAAATCATGGGTATTGTTCTGGATGGCGGAAATCGGCACACCGGCAGCGATACGACCCATGACGGGAATGGTGGCAGCTCCGGCGAAATCATTGGCAGGCGCCTTCACGGCAGGCGCCGGTTCCGGCTCCTTCGGTTTTCCAAGGCTGCCCTCGATGACGCTCGGCGAAAAGCCGCGTTGCGGCCTTGCGCCCGGCGTATAAGCCTCGGGCAGTTTGATAACCTCCAGCGCTCGCGCCCTGTTAGGTAGCCGGCGAATAAACCCGCGCTCTTCGAGCGCGGTGATCAGCCGGTGGATGCCGGATTTGGAAGCAAGATCGAGTGCGTCCTTCATTTCATCGAAGGAGGGCGGCACGCCGGACTCTTTCATTCTTTCATGAATGAAGAGAAGCAGTTCCTGCTGTTTGCGCGTGAGCATGAGGAAAACACCCTTGAGAAT
Organism: Agrobacterium fabrum str. C58; assembly: GCF_000092025.1. Taxonomy (NCBI): domain Bacteria; kingdom Pseudomonadati; phylum Pseudomonadota; class Alphaproteobacteria; order Hyphomicrobiales; family Rhizobiaceae; genus Agrobacterium; species Agrobacterium fabrum. Next base: position 1,390,914 of record NC_003062.2, read on the forward strand.
CGTCGTTGAAGTCGCGAAACAAATACAGAACGAACACTATATGTTCCATATGTGTTCCGCAATCCCCTAAAATTTCGTGAAGGATGCATATCGAATCCTGATTCAATCTTCGAAACATGAAGAGATCAGGCCGATGATATAAGTAGCGTTGGGAATAGACGCCGGTCGGGGATTCCGATCGATGAAATTGTCGCGGGAACAGTTTCCAGGTCAGATCACGACCTCGGAGCCGAAGCGGCCTGAACGCGCCGAAGCAACGCAGAGTGATGGCCCTCTCCGTTGCTTCTTTTATTCGCCTTGAAGCGACAGCCTCATGGCGCAAGGTCGATGACTGCGTTTGCCTGACCTGCTCTTCCGCCGGCTATTTCACGCCGTTGGAGAGGAATGCCTGCAGCTCGGGCGTTTGTGGTTTCTCGAAAAGCTGTTTCGAAGCGCCCATTTCCCAGATCTTACCCTGATGCATGAAGACGGTCACATGTGCGACGCTGCGGGCAAAGCTCATTTCATGGGTCACCAGCAACATCGTCATGCCTTCCCGCGCCAGCTGTTCCATGACGAGGAGCACCTCTCCCGTCAGTTCGGGATCGAGAGCGGATGTCACCTCGTCGAACAGCATGACTTTCGGCCGCATCGCCAGCGAACGGGCGATGGCTACACGTTGCTGTTGTCCGCCCGACAGCATGTCGGGATAAGCGTCGAATTTTTCCGCCAGCCCCACCTGCGCCAACACTTTGCGCGCCAGCACATCGGCATCAGCCCTGGCGACATCCTGCGTTATCTTCGGAGACAGCATGATGTTTTCGCCGACGGTCAGATGCGGAAAGAGATTATAGCTCTGGAAGACGATGCCGACGTCCTTGCGCAACTGTCTGAGTTTGGTCTGGTCCTGCTCCACCCTGTGTCCCGCGGCGGTGATATTGCCGGACTGAAACTCTTCGAGACCGTTGATGCAACGCAGCATCGTGCTCTTGCCGGAGCCGCTGCGCCCGATGATGGCGACGACCTGTCCCGCCTCGACGTTCAGCGATACACCCTTCAGAACTTCGAGGGCGCCATAACGCTTGTGCACCTGATCAATTGTTACGACCGACATGGAGAACCCTTTCGAGATGGCGGCTGAGGCGCGATAGCGGGAAGCAGATCGCGAAATAAAGAAGAGCGACGACGAAAAACACCTGGAAGGGTCTGAACGTCGCATTGTTGACGAGCTGGCCTGCGCGGGAGAGTTCCACGAAGCCGACCACCGATACGATGGAGGTGTTCTTGACGAGCTGGACAAGGAACCCCACCGTCGGAGGCAGGGAAAGCCGAAGGGCCTGCGGCAGGATGACATAGCGATATTGCTGGAAACGCGTGAGCGCCAGCGAGGCCGAGGCCTCCCATTGCGGCTTTGGCACCGCCTGGATGGAGCCGCGCCAGATTTCCGCCAGATAGGCCGAAACATAGACCGACAGGGACACCGATGCGGCGAGCAGCGGCGGTATTTCGAACCCGAACAGCGTCAACCCGTAATAGGACATGAACAGGATCATCAGCACCGGTATCGACTGAATGACGGTGATGTAACCTGCTGCGACGTTGCGGACCGATCCATATTGCGAAAGCCGCATGATGGCGAAGAAGCCGCCCGTCAGCGAGCCGATGCTGAAGGCAATGGCGGTCAGGACGATGGACCAGCCGGCCCCACGAAGCAGGAAAAGAAATTCAGGCCAACCGAATGTGGACATCAGGCAATTCCTTCCTGGACGGTCATCGGGGAGAAAACCTTGACGCGGCGGCGGAACAGCCAGTGACCGAACCATGCGAGAATGATTTTCAGCGCCAGCGCGAGAAGGAGGTAGATGACGGTCACGACGATGTAGGTCTCAAAGCTTCGAAACGTCCGTTGCTCGATGATCGAAGCCGCACCGGAGAGCTCCGGCACAGAGATGAAGGAGCAGATGCTCGATGCCAGAAGCATCAGCACGAACTGGCTGGACAGCGCCGGCCATATTTTTGCAAAGGCCGGTTTCATCACGACGTAACGAAACACCTGAAGGCGGCTGAGCGAGAGCGACAGGCCCGCCTCGACCTGTGAGCGGTGTATGGACTCCACGCCGGCGCGAATGATCTCCGTCGCATAGGCCGAAAGGTTGAGCGTCATGGCAAAGAGTGCGGCTTGTGTCCCGGACATGCGAAAGCCGACGAGCGGCAGTCCGAAGAAAACCATGAAGAGCTGGACGAGAAATGGCGTGTTCCTGAGCAGTTCGACATAGGAATCGACGCAGAAGCGGATGGTGCCGTTGCCGAGACTGCGCATGGCGACCAGCGCCACGGCGATCATCGTACCGAGGACGATCGCGGTTGCCGACAGGCCTATCGTCAGCAGGATGCCGCGCCAGATCAGATCCGATTCAGCAAACACGGCCTCGAAGTGAAGTGAAAAATTCATGCTGGCTCCTCCCGAATACGCTGTTCCGGCGCGCCTGTGGAAGGGCGCGCCGGAGTTTTGCCGTCCGATCAGAATGTCGGGAGAACGGGCAGGGGCGTGCCGACCCATTTGCGGGCGATCGCGTCCAGCTCTCCATTCTGCTTGATGTAATAGATCGTATTGTTCAGCCACTGATGCAGGTCGACGGCATCCTTGCGAACGGTCATCGAGTTCGGCTGTATGGAGAAGAAGAACTTCACCTCCGTCGTCGTATCGCCGCGCAGCTTGATGGCCGCGTTGGCCTGCGCATCCGGCCCGGCGATCGCCTGCACCTGACCCGAGAAAAGAGCCTGCATGGTCGTCGCATCATCATCAAAGCGCAGGATCGTCAGGCCAAGTTCCTTCTCACGGTTGACGAATTCGCGCTCGACGCTCGATCCGCGATTGACCCCTACAGTCATGCCTTTCAGGTCTTCCCATTTTTCAATCTTGGTATCCTTGTGGGAATAGATCCCCACCTGGAAGGCGCTGTAGGGGTTGGTGAACATCACCGCCTTGGCGCGCTCCGGCGTCGGCGCCAGCGTCGCGACAAGGAAGTCCACCTTGCCGGATTCCAGAGCCGGAATGCGCGATGGCGGCGTCAGCTGGACCATCGTAACCGGTACGCCGAGATATTTGCCGATCAGCGTTGCGACATCGGCATCATACCCGACCGGATTTCCCTGCGCGTCCACCGAGCCGAAGGGCGGCGCACCCACCAGCACGCCGATCTTCACCGAGCCGCGCTTGACGATGTCATCGACGCTCTGTGCATTTGCCGAAAAACCGGTGAAGATACCGGCACAAACCGCGATCGCGGCAGCAACGGATTTAAAAGACTGAAAGATGCTCATCACTCTCTCCCTGGTTGATTGAGCTGTGGTTTATGGCCGGCTCCTCCCGGCCATGCGGTGATCTGCTATTCAGACGCGGTGCGGACGATGTTGATGCAGTCTTGCCCCTTCAGCCGCCGATTGATGTTTTCCGCGATCGTCTGCTGCCGCCGCCGCACCGTTCCACTGGTCCAGCCGGACATGTGCGGCGTCATGATGATGTTCTCGAGTTGATTGAATGGCAGTGCGGACGGTTGTCTCGTCGGCGCGTCGGGTGACGGATAGGCGTACCAGGTATCGATGACCGCACCGCCGATGGTTCCGCTTTTCAGCGCGTCATAAAGCGCCTGCTCGTCTATGGTCGGGCCGCGCCCGACATTGATGATGACGGCACCGGATTTCATCGCTGCGAAAGCCTCCGCATCGACGATCCCGCGTGTCGTGTCCGTTAGTGGTACGGAGACGACGATGAAATCTGCGGTCGGCCAGAATTCGTTGAGCTGATCCAGTGTGAAGGAGCGGTCTACCAGATCCGACGTTTCCACGCGGCTGCGATTGGCGACGCTGACCTGCATTCCGAACGCCTTCGCGCGGACCGCAATGGCCTTCCCGATATGGCCGAAGCCGAGAAGACCGATGGTTTTTCCGGACATTTCGTCGTGCAGGCGCTCGGTCGAACCGGACCAGTAGGCCCACTGGCCGGCGCGCAATTTGTTGTCGGCATCGCGCAACGGAACATGACGGTTGAGAATGGCTGAAAACACATATTCGGCAATTGCGGGATCATGGCCAAAGCAGTTGCACACGACCGCGCTTTTCGGCAGCAGGTCGAGATTGACGGCGTCATAACCGGCGCCGGGCACATGAAACAGCGTCAGTCTTTCAGGCGTCGGCAACGATGCATCAAATTTGACGCCAACGATGATATCGGCTTTGCGATAGGCGTTGCGGTCTTCCTCGGTGACGAGTTGATCCGGCAGCAGAGCGATTTCCGCGCCGCCCTCCACCAGGTTTTTGAAGTCATCGCTGAAACAGGCGGCATTTTCGCCGTGAAAAACGATCCGTTTTGACATGTCTATTCTCCCCGCTGCGGATATTTCTGGAGATTGAAAAAAGGTTGCGCTGATGCAGGTCCGGTCACGTTCATGGTCACGATCGGATCCGCTCGCCCGTCACGGCCGAAAACAGGATGGCCTGACCGGGATCGATCGTCAGCGAAACCTCCTGGCGCAATGAAAGCGTGCAATATCCGGGAACGGTCACCATCACCGCATCCATATCGCCGTCCTCGTCATGCGCCGTGCGGCCGTCTTTGAGGCGAACGGCGATGATCGAATCTGCGCCGATATGTTCGACCATCACGACCTCCCCCCGCAGGGAGGCTTCGGTCGGTTCCGTCGTCAGGGAGAGGGCGTTTGGCCGAACACCCAGCAACACGGTGGAAGCCGTCTCCGACTGTGGCACATCCACGCGGATGGAGGTGGAGCCGATGAAGAGGCCATCAGGCTTTTTGTCAGTGACGATCAGGTTCATCGGCGGCGTGCCGATGAAGCGGGCGACATAGGTATTGGCCGGATCGGTATAGATTTCGCGCGCCGTTCCGAATTGCTGGATGATGCCTTCGCGCATCAGGGCGATTTTTGTGCCCATGGTCATGGCTTCGACCTGGTCATGCGTCACGTAGACAAAGGTTCCACCGATCTCCTGGTGCAGGCGTGAAATCTCCGAACGCATGGAGGTTCGAAGCTTGGCGTCCAGATTGGAGAGCGGCTCGTCCATCAGGAACACTTCCGGCTCCCGCACCATGGCTCGCCCAAGGGCGACGCGCTGGCGCTGTCCGCCGGAAAGCGTACGCGGGAAACGGTCGAGCATCTCCGTCAGTCCGAGGATTTTTGCAATCCTCGCGACTTTTTCAACGACGCTTGATGATTTCTCGATCCGGCGTTTTGCCAGACCGCCGATGATCGGCAGGTGGTGCCACCAGCGAAACTGCTGCATCAACAGCGGGAAGGACATGTTCCTGCGCACGGAAAGATGCGGGTAAAGCGCGTAGGACTGAAACACGAAGGCGATATCGCGCTCGCCGGGCGGCAATTGATCGACCCGCCTGCCGCCGATCAGGATTTCCCCGCCGGAAATGCTTTCAAGGCCTGCGAGCATACGCAAAAGCGTGGATTTGCCACAGCCAGAAGGACCGAGAAGGACGAGGAAATCTCCCTCTTCGATCGAGACATTGATGTCGCGAATGACTTCCTTCGCACCGAATTTCTTCGAGATATTGTTGAGTTCAATAGCGGGCATCTGGTTTTCCTGTCAGCCTTTGACACTGCCGGCGGTCATTCCGGCGACCACGTAGCGTTGGGCAAAGAGGTAAAAGACGATGGCGGGCAGGGTGTAGATCACCCCCACTGCCATGACGGAATGGATGGGCGTGGAGAGTTCGCCCACGAAACTGGCGAGCCCGACGGAAGCCGTCCTGAGGTTCTCACTGCTGATCAGGGTCTGCGCGAAGACATATTCGTTCCAGCCGTGGAAGAAAGAGATGACGGCAGCGGCAGCGAGCGTCGGCGCAATCAGCGGAATGATGATGCCGAGCACAATATCGAGACGCGAGCAGCCATCGACCCTTGCCGCCTCTTCGATCTCGATCGGAATGCCGTCGATCGCACCCTTTATGATCCAGGTGATCACAGGTACCACGAAGGCGGTGTTTGCCAGCACGAGGCCAGGGATCGTATTAAGCAGGTTGAGGTCGCCAAATATCGAATAGAGCGGCACGACAAGCATGGCTTCCGGCAGCATCTGCGTTGCAAACAATGCAAAGCCGAGTATCGCAAGTCCTGCAAACCGGAAACGGGAAAGGGCATAAGCCGGCAGGACGGCCAGCAGGATGCTGAGGACGGTGGTGCCTGTGGCAACCAGAAAGCTGTTCTTCAGCCATGTCGTCACCGGAATGGTATCGAAAACCTCGAGATAGATTCCAAGCTGCGACCAGTCAGGCACGAGCCGTGGAAAGGGCGCGAAGAGTTCCGATGACGGCGTCATGGACGTGACGAACATCCAGTAGATCGGAAAAGCCGCAAAGCCGAGCATGAAGAGGACGGCGAGGATGCGAACAAAGTGGGCGTTGCCGGTGGTATTCATCAACGCTTCCCCTGTGCCTGTTCAGTCATCCGGGTGACCTTGAAATAGATGACGGTTACCAGAAGCGCGATCGACAGGCCGATCATGCCGATGGAGGCCGCTGATCCGAGATCGCGATAGACGAAACCCTGGCGATAAAGCTCGATGACGAGCGTGTTGGTCGCGCCGATGGGACCGCCCTGCGTCATCAGCCAGATGAGGTCGAAGCGGCGCAGCGACCAGATGGTGACGAACAACGTCAGCATCAGCACGGTCGGCTGGATGGTCGGCCATGTGGCGGTCTTGAAGATGTTGAGCCGGTCCGCACCATCGATGACGGCAGCCTCCTTGAGCTCATGCGGCACGCCCTGCAAAGCCGCGAGGATCACAACGGAAGAAAAGGGGAATATCTGCCAGACGGTGGTGAGCAGGATAGCCGGTAGGGCGAGGTTTGGATCGTCGAGCCAGTTCTCACCGCCGAAGGGAAGGCCGAGACCGGTGAGAACCCGATTGAAAATGCCGTATTGCGAATTGAATATCCAGGTGAATACCAGCGCGACGGCAACTGACGGTGCGGCCCAGGGAACGGTGATCAGCGCCCGGGCAATACCCCGGCCGAAAAAGGGGGAATCGAGCAGCATGGCCGAACCTAGGCCCGTGCCGATCGCAAAGATCACGCAGGCGACGGTATAGATCGCCGTGATCCACAGCACCTTCCACAGTTCACCGTCCTCGATCAGGAAGGAATAATTCTCGATACCGACGAACGGGTTGACGTTAGGCGTCAGCAGGTCGGTGGCGGTGAAGCTCATGAAGAACTGCTGGACCAGCGGATAAAACTGAAACAGCAGAAGATAGATGCCGACCGGTGCGGCGAAGAGATAAGGAGTCAACGGATGACCGTCGAGCCTTGCTCCTGCGAGCTGGGCACGTTTCATAACTGACCTCGATGGAAATAGAGCCGGGGTTGCGGAGGCCGATCAGACAGCCTCCGCATCGATCTCAGCGAAGGACGCGTCGCTCCACCAGCGACTGGGCGCGATCCATGGCGTCCTTTGGATCGGCATTTTCGAGAAGCACCTTCAACACCTGCTCGAGCACGATCTGCTGGATTTCGGGCGTCTTGCCCTCATGTCCCATCACAAGCTGCGGAAGGGCGTTCTGCATCTGGCCCTCATAGACCTTCAGCCATGGCCGCTTCGCCTGCTCTTCGGCAGACATGTCGATCTTGGTGCCGACACCCGTCCCCATTGCGGCCTGAAGGCCTTTCTGGTTCTCGGGGGAATAGGCCCATTTGATGAAGGCGCCCGCAGCATCCTTGTGCTTCGTGTTGGCGTTGACCACGAGAGCGGTCATGATGAGGCCCTGCGCCTTGTCCGGGAAAGGCGAGGGTGCTGCGGCGAAATTGAGCTGCGGGGCGTTCTGGTTGAAGATTGCCGCCACGCCGCCATTATCGACGTTCATGGCGATCTTGCCTTCCCAGAACATGCGGCGATAGGTGGCCGCATCCGCGCCGCGTGGCGTCACGGCGGCATCATAAACCTGCTTGTAGGCGGTGACGCCCTTGATGACGTCAGGGCTGTTGAGCGTGAGCTTGCCGTCCTTGTCGCTCCAGCGACCGCCAAATCCGAAGACGTAGTTGCAGAGATCCTGCCAGAAACCGGCGCGCTCCGCCATTGTGGCGCGGTAGGCATAACCATACACGCCGTCCTTGGTTTTCTCCTTGGCGGCCGCCAGGAAGCTTTCGAAATCCTTCGGCGGTTCCGGCAGGATGTCCTTGTTGTACAGCAGCGCATAACCCGTCGTGTCGAACAGCAGACCGTAACGGACGTCCTTCACCTTCATGAAGCGGTCCGGCCCCAGGAATTCGTGATCCTTGTCGCTGATCATATCATCGAGCGGCAGCAGGCGACCGGATGGAATGGCAGCGAAGAAATCGGTCTGGTCGAAGCGCACGAGGTCCGGTCCGCCGCCGCCACCCATCTGGGTGAAGACCGTGTTGGCTAGGCTGGAAAACGGAATTGCGATGGGTTCAACTTCGACCTTGTCCTGACTTTCGTTGAATTTCTGGATCCACGCCTTGACCCGGTCGCCACGTCCGGCTTCCGCAAAAACCGCGGCGGCGAAGGTGATCTTGTCCTTGGCCAGCGCCGGCGCTGCCCAGGATGCAAGCGCCGTCGCCATCGTGGCCGCAATCAAGGATTTTACGATATTGCTCATCCATGCTCCTCCCTGAGCTTTTTTATTGGCGCCTCCCGAGCGCCATAAGTCATTGCAAAATATGTATTTCAGAAATCTTTCTTCGTTGCGGACGGATGTCGGACATCCAATGGCGCCGCTGTCTCAAATCTTGAAAATCGGTTCGATGCTGCAATCCAGCAGGCGAGGGTCTATGCCCGTCTCCATTTCATCGAACATGGAGTCGACGAAGCCGACCAAGGCGTCCGTTGCGGCAAGCGCCGTGTCCAGATGGCGGTTCGCGACGGCATTCAGGACCGAAAGATGGCAATCGACCGTCTGCGTCAGGTCGGATTTTCCATGTGTCACCGTGTGGTGAATGAAGCCGATGCGCCGATAGATCGTGTGCAGCGGCCGCAGGGTATGTTCGAGGAAAGGTTCGTTCGCCGCCGCCAGCAAAATCTGGTCGATCCGACGGTCGAGCAGGTTGAATTCGCTGAGCGTGATCTGCTCCCGTCGTTCACGCAGGGCGCGTTCGATATGCAGCATCTGATTGCGATGGGAGAGGCTTGCCCGCTCCACCGCAAGCCGCATGACGAAGCGCTCCATGTCCCGGCGAAGCTGTAGCAGCAGGCGTTCACGCGCCAGATCGATCGGCGCGACTCTGAGTCCGTGGCGGGGCAGCACGACCAGCAGCGTATCGGCGGCAAGACGGCTGACGGCATTATGAACCGGCGTCCGGCCCAGCCCCGTGGCGTCCTGCAATTCCTGCAATGTCAGTTGCCGGCCGGGCTTCAGCTCGCAATTGATCAGCAGTTCCTCGATGCGCTCATAAGCGAGATCGAAGAAGTTGACGCGGTTTGCCCGCTTCGGCTTTTCCCCGTCCGTTACCAGTTCGGGTTTCGTCTGCTTGCGTGCCATCTCCGGTCTCCTCCCGTCGCGGTCAACAAACTCAGTACATAAATTGCTATAAAACATGTTGTGAAATTTTACAAGCAACATTATTGTCCTGATCGAGACTGGCTGGGAGGCTGGTCAGTCAATCGGGAGACGCGACCGAGGTGGGCGCGCGGAGGAGCTAATGAAGATTACGTCTGTCGAAACTTTGCGGACCGAGGAGTTCTCAAATGTGCTTTGGGTGCGCATCCACACCGATGCCGGGGTGATCGGGCTGGGTGAGACCTTCTATGGCGCAGGCGCGGTCGAGGCTCATATCCACGATGTGCTCGCCGGTCGCCTGCTTGGCCGCGACCCGATGCGGATTGAAGCGCATTCCCGCGAACTGGTGAATCTGCCGATGGCGCAGGCCTCGACCGGTGCCGAATATCGTGCGGCTTCGGCGATCGATCTGGCACTGTGGGATATTTTCGGCAAGGTCTGCAATCAGCCGGTCCATCAGATGCTGGGCGGCCTCTGCCACGATCGTATTCCCGTCTACAACACCTGCGCCGGTTACGGCTATGTGCGGTCCAACAAGATCAAGCCGGTCGATACCTGGAATTTTCGCGACGATGCCGAAGGCCCCTATGAAGATCTCAGGGCGTTCATGACGGATGCGGGCGCACTTGCCGAAAACCTGCTGGAGCAGGGCATTTCGGCCATGAAGATCTGGCCCTTCGATCCCGCGGCCATCGAAAACGACGGGCGCTACATCACCAGCGAGCAGCTGCGCGCAGCCCTTTTGCCGTTCGAGCAGATACGCAAACGTGTGGGTGACCGCATGCAGATCATGGTGGAGTTTCATAGCCTCTGGAACCTGCCGACGATCAAGAAGATCGCCCGCGAACTCGAGGCCTTCGATCCGACATGGTACGAAGATCCGATACGGATGAACTCGGTATCCGCCCTTTCGGAACTCGCCGCCTCCACCAGCGTGCCGATCTGTGCCTCGGAAACGCTCGGTTCCCGTTTCCCCTACAAGGACATGCTGGAAGCCGGCGCGATCGGCATCGTCATGACCGATCTGGTCTGGACAGGCGGTCTGACCGAAGGCCGCAAGATCGCCGCATTGGCCGATACCTATCATCGCCCCTATGCGCCGCATGATTGCACCGGGCCTGTCGCCTATGCCGCAGCCGTCCATTCCTCCTTTTCGCAGACCAACACCATGATCCAGGAGTCGGTGCGCGCTTTTTACACCGGCTGGTACTGCGAGCTGGTGACAAATCTGCCCGTCATCGAAAACGGCTTCGTGCTGCCGATGGAAGGACCCGGCCTCGGGACCGAATTGCTGCCCAAGGTCTTCGAGCGGCCGGACCTGACGGTCCGCGTCAGCACGCTGTGAGGAGGGCATCATGAGCAATCAGATCATCTTCGATCTCGGCGGGCGCACGGCGCTTGTTACCGGTTCTTCACGCGGCCTCGGCCGCGCAATGGCAGAAGGACTTGCCGTCGCGGGGGCACGCATCCTCATTAACGGCACCGATCCGTCGCGTGTCGCGCAAACGGTTCAGGAGTTTCGCAATGTCGGCCATGACGCCGAGGCGGTCGCCTTTGACGTCACCTCCGAAAGCGAAATCATTGAGGCTTTCGCCAGGCTTGATGAGCAGGGGATAGACGTCGACATTCTCGTCAACAATGCCGGCATCCAGTTCCGCAAACCGATGATCGAGCTGGAGACGGCCGACTGGCAGCGGGTAATCGACACCAACCTCACTAGCGCCTTCATGATTGGCCGTGAGGCGGCAAAACGGATGATCCCGCGGGGATATGGCAAGATCGTCAATATCGGCTCGCTGACCAGCGAACTGGCCCGCGCGACGGTGGCGCCCTACACCGTGGCCAAGGGCGGCATCAAGATGCTGACCCGCGCCATGGCGGCGGAATGGGCGCAATACGGCATTCAGGCGAACGCCATCGGCCCCGGCTACATGCTGACCGACATGAATCAGGCATTGATCGACAATCCGGAATTTGACGCCTGGGTGAAGGCGCGCACGCCCGCGAAACGCTGGGGCAAGCCGCAGGAACTTGTCGGAACCGCCGTGTTCCTGTCTGCTTCGGCCTCCGACTACGTCAATGGCCAGATAATCTATGTCGATGGTGGAATGCTGTCGGTTCTCTAGAACCGCCGCCATCCTTGATGCCAACAGAAATTGGCGGGAGGAGACGCGCATGCGCGGAGTCGTCATTCATGCAGCAAAAGACCTGCGGGTAGAGGACGTTGCTGGCCAGCCACTTGCCGCGGACGAGGTGCGGGTGGCCGTTGCCGTCGGCGGAATTTGCGGCTCGGATCTGCATTATTATAACCATGGCGGCTTCGGCACGGTGCGCGTGCGCGAGCCGATGGCGCTCGGTCATGAGTTTGCCGGTACGGTGGTTGAGGTGGGCAGTTCGGTCTCGCATCTCGTGCCCGGCATGCGCGTGGCCGTCAATCCGAGCCTGCCTTGCGGCACCTGCCGCTATTGCGCTCAGGGCAGGCAGAATCAGTGCCTGGACATGCGCTTCATGGGCAGCGCCATGCGCTCCCCCCATGTTCAGGGCGGTTTCCGTGAAGTCGTGACCGTCCATTCAACGCAACCGGTACAGATCGCCGACGGACTTTCCATGGGTGAGGCAGCCATGGCCGAGCCTTTGGCCGTGTGCCTCCATGCCGCGCGTCAGGCGGGATCGCTTCTGGGCAAGACGGTGCTGATAACCGGTGCCGGGCCGATCGGCATGCTTAGCCTGCTGGTTGCCCGTCTTGCCGGCGCGGCGCATATCGTCGTTACCGATGTCGCCGATGCACCGCTCGATCTGGCGCGACGTATCGGCGCGGATGAAGCCGTCAACATCCTGCGCGATGCCGACATGCTTGAAAAATACCGATTTGAAAAAGGCGTCTTCGACGTCCTGTTCGAAGCCTCCGGCAATCAGGCGGCACTTCTCCCGGCGCTGGATCTGCTCCGGCCGGGCGGTATTATCGTCCAGCTCGGTCTTGGCGGAGACTTCACCATTCCGATGAACCTCATCGTTGCCAAAGAGCTGCAGCTGCGCGGAACGTTCCGCTTCCACGAGGAATTTGCCCAGGCGGTGAATATGATGGGACGTGGCCTGATCGACGTTAAGCCTTTGATCAGCGCCACATTGCCGTTCGATCAGGCCCGCGAGGCTTTCGATCTTGCCGGTGACCGCGCAAAAAGCATGAAAGTGCAGCTTGCCTTCAGCGGAGCAGCCTGATGAAGACCGTTACCGCCAGGCCGCTGACAGCGGAAGCCTTCGCGCCCTACGGCTCTGTCGCCGACATCTCCGAACTTGAAAATCTGGTGTCGCTTGCGGATGCCTATGAGGGAACCGGCGAAGCAAAAACACCAGTGCTTCAACTCGTACAGGCGAAGGCAATGTCGGGTTCTCCGGTCATTTCGCAAATGGAAATACATCCATTCTCCAGCCAGACTTTTCTGCCGCTCGACCAGTCGTCATCTCTGATCGTGGTTTGCGAAGCAGGTGAGGACGGGATGCCGGACGAATCCACCATAAAGGCCTTTCTGGCAAGCCCCAGCCAGATCGTCACCTATCGTCACGGTGTCATGCATCACAGGCTGACGCCGCTTGCGCCCTCCGGCAGATTCGCCATGACGATGTGGCAGACGGGACGTGGTGGAGACACCGTCCTTTACCCGCTGCACACACCCGTATCGGTGGATATCTCCGACATCACCCCGTGAGCATGCGGTCGTCGGTTTTGCTCTTCTGGTCAATCAAACCGCTGCCTGAAATGTGCATGTGAAGGCAACGCTGTGTTTCAGGCATCAGCGCATCATGACCAGTCCGTCCCTCAGCGACGGGAACCCGTTCTCATCCGGAGGGAGGGCTCTCTAGACGGCGTGTTCACCGGGGCCGAGATAGCTTGCCATCAGTGCCGGATCGACGGCGAGTTCAGCGGCAGGACCTGAGCGGCGGACCTCGCCGAGCTCAACGAGATAGGCCTCGTCGGCGATTTCAAGCGCGGCGCGGGCGTTCTGTTCGACCAGCAGGATGGAGACGCCGGTACGGCGCAGTTCGGCGACGATGCGCAGGATTTCGGCGACGATCAACGGCGCAAGCCCGAGGCTTGGCTCATCCAGCAGCAGCAGTCTCGGCCGGCTCATCAGTGCCCGGGCGAGCGCCAGCATCTGCCTTTCGCCGCCGGAAAGCGTTCCGGCAAGCTGCTTGCTGCGCTCGCGAAGGCGCGGGAAGAGTGCATGGACCTCTTCACGGGTTTCGTTGCGCTCCTGGCGTGAGCGCAGGAAACCGCCGAGTTCGATATTGTCCTCGACCGTCATCGACCCGAACAATTCGCGCTTTTCCGGCACCAGGCAAAGGCCGGCGGCAACCCGGCCCTCGATGGTGTCGGGCACCGGCGCGCCGTCGTAGAGAATGGTCCCGCGTGAGGGGATCACGCCCATTATGGCATTGAGCAGCGTCGTCTTGCCGGCCCCATTCGCCCCGATGACGGTGACGATGCTGCCTGCCGCCATGGCAAGAGATATGCCATGCACCACCTCGGCGCGGCCGTAAGCGACATGGATGTCCCTGATATCGAGTAGATTTCCTCTCACGCCGCACCCCCTAGATAGGCCGCGATCACGGCCGGATGTTGCCTTATGTCCGCAGGCTTGCCTTCGGCGATCAATGTGCCGAAGTCCAGCACGACGATATGATCGACCAGCCCCATGACGAAGCCCATGTCGTGCTCGACAAGCAGCACGCTCACACCTTCTGCCCGCAGTTTCTTCAGGAGATCGGCGAGCTCCTGTTTTTCGCCGTGGCGCAGGCCTGCCGCCGGTTCGTCGAGCAACAGCAGGGTCGGGTTGAGGCAGAGCGCGCGCGCGATTTCGAGGATACGGATCTGCCCGAGCGCGAGGTCGCCGGCCGGACGGTCGCGATGGGCGCCGAGGCCGACGCGGTCAAGCTGGTCGGCGGCTTCGGCCAGAAGGGCCTGCTCCTGCCTGCGTTCGAGCCGGAAGAAGCTGCGGAACATGCCCGCATTGCCGCGCAGATGTGCGCCCAGCGCCACGTTCTCCAGAACAGACATCGTCGGCAGCACCTTGGCGTGCTGGAAGGTTCTGGCAATGCCCCGTCGTGCGATCAGCCGCGGATTGAGGCCCGACAATCTTTGTCCCTGATAGGTGACTTCTCCACCGGACAGGTTGAGGATGCCGGTGATGAGGTTGAAGGTGGTGCTCTTGCCGGCGCCATTCGGGCCGATCAGGCCGATGATCTGCCCGGCCTTGATGTCGAAGCTGACATCATTGACTGCTGTCAGCCCGCCAAAGGCCTTGCGGACCCTGTCGACCCGCACCAGCGGGCTGCCCGTTTGCGGCATGGGGCGTTTGTCCAACGCTTCGCCATCACGCCGGATGGTGCGGGGCGGCCGCGCGGGCAGGTATCTTTCCAGAAGCGGCCAGAGACCATCACGGGAAAGCTGCAGGATAAGGACGAGCAGCACACCGAATACGATCATTTCGAAATTGACCGATGTGCCGAGGAGGCCGGGCAGTACCCGTTGCAGCACCTCCTTCAACACCAGCACGACACTTGCGCCGAAGATCGCCCCGACAACACGGCCGGAGCCGCCCACCACGGCCATCAGCATATAGGTGATGCCCATGTCGAGGCCGAAGGGGGTCGGGTTGATCGATCGCTGCATATGGGCGTAAAGCCAGCCGGAAAGCGCGGCCACCACGGCCGCAAACACGAAGACGGTAAGCTTGGCGCGCTCGATATTGACACCGAAGGCCTCCGCCGCCTGCGAACCGCCGCGTAGAGCGCGAATGCCGCGCCCGACGCGACTGTCGAGCAGGTTCTGTGCGCCGATCGCCACCGCGATGACGAAGATCCAGATGATGTAATAGATCGAACTGCTGCTCATCAGCGCTTCGCCGCCAAGCGATAGCGGCGGTATGCCTGAAATTCCGTCATAACGGCCGAGAAGTTCGATGCGGCCGAACAGGTAATAAATCGCAAGACCCCAGGCGATGGTGCCAAGCGGCAGGTAGTGGCCAGATAGCCGAACCGTCATCAAGCCCAGCGGCAAAGCGACAACCGCGCCGACGAGGAGGGACAGCGGCAAGGTCAGCCAGGGCGAGAAACCGTAGGCAGAGGTCAGAACCGCCGTCGTATAGGCGCCGAAACCACAGAATGCTGCCTGACCGAAAGAGGTCATGCCGCCGACGCCGGTCAACAGCACGAGCCCGATGGCCACAAGCGAAGCAAGGCCGATATTGTTGGCGAGCGTCACCCAGAAGGGCGGAACAGGCAGAAGCGGAAAGATGGCGACGAGAAAAAGCGCAGCTACCGCGGGATAAAGATGTTTACCTAAGGTCATGTCACTCTTCCTCATGATGGCTTGCGCCGAAGGAAAGCCAGATCAAAACGGGCACGATGAGGCCGAACACGATGATCTCCTTGAAGTCGCTAGCAAAAAAGGAGGCGAAAGCCTCGATGAGTCCAACGCCCACCGCCGCAACCGCCGTGACGGGAAAGCTCGCCATGCCGCCGAGAATGGCAGCGACAAAACCCTTGAGACCAATGAGGAAGCCCGTATCGTAGAAGATGGTCGTGATTGGCCCGATCAATACGCCCGAAATCGCGGCTATGGCTGCGGCCAGCACAAAGGCGGTGACGCCGGTGAGTTCCGTTCGAACACCGACGAGACGGGCGCCGAGCCGGTTGATCGCCGTTGCTTTCAGCGCCTTGCCGAGCAGTGTCTTTTCGAAAAACAGGTAAAGACCGATCATGACGAGGATGGTCGCGAGATAGATGAAAATGCTCTGGGCAGTAACGAGCATTGGCCCCAGCGTGAAACCACCATCACTGAGCGCCGCCGCGCGCAGGCCTTCCGGACCGAAGAAAGCGAGCCCGAGGCCCATCAACGCCAGATGCACACCGACGGAGGCAATCAGCAGAACGAGAACGGAAGCATCGGAAAGCGGCCGGTAGGCGATGCGATAGACGTAATATCCCATGGGCGCGATGATCGCGATGGTAATCATGGCACGCAGGAACGAGGGGAGCTGCATGGGCGCCAGAATTGCGACGAGCCCGTAAATCGCGCCGGGCAGGGCAAGGTTGACGGCAAGCGCCTGCAACAGTCGCGGAAGGCGCATGTCCCGCCGCATTGCCCACAGATCCAGCACAAGAGCGACGACGCCCATGCACAGCAGCAGGTTCAGCGTGCCCGGCACACGGCCGGCATCCAGCAGCGCCAGGGTCAAAGCGCCATGGGCGACGAACTCACCCTGCGGAATGAAGATCACCCGCGTGACCGAGAAAACCAGAACGATGGCAAGGCCCAGCAGCGCATAAATCGCGCCGTTGGTGACGCCGTCCTGGATCAGGAAAGTGGCAATTGTCGCGTCCAAAATACACCCTTTGGTTTGGCCTTGCGTGATGCGCGATGGGCATTTTCGATGACCGGCGAACTGCCATCGGGCTCGCCGGGTCTGCGGCTGCGCGTTCGAGCCGGGAGCAGGCTCCCGGCCCGTCTTGAATGGGGAGCTTTATTTATTGTCCGGCAGCAACACGAATTTGCCGTCGGCCGCTGTCAGCAACACGACCCCGCGCTGGTCGAGCCCGTAATGATTGTCGGCGGTGAATTCGTAGACGCCGTGGGTGGCGTTATACGGACCGCTGGTCTCAATGGCGTCGCGAAGGGCGGCGCGGAATTCGGCAGTGCCGGGCTTTGCCTTTTTCAACGCCACCGGAACGGCCTTCTTGAGGATCACCATGACGTCCCAGACATGCGAGCCGAACTGGGTGCGGGTGTTGGGGCCGAACTTGCCTTCGAAAGCCTTGAGATAAGCGAGGCCTTCCTGTTTGGTCGGCGCGCTGTCCGGCTGATCTTCCGCGACCATGACCGGACCGGACGCAAACACGGTATTGTCGACGGCCTTGCCGGCAATGCGCAGGAAATCGAATGTTACGGCGCCGGAAACGACATAGACCTTGCCCTTGAAACCGCGCTCGCGCACCCCGATCTGGGGCAGGGCGGCGCCCGTGCCGGAAGCGCCGATGAAGATGGCGTCCGGACGTGCGGCAAGCGACTTCAGCACCTGACCCGAAACGGACGTGTCGGCGCGCGCATAACGCTCCTCCGCGACCAGTTCGAGGCCGTAGTCCTTGCCGGTAGCCTTCAGCGCATCGACCCATTGTTGGCCGTAGGAATCGGCAAAACCGATAAAGGCGACACGTTTGACGCCGTCCTTCTGCATGCGCGCAAACATGCTCTTCACCAGAACCGTGGAAAATTGCGGCATGACGAAGTTCCATTTCTTCGTTGCCGTCGGCGGGATCGGCGACAGCGCGAAATGCGGAACTTCCGTCTCATTGGCAACGCCGGCGACGGCAATGGCTGCCGGCGTCAGCGCCGAACCGACGATAACATCGACCTTGTCGTCACTGGCAAAACGCCGGGCATTGGTGGTTGCGACGGACGGATCGCCGGCATCGTCGAGCAGGATGACCTTCAGCTTTTCGCCATCAATATCGGCCGGCCAGAATTCGATCGATTGCTTGAGCGGAATGCCGAGCGCAGCACCCGGCCCAGTGGTTGGTATGGTCACGCCGATGGTCACATCGGCAAAGGCGGAGCCTGCTGTGATCGTCAAGGCGACGGCAGTTGCCATCCATGTGTTGATGCGTTTATTCATTGTCTTCCCTCCCAATGATCGGGCGTCGGTGACAGCCCTGAAAAATGCGTCTCATTCTTTTCGTGACGTCAGGCCGCTTTTCCCGTCCGCCGTGCCTGCGCATCCGCGACGCCTTCGACCCGCACGGTCATCCATGCGGCGAATGCCTCCCAGGCGGCGTTCAGATAGTTGTTGGCCTGCCAGAGGCCGGTTTCCGGCTCGTTTTCCAGCGCCGCCATGCGTCGGCTCTCGGCCTCGAAAGCATCCAGCACGGATGCTGCCGCTTTGGTTTTGTCGGACCGGTAATCAGCGAGTTCGCTGCGGGCGCGTTTCAGAAAAACGTCGAGACCCTTTCCGCCTTCCCGCCACAGCCGCCTTGTCAGAAGGTCGATCGCCTGCATGCCGGTGGTGCCTTCATAGATCGTCATCACCCGGGCATCGCGCAGATATTGCTCAAGCGGCCATTCCCGGGTGTAACCCGCACCGCCAAGTATCTGGATGGCCTGATTGGAGACGGTGAAGCCGGCATCCGCACCGAAATTCTTGACAAGCGGCAGCAGCCAGCGCGAGAGCGCCTGCAAATCGCCGCGCAGCTCTTCCTTCGGCTCCATGCGGGCAAGATCCATGACTGTTGCGAGTTCCAGTGTTGCTGCCCGCAATGTTTCCGTGCGCAGGCGGGCTTCCTGAAGCTGGCGGCGAATATCGGGGTGGTGTGCGATGGCGACGGCGGGTTTTGCCGGATCGCCGCCTTGTTGGCGCTCCTGCGCATAGGTTTCGGCAATATCGATGGCGGCCGAGGCCAGTCCCAGCCCCTGACAGCCGGTCTGCAACCGCATCAATTCGATCATGGCGAAAAGCTGCGCCAGCCCGCGCCCTTCCTCACCCAGTAAGAGGCCGCGGGCACCGTCGAAACGCAGCGCGCAGGTGGGCGAGCCGTGCAGCCCCATTTTTTCCTCGATCCGCTCGACGGTGACGCCGTTGCGTTCGCCATCGATCTCATCCGGCACAAGGAAAAGGCTGAGGCCGCGCGTCCCGGTTTCTTCGCCGGTGCGGGCGAGAAGACAATGGCCGATACGCATCGCCATGTCATGGTCGCCGAAGGATATCCAGATTTTCCGACCCTCGATGCGCCATGCGCCTTCCCTGAAGACGGCGCGACTGCGCAGACGGGCGAGGTCGGAACCGGCATCAGGCTCGGAAATGCAGATGGTGGCAGCCCATTCCCCCGCCGCAAGGCGCGGCACCCATTCGTCCGCAACGGCTCCTTCCGCGGTCTCGGCAAGAAGGTGACAGGCGGCGCGGGTCGAGCCTGACGCCATCATCAGCGCCACGCAGCCCCGTTCGAAAAGTGGAGCGCAGGCGGCCTGTAACACCAGCGGCAGAGCCTGACCGCCGAAGCGTTCCGGCACATCCATGGCCAGCCAGCCATCGCCCGCATGCCGCCGAAAAGCATCGGCAAAACCGGTGGGAACGCGAACGCGGCCATCGACCACGGTGCAGCCTTCACGATCGGCGGGTGTATTGAGCGGTTCAAGCACGGTTTCGGCAAAACGCGCCGCTTCGTTGAGGATGGCCACTACCAGGGCATCATCGCAATCGCCACGGAGAGACTGGATGCGACGCCAGCCGGACGTTGCCTTCAGAAGCTCCATCGTGCGGGCCGCCTGGGTTGAAAAACTCATCACATCACCGCGGCTGCATGCGGATCGCGCCATCCAGCCGGATGACTTCACCGTTCATGTAATCGTTCTCGATGAGAAAGCGCACCGTATCGGCGAATTCGGCTGGATCGCCGAGCCGGGAAGGGTGGGGTATCTGGCCCGCAAGGCTCTCCTGAACCTCCTGCGGCAATCCCTGAAGCAGGGGGGTCAGGAAAATGCCGGGCGCCACGGTGTTCACCCGAATGCGGAAGCGGGCAAGTTCGCGTGCTGCGGGCAGGGCGAGTGAAACGATGCCGCCTTTCGACGCGGCATAGGCCGCTTGCCCGATCTGGCCCTCGAAAGCGGCAACCGACGCCGTGTTGACGATCACACCATTGTCTTGGCGACTGTCTTGGCCTTCATCCTGTTCCCTCTCAGCCATGTGAGCGGCCGCAAGCCGCATCATGTTGAAGGTGCCGATCAGGTTGACGCGGATGACCTGTTCGAAATCGCCAAGCGGTTGCGGCCCTTCGCGACCGAGAATTCGACCCGCGGTGCCGATGCCCGCGCAATTGACGAGAATACGAAGGCCGCCTTTGGCGGAAGCGGCTACCTTTATTGCCGCCTGCGCATCGGCGTCGCTTGTCACATCGCCTTGAACGGCCTTACCGCCGATCTCCGCCGCCAGCTTTTTGCCGGCTTCGCCGTTACGGTCAAAAATGGTGACCGCCGCGCCGCGAGCCGCGAGCATTCGCGCCACGGCCGCCCCGAGGCCGGATGCCGCACCCGTGACGAGTGCGCCTGCGCCTTCGATATTCATGCTGCTACCTCTCTGCCAACGGTGATGACCTGCGGCGTGTCGCCGTAAAGTGACTCTACGAGCTCCTTGCGATGCAGAAGCACGGCGCGCTGGTTGATCGATCCCTTGTCCGTAACCTCGCCTTTCTCGAAGCGCAGCGCGTCTTCCATCACGAGAATGCGCATGACGCGGCTTGCGGAACCGCTCGCCTGTTTTTGATGCGCCGAAAGCTTCGCGACAATCTGCGCCCTGACACTCGGGTGCCGGATGATCTCCGCATCGGAGAGATGTTGCGAACCGCGAACAAGCTCACGTAGCGCCGGTATGAATGGCACGACGAGAGCGCCCAGTTCGGCCCGGTTTTCGCCCGTTATGACGGCATCACGGATCAGCCCGGCGAACATGTTGACTAATTGCGCGCGCAAAGGCCCGACGGCCACCCAGGTGCCGGTCTGCAGCTTGAAGTTTTCCGCCATGCGGCCATCGAAATAAAAGCCGCGGCGCGGATCGTCCGCGACGGCAAATTTGACGGTATCGCCGATTCGATAGAACCCTTCCTCGTCGAAGGCTGCCGCCGTCAATTCGCCATTACGCCAGTAACCGGGCGTGATGTTCGGGCCTTTCAGCCGTAATTCGTACCGGCCATCGAAGGGCACGAGTTTCATCGTCACGCCCTGCGCCGGGATACCGATATTGCCGGGCTTGTCCTGCGGTTCGGTGCAGAACAGCGAGAAGGGTGCCGTCTCCGTCGAGCCGAGGCCGGCACCCATGAGAACCGCATGGCCGACCGTTGCCATGGAAAGCTCCGTCAGCGCATCCCATGTGTGCTGCGCCATGCCGGCACCGGCATACATCAGCATCTTCAGGTCGCGAAAAAAGCTGCGGCACAGCGCCTCGTCCTTGCGCATTGCCTGGACCAGCATTTCGTGGCCAGCGGGAACGTTGAAATACCAGGTGGGCGATATGTCCCGGAGATTGTCCAGTGTCTGGCCGATCTGCGCCGGGCTGGGCTTGCCGCGATCGATATAATAGGTACCGCCATTATAGAGGACGAGGTTGAACACCTTGTTCCCCGCGGCCGTGTGGTTCCATGGCGCCCAATCAACGACGACCGGCGGCTCCTCGCGAAAGTAGCCATAACAATCGGCAATCATTTCCTGATTGGAGCACAACATGCGTTGCGTCTGGATGACCGCTTTGGGCGAACCAGTCGTGCCTGACGTGAAAAGGAATTTGGCGACGGTATCCGGCCCGACCGCATCGAAAGCACGATCAACCGCTTCGGTCGGCTCCGTTTCAAGCAGGGTTTCGAAATGAAACGTATTGGAACGATCTTCCGGCAGGTTGCGGAGGCCGACCAGCGGTGTACCGTCGTCGAAAACCTCGCCGAGCGCCCGGCGAAAGGGCGTCGCATCCTCGGCAAAAACCATCCCCGGGGTGATCTGCCCGCGGATGTCGGCGAGTTTGGTGAGATCGGCCGACGTGGCATAGGCCGGCGTGATGGCAGCCGAGGCGATACCGACATGCTGGGCCGCAAGCACCATCAACGCATGCTCGATGGAATTTTCAGAAAGCACCAGCAGCGGCCTCTCGACCGAAAGGTCATGATCGAGAAGGAACTGGCCGATACGCCGTATCTTGTCGAGAGCCTCGGCGTAGCTGACCCGGCGCCATGGCTCGCGACCCTGACGGTCGGCCATCCATGTGCGCTCCGGTGCCGAACGACACCAGTGAAGGAGACGCTCATTCAATTTCTGCGGATAGGGGCCAAGCGGATCGTTCCGCCAGATCATGATCTCGCCGTTCGGCCGCTTCTCCCATGCGACATCTGGCGACCAAAGTTTCACACTCATCGTCACGACCTCCTCCCAGACGTCATTTACGCGAACCGTACGAATAATCTTTTGTCAAAAAAATGATTACAAGAAAATAATATCCTTGTAAACAAAATGCGGAAGATAGATTGTATATGAGACGAAATTATCGGAGACCTCGCCATGAGCGAAAAAATGACAGAAGAATTTGTCTCTTACGAATTGCGGGGTGACATCGCCCTTGTTGGCCTCAACAGGCCACAAAAGCGCAACGCCATCAGTGACCGTTTCGTTGAGGCTATTGCCGCCGCCGCCGCGCGGGCGGAAAACGAAGCCCGTGCCGCCGTCATTTTCGGTCATGGCGATCATTTCTGCGCCGGTCTCGATCTTGGCGAACATATCCACAAGACGCCGATCGAAGGCGTGCGCGGCTCCCGCCGCTGGCACGCCGTGTTCTCGCAGATCGAGCATGGCACCATACCGTGGGTTTCCGCCCTGCATGGCGCGGTCGTCGGCGGTGGGTTGGAGCTGGCCGCCTCGACCCATCTGCGGGTTGCCGACGAAAGCGCCTTCTTTGCGTTGCCCGAGGGCCAACGCGGCATTTTCGTTGGGGGAGGCGGATCCGTCCGCATCGCGCGGCTGCTGGGGGTCGCCCGCATGAGCGACATGATGCTGACTGGACGGGTCGCTTCGTCCGCCGAAGCCGAACGCTGGAACCTTGTGCAATATGCTGTGCCGCGCGGCGAAGCGCTTGCGAAGGCGCAGGAGCTCGCCACCATTGCAGCGTCCAATGCACCTTTGTCCAACTATGCCGTTATCAACGCGCTTCCCCGCATTCAGGATATGGCCAAGGAGGACGGGCTGTTCGTCGAGTCCTTCATTTCCTCCTTCACGGCGGCCAGCCCCGAAGCCGAAGAACGCCTGCGCGCCTTTCTTGAAAAACGCGCTACGCGGCTGAAAGCACCGGACACGACGGCCTGACGGCACTGTCCTCAAGCCATCTCGCAATATCGCCTGAGAATAAGCTTTCTCAGGCGACATTGGCCAGCGTCCCGGTGGAGGCATGTTTCTTCATCCACTCGGCAGAGGGCTTGATGCCGCCGAGCGGAAAAATATGGACATGCTCGATGAGACTATCGGGATTTGCCGCCTTGTGGTCGATAAGTTCGGCGATGAAATCGGTCGGCTCGTAAGGAACGAAGAGCCTCGAAAGATCAAGCGCGCGCTTCTGCAGCACCTTCAGAGACGGCCCAACGCCGCAGGCGATTGCGAATTTGATCAATGTCTGCAGTTTTGTCGGACCAGCAATACCGACGTGAACAGGAATTGTCACACCCATATTCCCGATGCGTTTTGCCCATTCGATAACCACCTTCGCTTCGAAGGCGAATTGGGTCGTCAGGGCAAGCCGGGCGTCGGTGCGGCTGGCGAAATCCTGCTTCCACAACAAGGCCTGATCGACACCTCTTGAAGAGCCATCGCTGTCTATGTCGCGATTACCCTCGGGATGGCCGGCCAGATGAAGGTGGGTAAACCCCATCTTGTCGAAGAGGCCCGTCTCAATCATGTCGATCGAGCTCGAAAAACTGCCAGCGGGCTGTTTCTGGCCGCCACCCAGCAGCAGCGCCTGCGTCACGCCGGCCTCGCCCTGGTAACGCTTCAGCCAGTCCTCCAGCTCGTTTTTGCCGCTGATGCCACGCGCCGGCAGATGCGGCATCACGGGAAAGCCTTCGTCATGCAAGCGCTTTGCGGTGGATACCATGTCGGCTATCGGCGTTCCGTCTATGTGGGCGATGTAAACCCGCGTGCCATCAGGCAGAATATTTCTGAAATCATCGATCTTTGCCGCAGTGCGCGGCATGACCTCGATCGACCAGCCAGCCAGGATGTTGCTAGATCTGACAACATCTCCGTCGGCACCGGAATTATCCCAAAAACTCGACCAACCCATCGCTTTCTCCCTTAGCGAGACCTGATTATGTATACATGAAACGGCTACTTCAATCAAAATTTTGCGAAAAACCAAGAATATTGACGAATTATTTAATCTTAATTAGATTGAATGAATACATGTTGATGCGATGGTGTCGGTTTAGCCTATGATTTCTGTGCGATTTCAAAGGGAGGCGGCATGTCCTGTCGGTGGTGAAGTTCTGTGTCCTGTTGCTTGAGTTGCTAATGTATACATGGCATGTCGCTTGAATAAGCGTGCTCGATGTCGTTGATGGCGGCGCTCCGGTGGATGGAAGGGGTGAGATATGAGGCAGGTGGATGCTGCGACACATGGCGGCCGGGCGGTGATCGAACTCAGGGAAAAAATCCTGAGTGGCGAATTGCCTGGCGGCATGCGGCTCTTCGAAGTGTCGACCGCCGAGCTTCTGGATATTTCCCGAACTCCGGTGCGCGAAGCGCTGTCACGCCTCACGGAAGAAGGTTTGCTTAATCGTCTGCCGGGCGGCGGATTTGTTGTGCGCCGCTTTGGTTTTGCGGATGTCGTGGATGCCATTGAAGTACGTGGCGTCATGGAGGGTACGGCGGCGCGGCTTGCCGCTGAGCGCGGTGTCTCGAAAGTGGCGCTGGAGGAGATCGATGCCACTGTCCAGCAATTGGACCTGTGCTTCGGTGATCGTGTCGATGACGTCGATTTCGATGGTTACGCAGCGCTCAATCGGATTTTTCATCATCAACTGGCGGCGCTCTGCGGCAGTGAGATGATTCGCCGCGAGGTCGAGCGCGCAAGCTCCCTGCCTTTTGCGTCCCCTTCGGCCTTTCTGCCCGACAAGGCGAATATTGGCGCCTTTCGCCGCTCGCTGCGAGGCGCACAGGAGCAGCACAAGGCGATAGTCGCGGCAATCGTGGCGCGGGAAGGCGCGCGCGCGGAGGCTGTGGCGCGGGAGCATTCCCGCACAGCACGCACCAATCTTGAATACATGATCCGCGAAGCGCCTGAACTGATTGCGCAGGTTCCGGGTCTCGCACTCATCAGCGACTAAGCGGCGGAAATCGCTGCAAATCCAGGGGTGGCGCCTTTTGGCGCCGCCTTTATTTTTGTCGACACCCTCCCTGACGCGGTAATTTTGCGCTTGCAATTTATCAAAGCACAGCGTTTCATGTATACATAGATGCGATTGCCAGGGAGGAGATGACAATGGCAAATTCCAGTCTGACCGAGGTTTTGAAGCAATATCCGAACCCCGTTGAAATGCTCCGCAACTCAAAAATCGGAATGTATGTATACCCGGTTGTCGCCGGTGAGTTCAGCAACTGGCGTTCCGAGCAGGCCGCATGGCGCGAGGGTGCCGTGTTGTTTGACCAGTCCCACCACATGGACGAATTGATCGTTGAAGGGCCCGATGCGGAGAAATTCCTTGCCTATCACGGCATCAACTCCTTTTCGAATTTCGATCTCAACCGCGCCAAGCATTTCGTTCCGGTAACTCCTGATGGTCACGTCATTGGTGACCACATCATTTTCCGCGAGCGTCAGGACAAGTTCATCCTCGTCGGCCGCGCTCCGACCTCGAGCTGGCTGATGTTCTGCGCTGCCTATGGCAAGTGGAATGTGCGTATCAAGCATGATCCTCGGTCTCCGTCGCGGCCGGAAGGCGAGCGTGTGCTTCGCACCCACTACCGCTACCAGATCCAGGGACCGGATGCCCCGAAGATCTTCGAGAAGATGAATGGTGGGCCGATCCCGGATATCAAGTTCTTCCATGTCGACTGGATCAATATCGGCTCGAAGAAAGTACAGGCGCTGCGTCACGGCATGTCCGGCGCGCCCGGTCTCGAAGTATGGGGACCGTATGAGGACAAGAGCTACATCCTGTCCTGCATCCTCGAGGCAGCCAAACAGGCCGGCGTCAATCTCGTGCGCTGCGGCAGCCGGGCCTATTCCACCAACACGCTCGAATCGGGCTGGATCCCGTCGCCTCTGCCGGGCATTTACACCGGCGACGGCATGCTGAAGGATTATCGCGACTGGCTGGGCGCGGATAGCTACGAGGCCACGGGCGCGATCGGCGGAAGCTTCGTTTCCGAGAATATCGAGGACTATTACGTCAATCCGTTCGAACTCGGTTATGACTTCTATATTGGCTGGAAGAAGGACGATTTCATTGGCAAGTCGGCGCTCGAGGCCATGAAGGGCAAAACGCATCGCAAGAAGGTGACCTTCGAATGGAATGCAGAGGATGTCGTTGACGTCATCGCCTCAGCCTTCCGTCCTGGCGAAGACCATTACAAGTGGATCGATTTCCCGCAGGCCAATTACGCTTCGACGGGCGCAGACCTTATCCTGAAGGGCGGCAAACATGTGGGGATGTCGATGTTCACCGGCTATTCCTATAATGAGCGCTGCATATTGTCGCTCGGCATCGTCGACAATGACATCCAGATCGGCGACGTTCTCACGCTTGTCTGGGGCGAGCCAGATGGCGGCTCCGCCAAGACCTCGACGGAGCGCCACAAGCAGAAGGAAATCCGCGTCCGCGTTTCAGAAACGCCTTACGCCGCGGAAGCACGCGACAATTACGCCGACAGCTGGCGCACCAAAAAGGCGTCCTGAGAAGGCTCCGTCTGCCCGCGCCCGTTCGCGCGGCACCATATGAAGCGATCAAAAAAAACAAGGCCCGCCGGAACCGGTGGGCCTTTGCTATTGTGAAAAGCAGGAGCGCCGCGTCGCTCTCAAATCTCAAAGGTCCGTTTCTTTCAAAAAAGCCCCGGCTCGACGCCGAGGCTTTAATCTCTGCTTTGCAGACTGAGGCTACAGTTTTAGCAGCCTGCGTGCATTTTCCTTGAGGATGAGCGGCCGAACTTCGTCCTTTATCGAAATATTGGCGAAGTCGTTGAGCCAGCGCTCCGGCGTCATTGCCGGCCAATCCGAGCCGAACAGCATTTTGTGTTTCAGGAGCGAATTGGCATATTGCACCAGGATCGGCGGGAAATATTTAGGCGACCAGCCGGACATATCGATATAGACATTCGGCTTGTGGGTGGCGACTGACAGCGCCTCTTCCTGCCAGGGGAAGGAAGGATGTGCGAGGATGATCGGCATGTCGGGAAAATCCACCGCCACATCATCGAGGTGGATCGGGTTCGAAAATTTGAGCCGCATTGCCATGCCGCCGCGAAGACCAGCGCCAACGCCGGTCTGCCCGGTGTGAAAAAGCGTAATCGCGCCTTCCTCGGCAATGGCTTCGTAAAGCGGATAGGCCATCCGGTCATTCGGGTAAAAACCCTGCATCGTCGGATGGAATTTGAAACCCTTTACCCCGAATTCGCGCACAAGCCGTCGTGCCTCGCGCGCGCCGGCCTTGCCCTTGGCGGGATCGATCGATGCGAAAGGGATCATGATATCGCTGTTCTCGGCGGCGATCTTCGCCACCTCTTCATTTTCGTAACGTCGAAAACCGGTCTCCCGCTCCGCGTCGACCGGAAAGATCACACAGCCGATCTTGCGCTCACGATAATAGGCGGCGGTTTCCTGCACGGTCGGCAACATGCCCTTGTGGCCGGCGGGGTTCTTGAAATATTTCGCCATGCCCGCCTGGAATTCATCGTAACCATCGTCGCGCGGGCCACAGCAGGGCTCCTCCGCATGGGTATGCACATCGATGGCAATAAGTTCATCAATATTCACGGCCTGTTCCTCCCAAATTCATACCTAGAAATTTATGCAGCAGGACAATGAACTGATCGTGCTCGGCATTGGTCAGGCCTGCGCCGAGCGTTGCCTCATGCGAAAAGAACCATTCGCTTTCCTTGCGCACATGCGCCACGCCTTCAGCCGTCAATGTCAGCTCGATGGCCCGGCGGTCATCATCCGGAACGCGGCGGGTCACGAGGTTCCTGTCTTCGAAGGCGCGGATCAGCTTGGTCATATGGGCGCGCTTGATCATCAGCCGCTGGCCGAGCGCCGTCTGGCGAATGCCGGGATTGTGCATGATGACGAAAAGCACTGAGAATTCGCCCGGCCGCATGCCGGATTCACCAAGTGCGGTGAAGAAATCATCGTAGGTCTTGAGCTGCGCCAGGCGGATGAGAAATCCAAGCGCTGTCTCCAGCCGGTCGATATTGACGTCCATCGTCTTGCGGGGGAGGTGGTCCATGATGTTTCCGTTTCATGCTTCGCCAAATTTGCCGCATGTCTCAAAAAGAGCGCGACCGGCGTCATCATATCGTTCGCATGAGGCGCCATCAAACCCGACAATCTGTTCAGAAAATCTACAAATAGATTGTTTACAAGTCAACAATTGTACCATCAGACAGAATTATGCAGTCGATACCCGGCCACGAAATAACACGTCTCCTCCGGCCAACGGTTTGCCTCGCAGTTTTCCGCGTGCTTTTCTGGTGCCAGACAATGCCTCCTCCTGACGAAGGGCCTTTCCATTGAGTCCTAACCACGTAGATCATCTCGTATTGCCGGTTGCACAGATCGACATCGCCACCGCGCGGCTTGCAAATCTCGGCTTCACCGTTGCGCCTTTGGCGGTTCATCCCTTCGGCACGGCGAATGCCTGTGTGTTCCTTGCCGATGGCACCTATCTGGAGCCTCTCGCAGTTAATGACCCGGCTAAATATGGTGAGTCCGCTAACAGAGGTGACGTATTCACCGGCAGGGACCGAGCCTTTCGCGAAAGCTGTGGTCCGGAAGGTTTCTCGGCTCTCGTTGCCAGGAGTGGGGATGCTTTCGTTGATCACGAACGGTTCGTCGCGGCGGGCCTGTCCGCCGGTGATCTTTTTGAGTTTTCGCGGCCGGTGCAGATGCCGGATGGTTCCCGCAGCGAAGCGGCATTCCGGCTGGCTTTTGCGGCAAGCGGGGCGGCGGCGGATTTTTTCCTGTTCGGCTGCCAGCGGCTGAAGGCCTTGCCGGGAGACCGCACTGAGCTGGAGCGGCATGCCAACGCTGTCACAGGGCTCTTCGAAATCGTCCTGTTTTCCGGCGGAGATGCGAAGGCGGCTCGCCTGATCGAAACGGTCTTTGGCTGTAAATCCGCGATGTCCCCGGGCGGAGATATGGTTTTCGCAACCGGCAATGCCAGGATCAGATTGACCGAAAAGCCGGCCGTCGCCGACCTTGACCTGAATACTTCAAATCGGGGTGATGGTGGGCTGCGCGGCGCAGGCATCGTCTTCTCCGTCACCGATCTTGCCGTGACAGCGGCAGTACTTGCTGCTAATGGCGTCTCCAGCATGGAAGCGGGCGGCCGGCTGGTGGTGCCCGCAGCACCCGGTCAGGGCGTCGCCTTCGCCTTCGAGGAAATATGATGAGCGTTACGAACAATCTCAAAGTCACCGCCGGCGATGGTGCCAGCAAGGTCTCCTTCTGCAATACCGAGCGTTTTTCGCTGATTGCCGGCCCCTGCCAGATGGAAAGCCGCGACCATGCCTTCATGATTGCCGGCGTGCTCAAGGAACTGTGCGATAGTCTGGGCATCGGCCTCGTTTACAAATCCTCCTTCGACAAGGCCAACCGCACCTCGCTTTCCGGCAAGCGTGGCATCGGTCTTGACAGCGCGATGGAGATTTTCGCTGATCTCAAGAAGGAATTCGGCTTTCCGGTTCTGAGCGATATTCACACCGAGGAACAATGCGCCATCGTGTCCGAAGTGGTGGATGTGCTGCAGATCCCGGCCTTCCTCAGCCGGCAGACCGATCTTCTCGTTGCCGCCGCCAAAACCGGCCGCGTCATCAACGTCAAAAAAGGCCAGTTCCTGGCGCCCTGGGACATGAAGAACGTGCTGGCCAAGCTGAATGAAAGCGGCAACCCGAATGTGCTGCTGTGCGAACGCGGCGCGTCGTTCGGTTACAATACGCTCGTCTCCGACATGCGTTCGCTACCGATCATGGCTTCACTCGGTGCGCCCGTCATTTTCGACGCCACCCATTCGGTGCAGCAGCCGGGCGGGCAGGGCGGTTCCACCGGCGGCCAGCGCGAATTCGTCGAGACTTTGGCGCGGGCGGCGGTGGCCGTCGGCGTAGCCGGTCTCTTCATCGAGACCCACGAGGACCCGGACAATGCGCCTTCCGATGGCCCCAACATGGTCCACCTGAAAGACATGCCGAAACTGTTGGAAAAGCTTCTGGCCTTCGACGCCATCACCAAAGCCTGACACAGTGCGTTCGGTTTGTGCCAATCGATTTTAATGGCGGGCGCTCCGTTTCTGCCGCCCGCCGTCATTGTAATTTCTTCGTCATCGTCTAAGACAGGCGACGGAAAATATCTGTTCCATTCCCAAGGGAGAGACCATGACTGCCATTACCGATATCATCGCGCGCGAAATTCTCGACAGCCGCGGCAATCCGACCGTTGAAGTCGATGTTTACCTCGAAGACGGCTCCATGGGCCGTGCGGCCGTTCCGTCCGGCGCCTCCACTGGCGCGCATGAGGCGGTTGAGCTGCGCGATGGCGGCAAGCGTTATCTCGGCAAGGGCGTGGAAAAGGCGGTCGAAGCCGTCAATACCGAAATCTTCGACGCCATCGGCGGTTTCGACGCTGAAAACCAGATCCAGATCGATCAGATGATGATCGCGCTTGACGGCACGCCGAACAAGTCGCGCCTCGGCGCCAACGCCATCCTCGGCGTCTCGCTTGCCATCGCCAAGGCTGCGGCTGAAGCCTCCGGCCTGCCGCTTTACCGTTATGTTGGCGGTCCGAACGCCCATCTGCTTCCGGTTCCGATGATGAACATCATCAACGGCGGCGCGCATGCCGATAACCCCATCGACTTCCAGGAATTCATGATCCTGCCGGTTGGCGCGGAAAACATCCGCGAAGCCGTGCGTATGGGTTCGGAAGTGTTCCACACGCTGAAAAAAGAACTGTCCGCACAGGGCCACAACACCAATGTCGGTGATGAGGGCGGTTTTGCACCGGGCCTCGAGAGCGCGCCGGCAGCCCTCGATTTCATCATGAAGTCGATCGAAAAGGCTGGCTACCGTCCGGGCGAAGACATGTATGTCGGCCTCGACTGCGCATCGACCGAGTTCTTTAAGGACGGTAAGTACGTTCTGGAAGGTGAAGGCCGCACGCTGGAGCCCGGCGCCATGGCCGAATATCTGGCCGAGCTTGTCAATAAATACCCGATCATCTCGGTTGAAGACGGCATGGCCGAAGATGACTGGGAAGGCTGGAAGACGCTGACTGATCTCGTCGGCAACAAATGCCAGCTCGTCGGCGACGATCTCTTCGTCACCAACTCCGCGCGTCTTCGCGACGGCATCAAGATGGGCGTCGCCAACTCCATTCTCGTCAAGGTTAACCAGATCGGTTCGCTTTCCGAGACGCTGGATGCAGTCGAAACGGCACACAAGGCCGGTTACACCGCCGTCATGTCGCACCGCTCTGGCGAGACGGAAGATTCTACCATCGCCGATCTCGCTGTCGCCACCAACTGCGGTCAGATCAAGACCGGTTCGCTTGCCCGTTCTGACCGGCTCGCAAAGTACAACCAGCTGATCCGCATTGAGGAAATGCTGGGTCCGCAGGCTGCCTACGCCGGCCGTTCGATCCTGCGCGGGTAATTCGCCAGGATTTTGTGGGAGGTCGTTACTGCCCGTGACGGGATTGGTATCAGGCCCAGCAACACATTCGACGTCATCCTCGGCCTTGTGCCGAGGATCTGCCAACGTCTCCTCAATTTCGATACGTTGCAGATGCTCGGGACAGGCTCTAGCATGACGAAGGAGAGTTTGACGGTACCATCGCCACCCTAAGCCCGCCCTCCGGCGGGCTTTTTCATGCCGATCTGCCGATTGGAATTTAAGGTCAACGGATAGTTAAACAATCCGGCTTAGTCTCAGAATCACGTTGTGCGTTTTAGGGCTTTTCTCCGGCATGTGGACCAGACATCATAAAAAAAGACGATTCGGCCGTTTGATCGTTCCGGCCATCACGATCGCTTTTCTTTCCTATTTCGGGTATCATTCCATCCATGGCGACTTCGGCCTGCAGGCGACGGAGCGGTTGGAGCGGCAGCGTTTGACCAGAACGGCTGAGCTTGCAAAGCTGACGCAGGCGCGCGTGGCGCTGGAGCGGCAGGTGGAATTGCTGAGCGACGGTTCGCTTGAACGCGACATGATCGACGAGATTTCCCGTTACCAGCTGAATATGTCCCGCACCGACGAAATCGTCATCATGAACACATATTTCTAATTAACCTAAATCAAGTTAATTTAACATTTTTTATTTATTCACAGCATCTTAGCGTGAATATGTGCCATGCGTTTAAAGCATTGCTGCATGGCATTTTCTTGCATATGGTACGCGCCAATCTATCCATTCAAACGGCAACTCAGGGAGGGATGAATGGCGCCGCGAAAACCAGCGACCGTATCCGGCCGCAAGACAACGGCAAAGGCTGCAACCGAATTCACCGGTAAGAACAGCCCGGACTTTTCGAAGGACGAAGAGCTTCACGCCTATCGTGAAATGCTTTTGATCCGCCGTTTCGAGGAAAAGGCAGGCCAGCTTTACGGTATGGGCTTTATAGGTGGTTTCTGTCACCTCTACATCGGCCAGGAAGCCGTTGTTGTCGGCATGCAGATGTCACAGAAGGAAGGCGATCAGGTCATCACCGCTTACCGTGACCATGGCCACATGCTTGCTTTGGGCATGAGCGCGCGTGGCGTCATGGCCGAGTTGACCGGTCGCAAGGGCGGCCTGTCGAAAGGCAAGGGCGGCTCCATGCACATGTTCTCCAAGGAGAAGCATTTTTACGGCGGCCACGGCATCGTTGGTGCGCAGGTTTCGCTTGGAACCGGTCTCGCCTTCGCCAACCGCTATCGCGGCAATGACAATGTCTCCGTGACCTATTTTGGTGACGGCGCCGCCAACCAGGGCCAGGTCTACGAGAGCTTCAACATGGCTGCTCTCTGGAAGTTGCCGATCATCTATATCGTCGAGAATAACCGTTACGCCATGGGCACCTCGACCGCCCGCGCCACCGCCCAGTCGAACTACTCGCTGCGCGGCCAGTCCTTCGGCATCCCCGGCGTTCAGGTGGATGGCATGGATGTGCGCGCCGTGAAGGCTGCCGCTGACCAGGCGCTGGAGCATTGCCGTTCCGGCAAGGGCCCGATCATTCTGGAAATGCTGACCTACCGTTACCGTGGCCACTCCATGTCGGACCCGGCGAAATACCGCTCCAAGGATGAAGTGCAGAAGATGCGCTCCGAACATGACCCGATCGAACAGGTCAAGGCACGGCTTCTGGACCATGGTTGGGCAAGCGAAGACGAATTGAAGGCCATCGACAAGGATGTCCGTGATATCGTCGCCGACAGCGCCGACTTCGCCCAGAACGACCCCGAGCCGGATGTATCCGAGCTCTACACCGACATTCTGCTCTGATCGGGAAAGGGAAACCCATGCCTGTAGAAATTCTTATGCCCGCCCTTTCCCCGACCATGGAGGAAGGCACGCTTTCCAAATGGCTTAAAAAGGAAGGCGACAAGGTCACCTCCGGCGACGTGATTGCCGAGATCGAGACCGACAAGGCGACCATGGAAGTGGAAGCCGTGGACGAGGGCGTGATCGGCAAGCTGCTGATCGACGCCGGCACCGAAGGCGTCAAGGTCAATACGCCGATCGCCGTTCTGATCCAGGAAGGCGAAAGCGCCGACGACATCTCTTCCTCTGCCAAGAAGGAAGAACCGAAGGCAGAAGCTGCAAATTCCGGTTCGGACGCCGCCGGCGGCAAGACCCGCGAAGCGGCCGAAGAGCCGAGCGCTGCCAAGGAAGCCGCTAAGGTTCCGGCAGCACCCAAGATCGAAGTTGCTGCCGATCCCGATATTCCTGAAGGCACGGAAATGGTGATGACGACGGTGCGTGAAGCGCTGCGTGACGCCATGGCCGAAGAAATGCGCGCCGACGAAAAAGTCTTCGTCATGGGTGAAGAAGTCGCCGAATATCAGGGCGCCTACAAGATCACCCAAGGCCTGTTGCAGGAGTTCGGCGAGCGCCGCGTCATCGATACCCCGATCACCGAGCACGGTTTTGCCGGTATCGGCGTCGGCGCTGCGATGACGGGCCTCAAGCCCATCGTCGAATTCATGACCTTCAATTTCGCCATGCAGGCGATTGACCAGATCGTCAACTCGGCGGCAAAGACGCTTTACATGTCGGGTGGCCAGATGGGTGCACCGATGGTGTTCCGTGGTCCCTCGGGTGCTGCTGCCCGCGTTGGCGCGCAGCATTCGCAATGTTACGCCGCATGGTACAGCCATATTCCGGGCCTCAAGGTGGTCATGCCTTACACGGCAGCCGACGCGAAGGGTCTCTTGAAGGCGGCTATCCGCGATCCGAACCCCGTCATCTTCCTTGAGAATGAAATTCTCTATGGCCAGAGCTTCGAAGTGCCGAAGCTCGATGATTTCGTGCTGCCGATCGGCAAGGCGCGCATTCACCGCAAGGGCAAGGATGCGACCATCGTTTCCTTCGGTATCGGCATGACCTATGCGATCAAGGCGGTTGCGGAACTCGAGAAGCTCGGCATCGACGTCGAACTGATCGATCTGCGCACCATCCGTCCGATGGACCTGCCCACCGTCATCGAATCGGTCAAGAAGACCGGCCGTCTGGTGACCGTCGAGGAAGGTTTCCCGCAGTCATCGGTCGGTGACTTCATCGCCAACCAGGTCATGCGCGCCGCCTTCGACTATCTCGATGCGCCGATCCTCACGATTGCCGGCAAGGACGTTCCGATGCCTTACGCGGCAAACCTCGAAAAGTTGGCTCTGCCGAATGTTGACGAAGTCGTTCAGGCTGTCAAAACCGTCTGCTACAAGTAAGGGGAGGTGAATTTGAGTAAAATAAAACAAATCCTCCCCGCAACTGAAAATTGGTATCGTGTTCTAGGTTCCAAGGCGGCTCCTCAGTTCGAGCGCGTTGTCTTTTGGGCTGTTATCAATGACGGTGAAGGCGATGTGATTGCCGGTGTCCCGCGCGAGTATATCGGCGTCATCGGCGCCGTGAGCGAATGGCTGAACGATGTCGCCGGATATATCGAAGTCTCGCCATCGCAGCTGGATCGGCTGGCGGAGCATCCTGAAGAGCTGGAACAATATAATCTCGTTTGGGGGGACTAGTCATGCCTATCAACATTACCATGCCTGCCCTTTCCCCGACGATGGAAGAGGGCAATCTGACCAAGTGGCTGGTCAAGGAAGGCGACAAGGTCGCCCCCGGTGACGTGATCGCCGAGATCGAGACCGACAAGGCGACCATGGAAGTGGAAGCCGTCGATGAAGGCACCGTCGCCAAGCTGGTTGTTCCGGCCGGCACCGAAGCCGTCAAGGTCAACGCCCTGATCGCGATCCTCGCAGCAGAAGGAGAAGATGTGGCCGAGGCGGCGAAGGGCGGCGATGCCGTTCCTGCCAAGGCGGAAGCTCCCAAGCCGGAAGCCGCAAAGGCTGAAGCGCCGAAGGAAGAAGCTGCTCCAGTCAAGGCTGAAAAGCCGGTAGCCGATCAGGCGGCCGCATCTTCCACACCGGCCCCGGTTGCCAAGTCCGGCGAGCGCATTTTCGCATCGCCACTTGCCCGCCGTCTTGCCAAGGAAGCCGGTCTCGACCTTTCGGCCGTCTCCGGTTCCGGCCCGCATGGCCGTATCGTCAAGACCGATGTGGAAAAGGCTGCCGCTTCCGGCGGTGCAAAGGCTGC
The DNA here is from genome assembly GCF_000092025.1 of Agrobacterium fabrum str. C58. Classification (NCBI taxonomy): domain Bacteria; kingdom Pseudomonadati; phylum Pseudomonadota; class Alphaproteobacteria; order Hyphomicrobiales; family Rhizobiaceae; genus Agrobacterium; species Agrobacterium fabrum. The sequence continues at coordinate 1,427,000 of NC_003062.2, forward strand.
TCCCGCCGCTGCTGCATCCGCAGGCGCACCGGCCCCGGCACTCGCCAAGGGCCAGTCCGACGAAGCCGTTCTCAAGCTGTTCGAACAGGGCTCCTACGAGCTTGTGCCGCATGACGGCATGCGCAAGGTCATCGCCAAGCGTCTGGTCGAATCCAAGCAGACGGTTCCGCATTTCTACGTTTCCGTGGATTGCGAACTGGATACGCTTCTGGCGCTGCGCGCCCAGCTCAACGCCGCTGCTCCCGAAAAGGACGGCAAGCCGGTCTACAAGCTGTCGGTCAACGACATGGTCATCAAGGCGCTGGCGCTGGCGCTGCGTGACGTTCCTGACGCCAACGTCTCCTGGACGGAAAGCGCCATGGTCAAGCACAAGCACGCGGATGTCGGCGTTGCCGTTTCCATTCCGGGTGGCCTGATCACGCCGATCATCCGCAAAGCGGAAGAAAAGTCGCTCTCCACCATCTCCAACGAGATGAAGGACTACGGCAAGCGCGCGAAAGAGCGCAAGCTGAAGCCCGAGGAATATCAGGGCGGTACGACTGCCGTGTCCAACATGGGCATGATGGGCGTGAAAAGCTTCTCCGCCGTCATCAACCCGCCGCACGCCACCATTCTGGCTGTCGGTGCGGGCGAACAGCGTGCCGTCGTGAAGAACGGCGAGATCAAGATCGCCAACGTCATGACGGTCACGCTTTCCACCGACCATCGCTGCGTCGATGGCGCGCTCGGAGCCGAACTGATCGGCGCGTTCAAGCGCTACATCGAAAACCCGATGGGCATGCTGGTTTGATCGGAGAATAATATGGTGAAGTCGGTCCTCTGCTTTGGCGATTCTCTCACATGGGGATCAAATGCGGAAACGGGTGGCCGGCACAGCCATGACGATCTTTGGCCGAGCGTCTTGCAGAAGGCGCTCGGTTCCGACGTGCATGTGATCCACGAGGGTCTGGGCGGTCGCACCACCGCTTATGACGACCACACCGGCGATTGCGACCGCAATGGCGCAAGGCTTTTGCCGACGCTGCTGCATAGCCACGCGCCGCTGGATATGGTTATCATCATGCTCGGCACCAACGACATGAAGCCGGCGATCCATGGTTCGGCCATTGTCGCCATGAAGGGTGTCGAGCGGCTGGTGAAACTCACGCGCAACCACGTCTGGCAGGTGTCGGACTGGGAAGCACCTGACGTTCTGATCGTCGCGCCGCCGCAACTATGCGAAACGGCCAATCCGTTCATGGGCGCGATCTTTCGTGATGCTATCGACGAATCGGCGATGCTGGCTTCCGTCTACAGGGACCTTGCCGATGAACTCGATTGCGGCTTTTTCGATGCCGGGTCGGTTGCCCGCACGACGCCGGTGGACGGCGTTCATCTCGATGCTGAAAACACACGGGCCATCGGCCGCGGGCTGGAGCCCGTCGTCCGCATGATGCTCGGACTTTGACACTCATTCTCGTTTCGGGACGGTTTACCATCATCCGAACAAGACAAGGCAGGATTTCCAATGGCTCAATCTTATGACGTCATCATCATCGGTTCGGGACCGGGCGGTTATATTGCCGCGATCCGCGCAGCCCAGCTCGGCATGAAGGTTGCCGTCGTCGAGCGCGAACATCTGGCGGGCATCTGCTCCAACTGGGGCTGCATTCCTACCAAGGCCCTGCTGCGCACCGCCGATGTCATGCACACCGCCACCCACGCCAAGGATTACGGCCTGACGCTGGAAGGTTCGATCAAGCCTGACGTGAAGGCAATCGTGGCGCGCTCGCGCGGCATTGCTGCGCGCATGAACAACGGCGTCGGTTTCCTGTTCAAGAAGAACAAGGTCGATATCATCTGGGGTGAAGCGAAAATCACCAAGCCCGGCGAAATCGTTGTCGGCAAGTCCACCAAGCCGGTGGTTCAGCCGCAGGGTCCGGTTCCGAAGAACACGCTGGGCGAGGGCACTTACACCGCCAAGCACATCATCGTCGCAACAGGCGCCCGCCCGCGCGCGCTTCCGGGCATCGAGCCGGACGGCAAGCTGATCTGGACCTATTTCGAGGCGATGAAGCCGGAAGAGCTGCCGAAGTCGCTGCTCGTCATGGGTTCGGGCGCCATCGGCATCGAATTCGCCAGCTTCTACCGCACCATGGGCGTCGATGTTACCGTCGTCGAGATCATGAGCCAGGTCATGCCGGTCGAAGATGCGGAAATCTCTGCCTTTGCCAAGAAGCAGCTGGAAAAGCAGGGTATCAAGATTCATCTGGAGACCAAGGTTTCCAAGGTCGAGAAGGCCGCGAATTCCGTTACCGCGACGTTGGAGAAGAAGGACGGTTCGTCCGAGAAGATCATCGCTGACCGGATGATTTCGGCTGTCGGCGTCGTGGCGAATGTCGAAGGCATCGGCCTTGAGGCCGCCGGCGTGAAGACCGATCGCGGTTTCATCATCATTGACGGTTACGGCAAAACCAACGTGCCTGGTATTTACGCCATCGGCGATGTCGCCGGCCCGCCGCTGCTCGCCCATAAGGCCGAGCACGAGGCCGTCATCTGCGTTGAAAAGATCGCTGGTCTGCCGAATGTCCATCCGATGGACAAGCTCAAGATCCCCGGCTGCACCTATTGCAACCCGCAGGTCGCCTCGGTTGGTTTGACCGAAGCCAAGGCCAAGGAACAGGGCCGCGACATCCGCGTCGGCCGTTTCTCCTTTGCGGCGAACGGCAAGGCGGTTGCGCTCGGTGAAGACCAGGGCATGGTCAAGACCATCTTCGACAAGAAGACCGGCGAACTGCTCGGTGCCCATATGGTCGGTGCGGAAGTGACCGAACTCATTCAGGGCTTCGTCGTTGCCATGAACCTCGAGACGACGGAAGAAGATTTGATGCACACGATCTTCCCGCATCCGACCATTTCGGAATCAATGAAGGAAAGCGTGCTCGACGCTTACGGACGTGTGCTGAACGCATAAGTGTCCCGTGATGCCCGGCATTGTCTAACCTTGCCGGGTGTCCCATATGTCTCAACGCCGGTTCCTCAAGGGAACTGTTCTTTCAGGGAGCGTGGGAATGGAAAGTGTAGGCTGGATTGCGGCAATCATCATCGGCGGTCTCGCCGGCTGGCTTGCGGGTAAACTCATGGATATGCGCTTCGGCATCTTCATGAACATCATTCTGGGCATTGTCGGTTCGGTTGTCGCCGTCGCCGTCCTTCGCACCCTCGATGTCTTTGTGCAGGACAGCAGGCTCGGTTATTTCGTCACGTCTTTCCTCGGCGCCAGCCTGTTGCTGTTTGTGGCAAAGCTGGTGCGGCGCTAACGGGCCGCATGACCGGAAGGGGCTTACGCTTTTTCTGGAATTGTTCTAAAGCATCCGGCCAACAGGTGTTTAGATCGCTACAGGCGATGGAAGCAGGTTTTTAATGGTCACTATTCTCGACAGGACGTCGTCCGACGAAAAGCGCATCCGCCACCCGGAAAAGGCGCATCGGCCCGATACCGAGGTCATGCGCAAGCCGGAATGGATCCGCGTCAAGGCGCCGACTTCCAAGGGTTATCACGAGACGCGCGAACTGGTGCGCAGCCACAAGCTGGTAACGGTGTGCGAGGAAGCCGGCTGTCCGAATATCGGCGAGTGCTGGGAAAAGAAACACGCGACCTTCATGATCATGGGTGAAATCTGCACCCGTGCCTGCGCCTTCTGTAACGTCGCGACCGGCAAGCCCAATGCGCTTGACATGGACGAGCCCGAAAACGTCGCCAAGGCCGTCAAGCAGATGGGCCTTTCACATGTCGTTATCACCTCGGTTGACCGTGACGATCTCGCCGACGGCGGTGCTGAACATTTCGAGAAGGTCATCTGGGCGATCCGTGCCGCGTCTCCGACGACGACCATCGAAATCCTCACCCCCGACTTCCTGAAGAAGCCCGGCGCGCTGGAGCGCGTCGTCGCCGCCAAGCCTGATGTCTTCAACCACAACATGGAAACTGTTCCGGGCAATTACCTCACGGTTCGTCCGGGCGCGCGTTATTTCCATTCCGTGCGTCTCTTGCAGCGTGTCAAGGAACTGGACCCCACCATGTTCACCAAGTCCGGCATCATGGTCGGCTTGGGTGAAGAGCGCAACGAAGTGCTGCAGCTGATGGACGATCTGCGCAGCGCCGACGTGGATTTCCTGACCATCGGCCAATATCTGCAGCCGACCCGCAAACACCACAAGGTTGAGGCCTTCGTCACACCGGAAGAATTCAAGTCCTACGAGACTGTGGCCTATGCCAAGGGCTTCCTGATGGTCTCTTCCAGCCCGCTGACGCGTTCTTCCCACCATGCCGGCGACGATTTTGAGCGCCTGCGTGCGGCCCGCGAGAAGAAGCTGCTGGCTGCTGCTGAGTAAGGACAAGGGTTCGGCAACATAGTGCTGGATCGGGCGATATGCTCTCTCCACCGTCGTGCTCGTGCTTATCCCGAGCATCTGCGATCTATCGATTGTACGAACGTGATTGGATCCTCGGGACAGGCCCGAGGATGACGTGAGTGGGAGGGTGCGGCTTGTGAAATAGGTCAACCGCCTGTTCCCGGCCTTCATCCCACTTACACAACAACTTTCTCGGGCCGGTGCGCCCTCATACACAAGACGACGCTCAGCACCACCGAGCAGATTGCGACGATCTCTACAAAGGTCGGCCCGTGCCCTTCCCAAAGAAAACCATAAAGCAGCGCAAACAGCGTCTCGAACAGGATCATCTGCCCAACCATGGTGAGCGGCAGCATGCGGCTCATGCGGTTCCAGAATGCATTGCCGAGAATGGAGGCGGTGAAACCGAGCCCGGCGGCGATGGCGGCGAAATGCAGCCAGTCACCTGAACTATGGCTTTCTCCGCCAAAGCCGAAGGCCGGAATGGCGAGCAGCAGGGCAAGCCCACCGGTCACGACACCCGTCATCATATTCCAGTCATCGGCGCTGACATCGTGAAGTCGGGAAAGCCAGCGGGCATTGCCGACCGCGAACGCCGTCCAGGAGGCCAGTGCACCGAGCGCAGAGGCGAGCCCGATGAGACGCGAGACATCCAGCCCCGCATCGTTTTCCGTCAGCGATTGCCAGGAAATACCGACAATGCCGATTGCGCCGAAGGCGAGCGATGGCCAGAGCCGCTTCAGCGACACTGCGCCATGATCACGGCTGCCGATGATGGTGACGGCGACCGGCAGGAAACCGATGATGATCGAAGTGAAAGCGACGCCGCTCAGCTTCACCGCTGTCGAGATGAAGACGTAATAGGCGATGTTGCCGATCATGCTCAGCCAGCCGAGCGCGATCCATTCGCGCGCACCGAAATGAGCTGAGACGCGCTTGAGGCGCGGCCCGATGATGATGAGGGAAATCAGCCCGTAGGTCAGATAACGCGCCGTCGATAGTTGCAGCGCGGAAAAATCCGGCACGAGTTTCGGTGCGAGGAATATGCCGCCCCAGAGCGCGCCCGCCAGCATGCCGTAAAAAACACCGAGACCTGTCCTGTTGTTCATGTCATGTCACATCCGCATTCACCTTGTCCGCGATGTGCCACAGCCCTTTGCGGCTGTCTTGACAAAAACTCCTGAGGACTTGTTCGCCGCTCTGATTGTTGGTTTTCAAAGGGTTGTCCGCTTATAGCGGATTTGAGGGTGGGTGTGGCTTACCCCCCTCTGCCCTGCCGGGCATCTCCCCCTCAAGGGGGGAGATCGATCTGCGGCAAGGTCTCGCTCATCTGGAAGCTTGAGAATGAAGTGGAGATAGCGCCTCCTGCCGATCTCCCCCCTTGAGGGGGAGATGCCCGGCAGGGCAGAGGGGGGTAAAGCCCCACGCATCTCAATCCGCTATAAACGGACGACCTCCTGAAAGCTCACGTCTAGTGAATGCCGCGGTTCCGGCGATAGGCGGCCGGCGTTTCACCCACCGCATTGCGCAGTGCGCGCGTCAGCGCCGTCTGGTCGGAAAAACCGGACCGGAGCGCGATTTCCGCAATCGGCAGGCTGGATTCTCTAAGCAGCGTGCAGACCTTGTCCATGCGCAGCCCGACCAGCCAGCGGTGAGGCGAGAGACCGAATTCCTCGATAAACAGCGCATGAAGGCGGCTTTCGCTGATCGACGCGCAGGCCGCCAGCATGTCGATGGTCCAGGGGAAGAACGGCTCCGCCCCGACGACCGCGCCAAGCCAGCGCAGGCGCTTGCGGATATCGGCTCTTTCATTGGCGAGGCTGTCGACAAGAAGCGGCGCCCACAGGCCGGTGACATCGTCGCGGCGTCCATCCGTTCCGATGACGCCGCGCATATAAGTGATCAATTGCCGTGTGTCGGGGGCAATATCGAGAAAGGGTGTGCGGGCAAACTTTTCGAGCGTGCGTTCGGAAACGACACTTTCATCGATATCGACCACCAGCGAATGGTTGATGTCAGTCGCTTCCTGCGTGTGCGGCGCATCGCGATGGATGAAGACACCACGCCCGGTGGAGAGTTCATCCTGCCGTCCGGCCACATCGATCCGCAGGTGGCCGGAGACCGGAAGAACGATCTGCACGAAGCCATGCCGTTCCCTGGGTCTTTCCTGCCGGTAGGTTCTGATATCTGCCGATGCGACTGTCATGACGCTGTCGTTTCCAGTGTGCAAAGAAATGGCCGCCTCGAAAAAGCGGCCGGATTCATTGCATGATTATGACATCGTCTTGAAGATTGGGCCAGCCGGCTTTATCGCTCGGTTATGGGAAACGGCAATTAACAGTCTTGCTTGACGGTCGATTCGCCGCGTTTGCGCTTTCGCAAAACCGGCTTGTTCTCTCTCGCCTCGCATTTGGCGACGTCGATGAGATAGGCAAGCATCGGCATTTCGTTCATCGATGCGAGTTGCTTGGCGGATTCGAGAAGGTTGATGATGTTGGAAAAATCGTCCATCGGCTCACTCAGTGGCTCAAAGCGGTTATGTATCGGGTGTGAACCCAAGGATGAATAAGCGCGGTGAAAATGGGAGGTTCCAGCGCCGTTGCATCCCATGGGTGTAATATTAGTCGCAAATAAATAGCAATCCCTGCGAGGGGGTTGCAATAGTTAAATTTCCGTAACGTCGGACGCTGGCGTCGTGCCGTTGCAGAATATTGCCCGCTTTATTGGATAATCCACGGCGACGAGGATGAGGTTTATTCGATGCCGAACTATCTGGAAAACGTCAAGGATGCCGCTGCGATTATAGCGTCGGCACGCCGCATCATGGTCGTCGGCTGCTCCGGCGGTGGAAAATCGACACTGTCGCAAAAACTCGCAGCCGCCTTCGGGCTTCGCTATATTTCCATGGACCGCGACATTTTCTGGTTGCCCGGCTGGCAGTTGCGCCCGCGCGAAGAACAGCGTCAGAGGATCGCGGCCGTCGTCACTGAAGACCGATGGTTGATGGATGGCAGCAATCCATCATCCTTCGATTTGCGTTTGCCAAGAACGGATATCGTCCTCTGGGTCCGTATGCCGCGCTGGCTTTGCCTGTGGGGTGCCGTCAGCCGGATCGTGAAGGGTTATGGCAAGGCCCGGCCCGAAATGGCGGCAGGATGCCCTGAAAGAATAGACCTCGATTTCCTGCGTTATATCTGGAATTTCGAACGCCGCCATACTCCGGTCTTCGAAGAGAGTTTTGCGCTTCATGGCCCCAACGTGCCGATATTCCAGCTGAAAAGCCGAAAACAGATCCGCCGCCTTCTTGATCTTCTTGTTGTCGAGGATTAACTGCCGTTCATGCCACAGTTCGAAACGCATCGCCTTGTTAAACACTCGCCCGACCGCATGTACGACCTCGTCGCCGATGTGGAGAAATATCCGCAGTTTCTACCGCTTTGCGAGGCGCTCTCCGTCCGCTCGCGCAAGGAACGGGATGGCAAGGTGCTGCTGGTGGCCGATATGACAGTCGGTTACAAGGCCATTCGCGAGACCTTCACCACGCAGGTCCTATTGAACCCGGCCGAGCGCGCCATTGACGTGAAATATATCGACGGCCCCTTCAGGTATCTCGACAATCGCTGGCGTTTCGAAGCCGCCGAAAATGGTGGCACGACGATTCATTTCTTCATCGATTATGAATTCAAGAACCGCCTGCTTGGCGCGGTGATGGGCTCGATGTTCGACCGGGCGTTCCGCATGTTTGCGGAAGCCTTCGAGACCCGTGCCGACAAAATTTACACCGACCCGGCCTGATTGAGGGCAATTAGCATCTCAAGCGCGGTCCTGACCGTCGCAAGCCGGATTTCAGTACGGCCGATATCTCCGTAACGCATTTCGTGATGCAGGACGTTGCCGTTGCGAGCCTTGGTGGCCAGATGCACAAGCCCCACCGGTTTTTCGGCTGAGCCGCCACCCGGGCCAGCAATGCCGGTCACTGCCACGGCGAAATTCGCGCGCGAGCGGTAGAGGGCGCCATGCGCCATCTGCAGCGCGGTCTGCCGGGAGACCGCACCAAATGTTGTCAGAGTCTCGGTGCCAACTCCCAGCATGTCTCTCTTGGCGTCATTGGTATAGGTGACAAAACCACGGTCGACGACGGCGGAGGAACCGGCAATCTCCGTCAGCGCGCCGGCGATCAGTCCTCCGGTGCAGCTTTCCGCCGTCGAGACCATCAGACCAAGGGGGGTGAAATCGGTGATGATTCGCCGTGCCAGTTCTTCGATGTCTCCGGGGAAAAGGCTCATAGCGGTCTGCCTTGGTAGACGACGGTGGCGGTGGCGATGGCCGCGATGCCTTCCCGGCGGCCGACGAAACCGATCGTCTCATTGGTTGTCGCCTTCACCGAGCAGCGCTCCAGCGCAATGCCGAGCATGTCCGAAAGTGCTTCCCGCATGGCTTGGCGATGTGGACCGATGCGTGGCGCTTCGGCGATCAGCGAGACATCGGCATTCATGATCGTGCCGCCATTGTCGCGCACGACCTTGGCCGCATGTTCAAGGAAGATGCGCGAGGCCGCACCCTTCCATTGCGGGTCGGAAGGCGGGAAATGATCGCCGATATCACCGGCACCGCAGGTGGCGAGCAGGGCATCCGTCAGCGCATGTAGCGCCACATCAGCATCCGAATGGCCTTTCAGTCGCTGATCGTGCTCGATGAAGATGCCGCAGAGCGTCACGCCGTCGCCGGCCTCCAGCTGGTGCACGTCGTAACCATTGCCGGTGCGCACATCGGGCAAGGCGTGGGAGAGCTTTTCGTCAGCCATGGCGATATCCCGCTTGAGAGTGAGCTTCACATTGTCGACCGAACCTTCGGTCAGCGTCACGGTCAGTCCCGTCCATTCGGCAATCGACGCGTCATCGGTGAAATCCGTTTTGCCTGAAGCAGCGGCGGCACGATGCGCGTCAAGAATGTCGCTGTAGCTGAAACTTTGCGGTGTCTGCGCCGCATACAGTCCCTGCCGGGAAACCGTCTCCACAACGCGATCCTCCAGGCCGCGCTTCAGCGTATCGGTGACGGGCAGGGCAGGCAGAACGCCACCCGCGCCCGCCCGGTGCAGCGCGGCGATACGCTCCAGCATGTCCGCGGCGACGAAAGGCCGCACGGCATCATGGATCATCACATGGGTAAGGCCGTGCGAGGAGAGTGCCTCAAGCCCGGCCAGTACCGATTGCTGACGTGTGGCGCCGCCCGTGACTGTGGTGATCCGCTCGCCGGCATCAAGCCGCGCAAGGATCGGTGACAGCAGGGCCGCATCGTCGGCATGGCTGACGACCACGATCGGGCAGGCGTCGTTCCAGCGCAGGAAGGTCGCCAATGTGTGCTCGATCACGGCCCTGCCGCCGATCGGGCGATATTGCTTGGGCCCTTCCTCGGGTGAGCCTGCTCTTTCACCGCGTCCGGCGGCGACGATGACGATGCCGAATTTCATAGTACTTTCCTGCATTGGTCATATGCTTTGTGTGCAACCCTTAGCGGTTGACAGTCCTGCTCTAGCGTTTCAAAACCCGGATGGCCAGCCCGATAAGACGCGCATCCGCCCCTGCATGTCGCAGGATCGATCGTCATCGCGCCTTTGAACCTGCACAAATTGCTGCCGACAGCAAAACAGGCAGGCAGCCGCCCAGCAAATAAAAGGTGCAACCCTCTAAAAGTGCTTGGCAACCGCACAAACACTGTCTAAAAATAATGCAAATAGCCCTTCTGCATGAAAGATCATCATTTGCCTCTTCCGGAGTTGTCAGAACCGTTCAGCATCGGCTCAGTCACGATCCGTAATCGTGCGGTGCTGGCGCCCATGTCAGGTGTGACGGATCTGCCTTTCCGGCAGCTGGCCTGGCGTTACGGCGCAGGTCTGGTCGTGACGGAAATGGTCGCCAGCCGCGAACTCGTCGCTAACAGGGGCGAATCCTGGGCACGGCTGAAAAATGCCGGCATGGTTCCGCATATGGTGCAGCTTGCCGGGCGCGAAGCGCATTTTATGGCCGAGGCCGCGAAGATTGCTGCTGACAACGGTGCTGGCATCATCGACATCAATATGGGTTGTCCGGCCAAGAAGGTGACGGGCGGTTATTCCGGCTCGGCTTTGATGCGCGATCCCGATCATGCCCTGTCGCTGATCGAGGCGACGGTTGGCGCGGTTGATGTGCCGGTAACGCTGAAGATGCGGCTCGGCTGGGACGAAAACAGCATCAACGCGCCGGAAATTGCCCGCCGTGCCGAGGCGGCAGGCGTGCAGCTCATCACCATTCATGGTCGTACCCGCATGCAGTTTTATGAAGGACGGGCGGATTGGGACGCCATCCGCGCCGTGCGCGAGGTGATTTCCGTGCCGCTGATCGCCAATGGTGACGTGGAAACGGCCGAGGATGCGCGCGAAATCCTGCGTCGCTCCGGTGCGGATGCCGTCATGGTCGGCCGCGGCGCGCAGGGGCAGCCTTGGCTGCCGGCTGTGCTCGCCGGACATTCAGCGCCGCAACGCGCCGATATTCCCACTATCGCCGTTGAACATTACGAGATGATGCTGGAATTTTATGGAAGGGAAGCCGGTCTGCGGCATGCCCGTAAACATCTGGGCTGGTATCTCGACCGTTCCGCTCCCGACATCGCCACGCCGGAAAAGGCTCAAATCATGACATCGCGTGACACGGGGGAGGTGGCGGATCTGCTTCGCTCCGCCCTGAGCGAAAATGCGGGCGAAGAAGCCGCAAGGAAGGCCGCATGAGCGCCGATAAACACAGCCCGGCAGATGCGAACCAGCTCGCCATGGCGGTTCTGAACGCAGTGCAGAACCCGGTCATTCTGGTGGATGGCGAAGGTTTCATTTCATTCGCCAATTGGGAAGCCGAAGCCTTTTTCGGGGCGAGCGCCTCCCATCTTGCCCGTTATCGCGTCTCCACTTTCATTCCCTTCGGCAGCCCGCTTCTGGCGCTGATCGATCAGGTGCGGGAGCGCCGTGCGCCGGTCAACGAATATCGCGTCGATCTGAGTTCGCCACGCCTCGGTCAGGACAAGCTGGTTGATCTCTACGTTGCGCCCGTCGTCAGTGAACCGGGGTCGGTTGTCGTCGTCTTCCAGGAACGGTCGATGGCCGACAAGATCGACCGTCAACTGACCCATCGCGCCGCCGCCCGCTCGGTTACCGGCCTTGCCTCGATGCTGGCGCATGAGATCAAGAATCCGCTGTCCGGTATTCGTGGCGCGGCCCAGTTGCTGGAAATGTCGGTGCCTGATGAGGACCGCGCCCTTACCAGGCTTATCTGCGACGAGACTGACCGCATCGTGTCATTGGTCGATCGTATGGAAATCTTTTCCGACGAGCGGCCGGTCGACCGCGTGCCGGTCAATATCCACTCCGTGCTTGATCACGTGAAGGCGATTGCCAAGGCCGGTTTTGCCCGCAACATCAAGATATCGGAGAATTATGATCCCTCGCTGCCGGCGGTCTATGCCAATCGCGATCAACTGGTGCAGGTCTTCCTCAATCTGGTGAAGAATGCAGCCGAGGCAGTCGCCAATCAGCCGGATGGTGAGGTTGTGCTGACGACCGCCTATCGCCCCGGTATTCGGCTTTCGGTTGCCGGTAGCCGCGAGCGCATCTCGCTGCCGCTTGAATTCTGCGTGCATGATAATGGACCGGGGGTCCCTTCCGATCTTCTGCCGCATCTCTTCGATCCCTTCATCACCACCAAGACCAATGGTTCGGGCCTCGGCCTGGCGCTTGTCGCCAAGCTGATTGGCGCCCATGGCGGCATTGTCGAATGCGACAGCCAGAACCACCGCACGACTTTCCGCGTATTGATGCCCGTCTCGCCGGAAGTGGCGCTTGACGACAGCTCTTTGCCGAACACGACAGGAAATGACAGATGACAGCTACGATCCTCGTCGCCGATGATGATGCCGCAATCCGCACGGTGCTGAACCAGGCGCTCAGCCGTGCCGGTTATGACGTGCGCATCACCTCCAATGCCGCAACGCTTTGGCGCTGGGTGTCGGCGGGTGAGGGCGATCTCGTCGTGACCGATGTTGTGATGCCGGATGAAAACGCCTTCGACCTTCTGCCGCGCATCAAGAAGGCCCGCCCGGACCTGCCGGTTCTCGTCATGAGCGCGCAGAACACCTTCATGACGGCCATCAAGGCTTCGGAAAAGGGCGCTTATGATTATCTGCCCAAGCCCTTCGACCTGACGGAACTGATCGCCATCATCGGCCGCGCGCTCTCCGAGCCGAAGCGCAAGCCCGCCAAGCTCGATGACGACATGCAGGACGGCATGCCGCTCGTCGGCCGCTCCGCAGCGATGCAGGAAATCTACCGCGTTCTCGCGCGCCTGATGCAGACCGATCTGACGCTGATGATCACGGGTGAATCCGGTACCGGCAAGGAGCTGGTGGCGCGGGCGCTGCATGATTACGGCAAGCGCCGCAACGGTCCCTTTGTCGCCATCAATATGGCCGCCATCCCGCGCGACCTGATCGAATCGGAACTGTTCGGCCATGAGAAGGGCGCCTTCACCGGCGCACAGAACCGTTCCACCGGCCGTTTCGAGCAGGCCGAGGGTGGCACACTGTTCCTAGATGAAATCGGCGACATGCCGATGGATGCCCAGACGCGTCTGCTGCGTGTGTTGCAGCAGGGCGAATATACGACCGTGGGCGGGCGCACGCCGATCCGCACCGATGTCCGCATCGTTGCCGCCACCAACAAGGACCTGAAACAGTCGATCAATCAGGGCCTCTTCCGCGAGGACCTTTATTATCGCCTCAACGTCGTGCCGTTGCGCCTGCCGCCGCTGCGCGATCGTGCCGAGGATATTCCTGATCTCGTCCGCCATTTCATCCAGACGGGTGAGAAAGAAGGGCTGGAGGGCAAGCGTTTCGAGACGGAGGCGCTGGAAGTCATGAAGGCCTATGCCTGGCCGGGCAACGTCCGCGAGTTGGAAAACCTGATCCGCCGCCTGATGGCGCTTTATCCGCAGGAAGTCATCACCCGCGAAATCATCGAGCAGGAATTACAGTCGGATGTTCCCGATAGCCCGTTGGACAAGATGGCGGTTCGCACCGGTTCGCTCACCATTTCGCAGGCTGTCGAGGAGAACATGCGGGATTATTTCGCCAGCTTCGGCGATGGCCTGCCGCCGCCCGGCCTTTACGACCGCGTGCTGCGCGAACTCGAATATCCGCTGATTCTCGCGGCTCTGACGGCAACCCGCGGCAACCAGATCAAGGCCGCCGATCTTCTTGGCCTCAACCGCAATACGTTGCGCAAGAAAATCCGCGAGCTCGGCGTTTCCGTCTATCGTAGTTCCCGCCCCAGCTGACAATGTTGACAAGGCCACAGTTGTCGTTGCATTTTCGCCACATTGTGTTGCTTGGAAAACACTAGGAAGGATATAGATTCGCCTGATGGGGGAGTCTTGCCTGACTTCAGGACTGTGGTGCTGGCTGGCCAGCAATTGGGAGTAATGCATGCGGAAACCCGCCGCCGAACACGACGTTGCCGACGAGGCAGCGGGAATGGTGGTTGCCGATCGCAGGATGTCATTTGCCCTGCCGGGGCTGGTGCTCGCCGGCGTTGCCCTTGTCTGTGCTATCATCACCCTCTTCGTGCTTATGGGCGTGACGCCGATTGCGCCGACGACCAATGTCGTCATCGCCTCGGTGGTGATCAATTCGATCTTGGTGATCGGCCTGATCTTCCTTATCGGCCGCGAAATCAACCGGCTGCTGAAGGCGCGTAAAAAGGGCAGGGCGGCGGCACGACTGCATGTTCGCATCGTCGTGCTTTTCTCCATCGTCGCGATCACGCCCGCTGTCCTTGTCGCCATCTTCGCCAGTCTGACGCTGAATGTCGGTCTCGACCGCTGGTTTTCGATCCGCACCCAGTCGATCGTCGAGTCGTCGGGCAATATCGCTCAAGCCTATATGATGGAAAACGCCGGTTATCTTCAGGGCCAGACCCTATCGATGGCCACCGACCTCGATCGCAATCGCGCACTTTTTTATCTTGATCGTACCGGCTTCGTCGATCTGATGACGCGTCAGGCCAAGGGCCGCGGCCTGCTCGGCGCGTTTCTGGTGCAGGAGGATGGCGACGCGGTTGCCCAGGCCGATATCAAGACGGAAAAACCGCTTCCCGCTATTCCGCACGACGCGCTCGAGAAAGCAGCCGCCGGTCAACCGACCCTTATCCCGCCCGGTATTACCAACCTTGTTGGCGCCATCATCAAGCTCGAAGGCATCAGCGGCACCTTCCTTTATACGGTGCGTGCGGTCGATCCGAAGGTCATGACCGCGATGCGGCTGATGGAAGAGAACCGTGCGGAATACAAGAATATGGAGGCGGGCCGCGCGCCGCTGCAGATCGCCTTTGCGATCCTCTATCTCGGTTTTGCGCTGATCGTGCTTCTGGTCGCCATCTGGACGGCAATCGCGGTGGCCGACCGGATCGTCCGCCCGATTCGTCTTCTCATCAGCGCCGCCGACAGTGTCGCCACGGGCAACATGCATGTGCTGGTTCCCGTGCGCGCTGTCGATGGCGACGTCGGGCGCCTGTCGCGTACCTTCAACAAGATGGTCTCGGAACTGCGCAGCCAGCAGGAGCAGATCATCGAGGCCAAGGACGATATCGACGACCGCCGCCGCTTCATCGAAGCCGTGCTGTCGGGTGTGACCGCCGCTGTCATCGGCATTGATGAGAACCGCAGGATCACCATCGTCAACCCGTCCGGCGAGGAATTCCTGGCGCTGAATTTCGACCAGCTGCTCGGCGCGCAGCTTTCCGAGATCGCACCTGAGATTGATCAGGTCGTGACCGAGGCGAACACCTGGGCGCGCGGCAACTTCCGCAAGCAGATCAATATCATGCGACGGGGCAAGGAACGCACGCTGAATGTGCAGGTCACCCGCGAGGATGCCCGCGACGGCCGCGACAGCTATGTCATCACCCTCGACGACATTACCGATCTCGTCATCGCCCAGCGCTCCACCGCATGGTCGGATGTGGCACGGCGTATTGCCCATGAAATCAAGAACCCGCTGACGCCGATCCAGCTTTCCGCAGAGCGCATCAAGCGCCGTTTCGGCAAGCAGATCGACGAAAACGATCGCGCCATCTTCGATCAGTGTACGGACACCATTGTCCGGCAGGTCGGTGATATCGGCCGCATGGTGGATGAATTCTCGGCCTTTGCGCGTATGCCAAAGCCGACGAAGGAAAAGTCGGACCTGCGGTCGATCCTCAAGGACGCGGCCTTCCTCCGGGAAATCAGCGCCGCCGACACGAAATTCTCAACGGAGTTCGGCGATATCCCGCTGGAGGGCATGTTCGATGCCCGCATGCTGGGACAGGCCTTCGGCAATCTCATCAAGAATGCGACGGAAGCGATCGAAGCGGTGGAAGGCGAAAAGCGGCCGGGTAAAATCCTGGTGCGCGCCTCTTTTGATGAGGCCAATTCGCGTTTCGTGGCTGACATTATCGACAATGGCCGCGGCCTTCCCGTCGAGAACCGTCATCGCATTCTCGAACCCTATATGACGATGCGGGACAAGGGCACGGGCCTTGGTCTGGCCATCGTCAAGAAGATCATTGAAGAACATGGCGGGTATCTGGAACTTCACGATGCCCCTGCCGAATTCGACCATGGCCATGGCGCCATGATCCGAGTGCTGCTGCCCTATATCGAGGCGGTCGGCGGCGAAAATAACAAGGAAGCAGCATATGGCGTCTGATATTTTGGTCGTGGATGACGAGGCGGACATTCGCGAAATCGTAGCGGGCATCCTGTCCGATGAGGGCCACGAGACGCGTATGGCCTTCGACAGCGACAGCGCGCTGGCCGCCATTTCCGAGCGTGTGCCGCGTCTGATCTTTCTCGACATCTGGATGCAGGGATCGAAGCTCGACGGTTTGGCACTACTGGACGAGATCAAGAGCCGCCACCCCGAAATTCCTGTCGTCATGATTTCCGGTCACGGCAATATCGAAACCGCCGTCAACGCCATCAAGCGCGGGGCCTTCGATTTCATCGAAAAGCCGTTCAAGGCCGATCGTCTGATCCTGATTGCAGAACGCGCGCTGGAAAATTCCAAGCTGAAGCGCGAGGTCCAGGAACTCAAGAAGCGTACCGGTGATGCGGTTGAACTCGTCGGCGCGTCGCTCGCGGTTTCGCAACTTCGCCAGACCATTGACAGGGTTGCCCCCACCAATAGCCGCATCATGATCCTCGGCCCCTCCGGTTCCGGCAAGGAACTGGTGGCGCGCATGGTGCACAAGAAATCCTCGCGCGCTACCGGACCTTTTGTGGCGCTGAACGCTGCAACGATCACCCCCGACCGTATGGAAATTGCGCTGTTCGGCACGGAAGGCTTGCCCGGACAGCCACGCAAGGTAGGGGCTCTGGAAGAAGCCCATCGCGGCGTACTTTATCTCGATGAAGTCGGTGAAATGCCGCGCGAGACACAAAACAAGATCCTGCGCGTGCTGGTCGATCAGCAGTTCGAGCGTGTCGGCGGCGGCAAGCGGGTGAAGGTGGATGTGCGGATCATTTCCTCCACCGCCCATCACCTCGAAAGCCTGATCGCTGAAGGCCAGTTCCGGGAGGATCTCTACCATCGTCTCGCCGTGGTGCCGGTGAAGGTGCCGGCGCTCTCCGAACGGCGCGAGGATATTCCTTTCCTCGTCGACATGTTCATGCGGCAGATTTCCGAACAGGCCGGCATCCGCCCGCGCAAGATCGGTGATGACGCCATGGCCGTGCTCCAGACGCATGACTGGCCGGGCAATATCCGCCAGCTGCGCAACAATATCGAGCGGCTGATGATTCTCGCCCGTCCGGAAGGTGGCGAAGCGCCGATCTCGGCCGACATGCTGCCTTCCGATATTGGCGACATGCTGCCGAAGATCTCTGCGCAGGGCGATCAGCACATCATGACCCTGCCGCTGCGTGAAGCCCGTGAAATGTTCGAACGGGACTATCTGATGGCTCAGATCAACCGCTTCGGTGGCAATATTTCGCGCACGGCGGAATTTGTCGGCATGGAACGGTCGGCGCTGCATCGCAAACTGAAATCTCTCGGCGTATAAGGAACCAAGGCACCTCGTCGCAACCGATTATTCCGTCAGAGAGACAGCATGAAAGTCATCATTTGCGGCGCAGGGCAGGTGGGTTACGGCATCGCCGAACAATTGTCGCGGGAGGATAACGAAGTATCGGTCATCGATACGGCCGCGCCGCTGATTACCGCCATTACCGAGACGCTGGATGTGCGCGGTTATGTCGGCCACGGCGCCCATCCCGACATGCTGGCCAAGGCCGGTGCGGATCAGGCCGACATGATCATCGCGGTGACATTGCATGACGAGATCAATATCGTCGCCTGCGAAGTGGCGCACGCACTCTTCAGCGTGCCGACCAAGATTGCCCGTATCCGCGACCAGAGCTATATGAAGCCGGAATATGCCGATCTCTTCAGCCGCGAGAACATGTCCATCGATGTGACGATTTCCCCGGAAGTAGAAGTCGGCAAGATGGTGCTGCGGCGCATCGCCTTTCCGGGTGCTACCGATGTGGTGCGCTTTGCCGAAGATACGATCTACATGCTTGCCATCGAATGCATGGAAGATTGCCCCGTTATCAACACGCCGCTGCAGCAGCTTTCGAGCCTGTTTCCGGACCTCATAGCCACGGTGGTGGGTGTCTATCGTGACGGCATTCTCAAAGTGGCGCATTCGTCGGAGCAATTGCGCGTGGGCGACCTCGCCTATGTCATCTGTCAACGCCAGCATGCACGCCGCACCTTGAGCCTCTTTGGCCATGAAGAGCAGGAGGCGCAGCGCATCGTCATTGCAGGCGCCGGTAATATCGGCCATTTCGTCGCGCATAAAATCGAGGAAATGCAGTCGAAAACGCGGGTGAAGATCATCGAGGCCGATCGCGACAGGGCGATTGCCGCATCCGAACAGCTGAGCCATACCATCGTCATGCATGGCTCGGCCCTCGACCAGAAAATTCTGATGCAGGCGGATATCCAGGATGCCGATCTGATCGTCACGCTCACCAATAACGACCAGACCAATATTCTGGCCGCCGTCATCGCCAAGCAGCTCGGCTGCAAATCGAACCTGGCGCTGCTGAACAGTACCTCTTTCCATGATGTCGCCCGCTCGCTCGGACTCGATGCCTATATCAACCCCCGGGCGGTCACGATCTCCCGCGTGCTGCAACATGTACGCAAAGGCCGTATCCGCTCGGTTTATGCCGTTCAGCGCGGTTCGGCTGAGGTAATCGAGGCGGAAGCGCTTGAAACATCGCCGCTGGTCGGCCAGTCTTTCCGTGATATCGATATGCCCGACGGCGTGCGCATTGGCGCGATCTATCGCGACGGTGTGGTGATCCGTCCGGATGGCAGCACGAAGATCAAGGCGAAGGATCGCGTCGTGCTGTTTGCTTCCGCCGATGCCGTGCGGGACGTGGAACAACTTTTCCGTGTTTCGATACAATATTTTTGACTGTCCCGAATCGAAAAAGCGGGTCAATACTCGTACTCATTTGGCTGTTTTCGCCGTTGCGGAACGGAACATGATTTGATACCAGAGTTTGAGGTCGGCCAAGCGGGGGACAAGACTCGGCCGGCTTATTATTGATTGATTATTTTCCGGTATCCCTGCCGGCAATAAAGAAAGAAGCGGCGCCATGGCGGAACGTTCTCAAAACCTTCAGGATCTCTTCCTCAATACCGTTCGTAAGCAGAAGATTTCGCTCACGATTTTCCTGATCAACGGCGTCAAGCTGACGGGCGTTGTTACCTCCTTCGACAATTTCTGCGTGCTTCTGCGTCGCGATGGTCACTCGCAGCTGGTCTACAAGCATGCAATCTCCACCATCATGCCCGGCCAGCCGATGCAGATGTTCGAGAGCGAAGAAGGCGCTGCCTGATCAGGCTCCTTTAACGGTATCTTCGACAGAGACTGACCTGAATCGGAACATTTCCGGTTCCGTCAGGTTAATCTCCATGGCCGCCCGCGCGGATGCGGTCGGCCGTAACATTCTTTACATTCTTTCTGGATAAGGCCGAACCCATTTCAACACGCGACACCTCGAGCGAATCGATCATTCCGGAGCAGGAAAAACGCCGCGACGACATGCGCGCGGTCGTTCTTGTACCCTTCCTCAAGCAGCAGCGCGAAAATCGTGACGCGGCATCAGCCCCGGCTGCTCCCGGCCGTTCCGTCGAAGCCAAGCTTGAGGAAGCGAAGGGTCTGGCGCTTGCCATCGATCTCGAGGTGACCCAGGGGCTCGTCGTTCCCGTCAACCAGCCGCGTCCCGCAACCCTGTTCGGAACCGGCAAGATCGAGGAAATCGGTCATCTCTTGGATGAAACCAATTCCGGCCTGGTGATTGTCGATCATCCGCTCACCCCGGTGCAGCAGCGCAATCTCGAAAAGCAGTGGAACGCCAAGGTTATCGACCGCACCGGTCTGATCCTTGAAATCTTCGGCCGCCGCGCCTCCACCAAGGAAGGCACGCTGCAGGTCGATCTTGCGCATCTGAACTACCAGAAGGGCCGCCTCGTCAGAAGCTGGACCCACCTTGAACGCCAGCGCGGTGGTGCAGGCTTCATGGGTGGCCCGGGTGAAACCCAGATCGAGGCCGACAGACGATTGCTGCAGGATCGCATCGTCAAGCTCGAGAAGGAGCTGGAGCAGGTGGTGCGCACCCGCCAGCTTCACCGCGCCAAGCGCCGCAAAGTGCCGCATCCGATCGTGGCACTTGTTGGCTATACCAATGCTGGCAAATCCACGCTGTTCAACCGCATCACGGGTGCGGGTGTTCTGGCCGAAGACATGCTGTTCGCTACACTCGACCCGACCCTGCGCCGTATGAAACTGCCGCATGGCCGAACCGTCATCCTGTCGGATACGGTGGGCTTTATTTCCGACCTGCCGACGCATCTCGTCGCCGCTTTCCGCGCAACGCTGGAAGAGGTGCTGGAAGCCGATCTTGTTCTGCACGTGCGTGACATGTCCGATCCGGACAATGCCGCCCAGTCTGCTGATGTGCTGCGCATTCTTGGCGACCTCGGCATTGACGAGAAGGAAGCCGAAAAGCGCATCATCGAGGTCTGGAACAAGGTCGACCGTCTGGAGCCCGAAGCACACGACGCCATCATGCAGCGCGCCGAAGGCCGCTCAGATATCCGCGCCGTTTCGGCCATCACGGGCGAGGGCGTCGATGCCCTGATGGAAGAGATTTCAAAACGCCTGTCCGGTGTGCTGACGGAAACGACCGTGGTGCTTTCTGTCGAGCAATTGCCGCTGATCTCCTGGGTCTACAGCAATTCCATCGTCGACAATCGTGAAGATCACGAAGACGGATCGGTTGCGCTGGATGTGCGCCTGTCGGAAGCGCAGGCTGTGGAACTCGAACGGAAGCTTGGAAAGACGGCTGGTCGCGAGCGGGAAGACTGGGAACGCTGAGCGCTTCTTGAAGGTACAAATTCCGTCAGATGCGACGTCATCCTCGGGCTTGTCCCGAGGATCCGCTACGGTATTCAAAATCGATAGGCAGCAGATGCCCGGGACAGGCCCGAGCATGACGGAGTAGGGCCTTCGCATCTACACACAATCCTCGAAGCGCTGAGCGCTCCTGCTTTTGATGCATGTCCCGAGTGGTCAGGAAGAAACCGTATCAAGCGAACGCTCGATCCGTTTCGCCGCCTGCCACAAATCTTCCATCCTCTCGAGGCTCGCCTCTTTCAACGTCTCGCCATTGTCGCTGAGCGACGTCTCGATGTGATTGAAACGCCTGCGGAATTTCGTATTGGTGCCACGTAGCGCATCTTCCGGATCGGCTTTAACGTGGCGGCCGATATTGACCAGCGCAAAAATCAGATCGCCGAGTTCGTCAGAGACTTTCTCCGGCTTTCCCTCCGCCAGCGCCTCGCGAAGTTCGGCGATTTCCTCCTCGATCTTGTCGAGGATGGGAGCCGGGTCCGACCAGTCAAAACCGACGCGCGCAGCCTGTTCCTGCAACTTGAGCGCCTCGGTCAGAGCCGGCTGGCTACGCTGCACGCCGCCCAGAAACCCTGCCTTGAAATCTTCGGTGATGCCCCGGCGTGCACGGCGCTCTGCCCTTTCACGCTTCTCCTCGGCCTTGATCTGGTCCCATTGCAGCTTGACGCTGTCAGGCGTGTCGGCATCGGAGACGTCGAAGACATGCGGATGGCGGCGGATCATCTTCGAGGTGACGGCGTGCACCACATCACCAAAGGTGAATTCACCCCGTTCCTCGGCAATGCGGGCATGGAAAACCACCTGCAACAGCAGATCGCCCAGCTCATCGCAAAGATCGTCCATATCCTTGCGCTCGATCGCGTCGGCAACCTCGTAGGCCTCTTCGATCGTATAGGGCTTGATCGTCTCGAAGGTCTGCACGACATCCCAGGGGCAGCCGGTTTCCGGCTGGCGCAGGGCTTCCATGATCTCGATCAGGCGGGAAATATCCTTCGAGGCTTCCATCGTGTCTAAACCTTCATTTTTAATATTACGCATTGTCCGGGCGGAAAACCGCTACGCAGTTTTCCCTGGAAATGCTTAATTCAGCGGAATATCGTTGTCGCTCTTGGATGATTGATAGGTGGTGGAGAGATCATCATAAGCGGCCTTGATGCGGGCCGTCTGGGCCTTCAGCGTGGTTTTCAACGGATCGTCTTCGCTCTCCACCAGATCGGCGACGAAGAAAGAATTCCAGAAGGCGTTGCTGCGGCGATATCCGCCCGGCTCCAGCCCGAAAACTTCCTTGAGGATTTTCAGGTCGTGCGGGATCGCGAAAGCGTCGCGCGAATCCTCGTGGCTGAAGAAGGAATAGAAATTATCGAAGCCGGCCCAGGTGATGGCCGACATGCACATGGTGCAGGGTTCGTGGGTGGAGAGGAAAATCAGGTCCTTGGTATTCGGCTTTTCGCCCAGCTCGTAAAATCGCTTCAGCGTATGCACTTCACCATGCCAGAGCGGATTCTCCAGCTCATTATTGGTCTCGGCAACGACGAGCGACAGATCTGATTTGCGCAGGATCGCCGCTCCGAAAACCTTGTTGCCGAGGCTGACGCCGCGAGCCGTCAGGGGCAGGATTTCGTGTTCGATAACATCGAGGAGGCGGGCGGCGAGCGACTGGCTGGTCAAGGGTCTGATCCTTCGTTCCGCTTTGAGGAAAGCGGTCTTCGCATGGGAAAATCGACAGGTGATTGTCATTCCTTGTTCGGCGCGGGCACCCGCTTTGTCAAGGGATTCCGAAGGATTCCAAAGCTCCGCCAAGGCTCGAAAAATCCTTGCCGGTTTGTTTTCCTCCAAAACCGGGGTGTTCGAGAAATAAAAATCCAGGTGTCGAAGAGGCTTGAATTTCTGTTTCTTCAATCTTGTGCCGCGATGCGGGATATATGTCCAATGCACAACGAACATGATTTTTCTGCTGCTGGCGACCGCCTTTCAACCTTCCCCGCTTTCTTCCGGGTCGAGGGACGGCAGGTCGCTGTTTTCGGAAATGGCGATGAAGCCTTCGCGAAGGTGAGGCTGCTCGCCAATACCAACGCGCATATCGTTGCCTATGCCGATCACCCGGAAGCGGATTTTGCGCGTTACATCAGCGAAAACAGTATCGATCACCGTGCTCTGGCCTTCGCCAGCCCGTTGGTTGACGACGCCACCCTGGTGTTCGCCGCAACAGGCGATGAAGCGCTGGATCGCGAAATCGTCTCTGTAGCGCGCACGAAGAAAATCCCCGCCAATGCGGTGGATCAGCCCGAATTCTGCGACTTCTTCACGCCTGCACTCGTTGCCCGCGCGCCAGTTGCCATTGCCATTGGCACGGAAGGGGCAGGGCCGGTTCTTGCCCAGATGATCCGCGCGCGTATCGACCAGATGCTGTCGCCGTCGCTCGGCAAGCTCGCACGTCTTGCGGTGCAATATCGTGATGCGGCCGAGGAGAACGTGCCGAAGGGCGCGTTGCGGCGCAATTTCTGGCGCCGGTTCTTTTCGGGCGCGGTTGCGGATGCCGTTGCTCTCGGTGATACCTCTTCCGCCCGTCATGCCGCAGATCGCCTGCTGCAATCGCCGGAACGCAGCGAAGGTCGCGTCTGGCTTGTTGGCGCCGGTCCAGGTGCAGAAGATCTGCTGACGCTGCGCGCGCAGCGCGTGTTGATGGAAGCCGACGTGATCGTCTACGACGCCCTGGTGCCGCAGGCGATTGTCGATATGGGCCGCCGCGATGCTGAAAGGCTCTCTGTCGGCAAGCGCAAGGGCTGCCACAGCAAGTCGCAAAATGATATCAACCGCCTGCTGGTGCGTCTAGGCCTGGAAGGAAAGCGAGTCGTGCGGCTCAAATCCGGTGATCCGCTGGTCTACGGCCGCGCGGGCGAGGAAATGGCAGCGCTGCGCGAGGCTGGTGTCGCTTATGAAATCGTGCCGGGCATCACCTCCGCCTTTGCCGCGGCTGCGGATTTCGAATTACCACTGACGCTGCGCGGTGTCGCCTCTTCGCTGATTTTCACCACTGGTCACGACCTGATGGGCGACGTTCTGCCTGATTGGGCACGACTTGCCGTCTCCGGGGCCACCATTGCCGTCTATATGGGCCGCAGTGTTGCCGCTTCGGTGGCCAAGCGGCTGATTGATGCGGGACTTGGCGTCGAAACCACCGTCGCCGTCATCGAAAATGCCAGCCGCGCGGATCGCCGCCTGCTGCACGGCACATTAAACGATTTGCCCGACCTCGAATATCGTGATGAACTGATCGGCCCGGTCATGGTCATCATCGGCGATGCGGTGGCGGGCGCTAATTTCGACAGATCCGAGGCGCTTGCGCTTGCAGCCAAGCCGGCGAGCCTCAAACGGGAGTATGTGAATGGTTGACAAGGTTTTGACCGCCAATCGCCTGAGCGACGGTATTGCCGTCTGGCTTGACGCCAATGGCGAATGGACCGAGAATCTGCAGGATGCAATCGTCGCTCGCCATGCGGAGGCGGTGGCCTCGTTCGAGGAAATTGGCAAGCGCGATTTTTCCGCCAACAAGGTCGTTGACGTCAATGTCGTCGATGTCGTGGAAGAGAACGGCAAGCTCTGGCCGACGCGGCTTCGCGAGCGCATCCGCGCCGCCGGCCCCACCATGCACTATGCCACCGGCTACAAGCCGGCCGATGCAGCATTTATCGCAGTCTGAGGAAGAATATGTACCGTTACGACGAATTCGATCACGCATTTGTTGAAGGCCGCGTGGCGCAGTTTCGCGATCAGGTCGAGCGCCGGTTATCGGGCGAGTTGGCCGAGGACGCATTCAAGCCGCTGCGCCTGATGAATGGTGTCTATCTTCAGCTCCACGCCTACATGCTGCGCGTCGCCATTCCCTACGGTACGCTGAATTCGCAACAGATGCGGATGCTTGCCCATATCGCCCGCAAATATGACCGGGGTTATGGCCATTTCACCACCCGCCAGAACATCCAGTACAACTGGCCGCGCCTCTCGGACACGCCGGATATCCTCTCTGAACTGGCAAGCGTGGAAATGCACGCACTGCAGACGTCGGGTAACTGCATTCGCAACGTGACCGCCGATCATTTCGCGGGTGCTGCCGCAGACGAAGTCGCCGATCCGCGTCCCTATGCGGAAATCCTGCGTCAATGGTCTTCCGTGCATCCGGAATTCTCGTTCCTGCCGCGCAAGTTCAAGATCGCGGTGACGGGTGCCGAGCGCGACCGCGCCGCCATTCAGGTCCACGATATCGGCCTGCATCTGAAAAAGAACGACAAGGGTGAGATCGGTTTTGCCGTTTACGTCGGCGGCGGGCAGGGCCGTACGCCGATGATCGCCAAGAAGATTCGCGACTTCCTGCCGGAAGAGGACCTGCTGTCCTATACCACGGCCGTCATGCGCGTTTATAACCTGCACGGCCGCCGCGACAACAAATACAAGGCGCGCATCAAGATTCTCGTACATGAAACCGGCGCAGAAGAACTGGCCCGCCAGGTCGAGGTTGAATTCGCGGAGCTGAAAAACACCGAATTGAAGCTGCCGGATGCCGATATTGCCGCCATCACCGCCTATTTCGCCCCGCCGGCGCTGAAAGACCGCCCTGAAGGCTGGGAAAGCCTGGCGCGCTGGAAGCGTGCGGATGAAGGTTTTGCCCGTTTTGTCGAGCAGAACGTCGCGCCGCACAAGCACCCGGACTACGGCATGGTGACGATTTCGCTGAAGCCGATCGGCGGCATTCCGGGCGACGCGACCGACGAGCAGATGGAACTCGTCGCCGACATCGCCGCCGAATATGCCTTTGACGAAATCCGCATCAGTCACGAGCAGAACATCATCCTGCCGCATGTGGCGCTGGCCGATCTCGAGCCGGTCTATCGTGCGCTCGTGGGCGCGGGACTGGCGACTGCCAATGCCGGGCTGATCACCGATATCATTGCCTGTCCCGGGCTGGACTATTGCGCGCTTGCCAATGCCCGCTCCATTCCGGTGGCGCAGGAGATCTCCACCCGTTTCGGCGCGCCCGAACGTCAGGCCGAGATCGGCGAGCTGAAGATCAAGATTTCCGGCTGCATCAACGCCTGCGGCCACCACCATGTCGGCCATATCGGCCTTCTGGGCGTGGAGAAGAAGGGTGCCGAACTCTACCAGATCACGCTTGGCGGATCGGGTGATGAAAACACCTCGATTGGTGAAATCATTGGCCGCGGTTTCGAGCCGGAAAAAGTGACCGACGCGGTGGAAACCATTGTCGACACTTATCTGGGCTTGCGCCTTTCGAAGGAAGAAACCTTCCTCGAAGCCTATCGCCGCGTCGGACCGCAGCCGTTCAAGGACGCGCTCTACGGTTCCGCCGCCGAAGCCGCCTGAGGAAATGGATATGACGAAAATCTGGACCCGCGACGGCTTTGCGGAAAACGATCCATGGGTGATCGAAACGGAAGAGGTGAAGGCAACGGGCGAGCAGAAGCCCGTGCTTCCACTTGCCGATTTCCTTGTCCGCGCCGCCGAAAGCAACGATATTGGCCTCGGCGTGCTGATTTCGCCGGCTGACGACGTTAACAGGCTCGAGCCTTATCTCGACCGTATCGACCTTGTCGCCGTAAGCTTTCCGGCCTTCAATGACGGGCGTGGTTTCAGCCACGCTTCGCTCTTGCGCAGCCGCCTTGGTTTTGCGGGCGAGGTGAGGGCGGTCGGCGATGTTTTGATCGATCAGGTGCCGCTGATGCTGCGCACCGGTTTTACCAGCTTTGCCGTGACGAACGAGACGGCAATCCGCCGCCTTTCCGAAAATCGCCTGCCGGAAATCACGGTCTACTACCAGCCGACCGCCCTTCCCGCCACCGGTGGTGAGGCCTATAGCTGGCGTCGCCGTGCGGCCCAATGACGCGTTGTGCGGAAATATGAGTTTTGGATGCATATTTTCTGCGCGCATGGCAGTATTGATATTCTCATGCCTTCAAACCGCGACAAAAATGGTATAATTGCCCGGTCGAAGAATGTCGCTTATCGAATGAATGGACGGAACCTGAAATGAACGCGCCAGCCAAGACGGAAGATTTCGCGATCAAGATACCTGATGGTGTTTACGCCGAGACGGTTTTGTCGGTGGAGCACTATACGGATCACCTGTTCCGTTTCCGCATGACGCGTCCAGCCGGCTTCCGTTTCCGTTCCGGCGAGTTCGCCATGATCGGCCTGATGGTCGGTGAAAAGCCGATCTATCGCGCTTATTCCATCGCCAGCCCGGCCTGGGACGAGGAACTGGAATTCTTCTCGATCAAGGTTCCTGATGGCCCGCTGACCTCGCGTCTTCAGGCAATCAAGCCCGGCGATACCGTGCTGATGCGCAAGAAGCCGACAGGCACGCTGGTTCTGGATGCCCTGACACCCGGCAGGCGGCTCTACATGTTCTCGACCGGCACAGGCATTGCGCCTTTCGCAAGCCTGATCCGCGACCCCGAGACTTATGAGAAGTTCGAAGAGGTCATCCTCACCCACACCTGCCGTGACGTCGCCGAGCTGAAATACGGTTTCGATCTGGTTGAGGAAATCCGCAATCACGAATTTCTGAACGAGATCGTCGGCGACAAGCTCAAGCATTATGCGACTGTCACCCGCGAGGATTACCCCTTCAAGGGCCGCATCACCACGCTGATCGAAAACGGCAAGCTGTTTGCCGATCTCGGTGTGCCGGCACTCGATCCCGCTATCGATCGCGGCATGATCTGCGGTTCCTCGGCAATGTTGAAGGACACCAAGGAGTTGCTTGAAAAGGCCGGCCTTAATGAAGGCGCCAACAACAAGCCCGCCGAATTCGTGATCGAACGCGCTTTCGTCGGCTGAACGCCTGACAGACTACAAGATTTCAGGAGGCCGTCAGGCCTCCTTTTTGTTTGCGCACTTCAACATGCCGCTATCGAGAAGCGCCATCATCATCCTGTTTCGGCGCGATTTCGTTGCGATAGAGTAGGAAAAGTCCGATGGCGATCGCCGCGATGCCGCCGCCGACAAGATGCGACAGCGAATAACCGCCCTTCGTCACCAGCCAGCCTGCAACGACATTGCTGAGTGATGCACCAATGCCCTGGACCATCATGACGCTGGCAAGGCCGACATTAAAACGGCCGGTGCCCTTCAGGATTCTTTCCACCGCGACGGGCGTGACGATGCCGAGCAGGCCGGCGCCAACGCCGTCAAGAAACTGTACCGGAAAGATGACCCAGAAATCCGTAAAGGCCGAGGCGAGAAGACCGCGTATTGGCAGGGCGGCGAGCGCAACGATAAACACGGTCGAAAGACCGAAACGGCGTATCAGCCAGGGTGCCATGGCGGCGACGAAAATCATGGCGAACTGTGCGACACCGGTGATGATGGCTGTGGTGCGGAAGGGCGTTTGCAGTTCGATGGCGAAATCCTGCGCGATCAATCGGCCCATCGGCGCGTTGCCGAAGTGGAAGACAAGCAGGATGATGGCGAGAAAGATCAGACCTCGCTCGTGCAGCAACACGTTGATGCCGGATGGCCCGGGCTCTCCCTTGTCTTCGGCAAGGCCACGCGCAACCTTGTGGTCTATCCTTGCAGGATCAATGGCCGCCGTTGCGACCAGGGCGCCGGCAGCGGTCAGCAGCATCAGGCCGATGATCCCGTTCATGCCGAAGAAGGTGACGACCACATAAGTCGCGAAAAGCGACGCGAAATTACCGCCATGGTTCCAGAATTCGTTGCGTGAAATCTGGTTGGAAAACAGGCGCTCGCCAACCAGGCCGAGTGTGAGGCCGGCAAGTGCAGGACCGACCACGGCGCCGACCACAGCCGTCATGATCTGTCCGGTCCAGACGATCCACGCATCCGGAAAAATCAGCGTGATCAGCGCACCGATGGTCACGAGAACGACGGGGATGGCAATCAGCATCCTCTTCCACGTCGTGCCATCCACCAGCGCACCGCATAGTGGCGTCGCAAGCAGGCCGACGAGGCCGCCGACCGTGGCGATCATGCCCAGCGAAAGCGAAGACCAGCCCTGTGTCGCCAGAAATGCATCCAGAAACGGCCCGAGGCCGTCACGGGCATCGGCGAGGAAAAAATTCAGCGCTGCAAGGGCAAAAAGCGTGCGGTCTGAGATGCCGCCGCTGCGCGGCAATCCACCGGAAGGAAGGCCGCCATGCGGTGCCGAAACGCCGATAGTCGTCATGAAATATGCTCCGAAAAATATGCAGAAGGGAATGGGAAATCGATCGAGGCTGGCGAGAAACATCTGTGCCCGCGTTTGGTTGCATAGGCACGACATAAACATAAATCTCTGGATATTTTTGATCGCTACAGAATTGGCTGGAGGAACGTTTAACGGTACTGGTGAGTTAGTCTTCGTGGAAAAAATGGATACTCGCCATGAAGACCAAGGCTTTTGCACTTTTATTTTCGGCCGGACTGCTCGGCACGCAGCCAGCACATGCGGATGAACGCGCATTCCTCTCGTCGCTGAAAGGCACATGGGCGGGCAAGGGAACAGTGATTACCCGCATCGGCACACCGCCGATCAATGTGAGTTGCACGCTGAATTCCAATGCGGGAGCATCGTCGCTCAACATGTCCGGTACTTGCCGGGGCCTTCTCGTGGTCAAGCGTGCAATAGCGGCCGATCTCTCGGAGAAGGGCGGACGCTATAGTGGTGCCTATACCGGCCCTTCCGGCCGGCCATCCGCGCTTTCCGGCACAAGGCAAGGAAACGCAATCAACCTGACGGTGCGATGGAACCGCGACATCAACGGCGACCGCATTGCCGCCATGACCATTGAAAAGGTCGGAGCCAACGGCCTGCGGCTGCGCACCACCGATAAGGACGGCAGGACCGGCAAGACGGTGGTGACGAGCGACATCCGGCTGGTGCGCTGACAAGCGGCCCCAGTGCCGCGTCCGGCTCTTCAGCTGAATTCAAGCAGCAAGGGGCAATGATCCGAGACTTCCGGCTGTCTTACGACGTCGAATTGACTGACCTTGACGGCCGGATTGACCAACAGGTAATCCGCATATCTGTTCGGTTTGGCATAATGCGAGGTGCGGGTATCGGTGAAACCGCGGGTCGTAACGAGCTCGACAAGATCAAGCTCATTCAACACGGCGAAGGTCCTGCTATCAGGCAGAACGTTGAAATCGCCACAGACGATGACCCGGTCGCCATCCTCCGCGATATTCTTGACGAATTGCACAAGACGTTTTGCCTGGTGCAGCCGGGCAGGGATATCATGTTTGCCTTCGAGGTCGCGCAGCCCATGCATATGGGCAATGACGACGGGCTGACCGGTCGTAAAATCGAAAACCCTGATGGCGTGGGCTGTGCGTGATCGCGGATGATTGCCATATCCGTCAGCCGAAAAGACGCCGTGCACGAAACCCTGCGCCTGCGCTATGATGGCGATGGATTTGCGAACAAAGGTCGCGAGGCCAAATTGGGAAGGGTATCGTGTCTCGCCCTGCCAGAGGTCGCCCTGCGCCGCGGGACAGAATATCGCCACATGGTCCGGCAAGGCCTCGGCGACATCGCGAAAGAAGTTCGCCCGCTGCGGCAACTCGACGCCATGATCGCGATAGCTCAACCAGTCCTGCGTAGCTGCCGGCGTGTGCACCACCTCCTGAAGGCATAAAATATCGGGGTCGGATGAGGCAATATAGGGAACGAGCTTGTCATGAAGCTTTCCGCCCCAACCATTCAGGCAAATCAGACGCATTCCCATTTCATCCCCTTAACCGCGTCGCCCTGTTTAGCATGCAACGTGTGCAGATCAATCGTGTGAGAGAGACGACTGCGCGGTCGCAAAACTATCCGTAACGAAAAAGGCCCGGATCGCTCCGGGCCTTTGCATGTTGGTTTGCAGCGATGCCTTATTCTGCGGCCTCGGCATAAGCCTCCATCGGCGGGCAGGTGCAGATCAGGTTGCGGTCGCCATAGACATTGTCGATGCGGTTGACCGGCGACCAGTATTTGTCGATGCGGAAGGCGCCGGGCGGGAAGCAGCCCTTTTCGCGGCTATAGGGACGATCCCATTCACCGACCAGGTCTTCCACCGTGTGCGGCGCGTTCTTCAGCGGGTTGTTATTCTTGTCCGCACGGCCTTCCTCGATGTCGCGGGCTTCCTCGCGGATCGCCAGCATGGCATCGCAGAAACGGTCGATTTCCGCTTTGGTTTCGGATTCGGTCGGCTCGATCATCAGCGTGCCGGCCACCGGCCAGCTCATGGTCGGCGCATGGAAACCGCAGTCGATGAGGCGTTTTGCAACATCGTCCACCGTCACGCCGCAGCTATCCGCGAGCGGTCGTGTGTCGATGATGCACTCATGCGCCACGCGACCGGTCTCGGACTTGTAGAGCACGTCGTAAGCGCCCTTCAGCCGTTCGGCGATATAGTTGGCGTTGAGGATCGCCACCTTGGTCGCCTGCGTCAGCCCTTCGCCGCCCATCATCAGGCAGTAGCTCCAGGAGATCGGCAGGATGGAAGGCGAACCGAAGGGGGCTGCAGACACCGCACCCTCACGACCGTCCGTCGTCGGATGGCCGGGAAGGAAGGGAGCCAGATGCGCCTTGACGCCGATCGGGCCCATGCCCGGGCCGCCGCCGCCATGCGGAATGCAGAAGGTCTTGTGCAGGTTGAGGTGGCTGACGTCGGAGCCGATGTCGCCCGGGCGGGCAAGGCCGACCATGGCGTTCATGTTGGCGCCGTCAAGATAGACCTGTCCGCCATGCTTGTGGGTGATCTCGCAGATTTCGCGAACCGTCTCTTCGAACACGCCGTGGGTCGACGGATATGTGATCATGCAGCACGAGAGGTTTTCCGCATACTGCTCTGCTTTTAAACGGAAATCATCGATATCGATGTCACCGTTGTCCCGCACCTTCACCGGCACCACTTTCATGCCGACCATCTGCGCCGAGGCGGGGTTGGTGCCATGCGCCGACGTCGGAATGAGGCAGACGTCACGATGCGTGCCGCCATTGGCGAGATGATAGTTGCGGATGGTGAGAAGCCCCGCATATTCCCCTTGCGCGCCGGAATTCGGCTGCATGGAGAAGGCGTCGTAACCGGTCACCGAGCAGAGCTTTTCCGAGAGATCATCGATCATCTCCTTGTAACCGAGCGCCTGATTGGCCGGCACAAAGGGATGGATGTCGGAAAATTCCGGCCAGGTGATCGGCAGCATTTCCGCCGTGGCGTTCAGTTTCATGGTGCAGGAACCAAGCGGGATCATCGAGCGGTCGAGCGCCAGATCGCGATCCGAAAGACGGCGGATGTAACGTGTCATCTCGCTTTCGGCACGGTTCATGTGGAAGATCGGATGCGTCATGTACTGGCTGGTCCGCAGCAGATCCTTCGGCAGGCGATAGTCCGGCTCGAAATCCGAAATCGAGAAATTGCCGCCGAAAGCACGCCAGACGGCCTCAAGCGTCGCGGGGCGCGTGCGCTCGTCAAGGCTCATGCCGATCTTGGTGGCGCCGACCTTGCGCAGGTTGACACCTTCCGCTACGGCAGAGCGCAGGATGACGCCCTGCATGTGGCCGACTTCGACGGTGATCGTGTCGAAGAAGGTTTCCGGCTCGATGGTGTAGCCGAGCTTTTCCAGACCCTTGGCCATCAAAACGGCCTTCTGGTGGGTCTGCTGGGCAATCGCCTTGATGCCCTGCGGGCCGTGGAAGACGCCATACATGGAGGCCATGACGGCGAGCAGCACCTGCGCGGTGCAGATATTCGACGTCGCCTTCTCGCGGCGGATATGTTGCTCGCGGGTCTGCAACGACAGGCGATAGGCGCGGTTTCCGCGTGCGTCGACCGAGACGCCGACCAGACGGCCGGGCATGGAGCGCTTATGTGCGTCTTTGACGGACATGTAAGCAGCATGCGGACCGCCGTAACCGACCGGAACGCCGAAACGCTGCGAGGTGCCGATGGCGATGTCAGCACCCATTTCGCCTGGAGACTTCAAGAGCGTCAGCGCCAGAAGATCGGCGGCGACGGCGGCAATCGCACCCGTCTGATGCAGGCGGGAAATCAGGCCTGTGAAATCGCTGACATGGCCGTGGGTGCCGGGATACTGGAAGATCGCGCCAAACACGTCGACCGGATCGAGATCGGTGAACGGGTTGCCGATAATCACCTTCCAGCCGAGCGGGGCCGCACGGGTCTCGATCAGCGCGATGGTCTGCGGATGACAATTGGCATCTACGAAGAAGGCAGTCGCCTTGGACTTGGCAACGCGCTGGCACATGGCCATGGCTTCGGCGGCGGCCGTCGCTTCATCAAGCAGCGATGCATTGGCGACATCGAGACCGGTCAGATCGCAGACCATGGTCTGGTAATTCAGCAGCGCCTCAAGACGGCCCTGGCTGATTTCCGGCTGGTAAGGCGTATAGGCCGTGTACCAGGCCGGGTTTTCCAGAATATTGCGCTGGATGACCGGCGGTGTGATGGTGCCGTAATAGCCCTGGCCGATCAGCGAGGTCAGGACTTGGTTCTTGTTGGCCGTTTCGCGAAGACGATCCAGCGCCTCGCGTTCGGTCAGCGCCGCACCCCAAGTGAGCGGCACCTTCTGGCGGATGGAGGAGGGAACGGTGGCGTCGATCAGGGCGTCGAGGCTCTTATAGCCGACGACCTTCAGCATCTCCGCCATTTCCGACGGCGACGGCCCGATGTGACGCCGGTTGGCGAAATCATAGGGCTGATAGTCGGTGAAATGGAATTCCGTGGGCGTCGTCATTACGCGATCAGCTCCTTGTAGGCTGCTTCATCGAGCAGTGTCTCGGCATCCGCGGCATTGGAAAGCTTCAGCTTGAAGAACCAGCCGGCACCCTGCGGATCGGAATTGACCAGCGAGGGGTCATCAACGATGGCCTGGTTGATTTCGACCACTTCGCCATCCAGCGGACAATAGACGTCGGACGCCGCCTTGACGGATTCCACGGTCGCAGCATCGCCATCCTTGGCGAAGGTTGCGCCCACTTCCGGCAGCTCGACAAAAACGAGATCGCCAAGCTGTTCAGCGGCGTGGCTGGTGATGCCGACGGTGGCGATATCGCCTTCGAACTTCAGCCATTCGTGTTCTGCGGTAAATTTCAGCATCGTGTTCTCTCCGGAGATGGAATGAGGATTAGCGTTTGTAGGTGGGCTTGATGAAGGGCAGGGCGGCGACGGTGACGGGCAGATATTTGCCGCGCACTTCCGCAAAGATCGCCGTACCGGGAGCCGCGTAGGAAACAGGCACGTATCCCATGGCGACAGGGCCTTCGACCGAGGGGCCGAAACCGCCGGACGTCACTTCGCCGATTTCCGTCACGCCTTCGGCATCCGCAAAAAGCTTCGAATGGCCGCGCACCGGGGCCTTGCCTTCCGGCTTCAGACCGACACGGCGGCGCGATGTGCCGTCCTTGAGCTCGCGGAGAATGCGTTCTGCACCCGGAAAACCGCCTTCGCGTTCACCGCCGGCGCGGCGCGCCTTCTGGATCGCCCATTCGAGCGAGGCTTCGATGGGGGAGGTCGTGGTGTCGATATCGTTACCATAAAGACAAAGGCCCGCTTCCAGGCGCAGGCTGTCACGCGCGCCAAGCCCGATCGGCTCGCAATCAGGATGTTCGAGCAGGGCTTTGGCGATTTCCTCAGCCTTGTCCGCGGGCACCGAAATTTCAAAGCCGTCTTCTCCGGAGTAGCCGGAACGGGAAACGATGCAGGGCACATCATGCAGCGGTACTCCCTGCACGTCCATGAACTTCATCTCGGAAACGCCAGCCCACAGTTCTGCAAGCACCGCTTCGGCGCGCGGTCCCTGCAGCGCGATCAGGGCGCGGTCAACGAGAAGAGTGATCTCGCAGGTATCGGAAAGATGCGCCTTCATATGGGCGACATCGGCATCCTTGCAGGAAGCATTGACGACGACGAAAAGATGATCGCCACGATTGGTGATCATCAGATCGTCGAGAATGTTGCCGTTGTCGTCTGTGAAGAAACCGTAGCGCTGGCGGCCTTCCTTGAGACCGAAAATATCGACCGGCACCAGCTTTTCGAGCGCGCGTGCGGCATCTTCATTGTTGCCGGACCTCGCCTTCAGGATCACCTGGCCCATGTGGGACACGTCAAACAGACCGGCGGAGGTGCGGGTCTGAAGATGTTCCTTCAGCACGCCGGCCGGATATTGCACAGGCATGTCGTAACCGGCGAAAGGCACCATACGGGCGCCAAGCGATGTGTGCAGGGAATGCAGCGGCGTGGTTTTCAGCGCGGCGGTATCGTCCAAGGACGCCTCCAGGGTTACGCGAACAATCGCGCGGGCTCAGGTCATGGCGCGAAAGCGCCGGTTCAAGAGCCCCCTCTGTCCTTGTCGCCTGAGATTGTTATCCCTTCGGCGAGCCGTCCTTTAGTCAAGGTGGCTTCTCTCCAGAGTTCCGTCGTCATCGCTGGTCCTTTTGCCTGAGAGTTTCCGGGGCGGTTGCTCCTTCGGCACCGCAATGAAGCGGTTTCTCCCAACGATGATGCGACGCTCATTATCTTCGAAGCCCCGCTATTGGCAAGGACCAAATGACGCATCTGAACAGATTCTTGCTCCATCTGCGCCATCGTCATCTCAGCCGTCCCGTATAGCGGTTTCGAGGCCGCGTCTGTGTGCCCATCCGACCTTCGTCATAGAAAGCGGGTTGGCGGGGTTCTCACGGACGCAACGAGGCGTTTCAGCGACCAGACCGAGGCTCCAACGACGAGGCGTAGCTAGTCGGATTTTTTCTCCGGCAAGCCCTTGCGTTTTGTCGATGCAAAATCCTCAAGTTCCTTTTCTGTCATGGACTTCTCCATGCTTTTTGAAGCGCCTTGTAAACTGGATTTTTTCACTTCACCGCGTTTGGCGGCGAGCGCGGCACCCGCCGCTTTCTGCTGGGCTTTCGATTTTGCTGGCATGTCTGCCTCCTTTGAAACAATGGCTTTGCAAGGAAAATGCCGCGTCGCGTCGATCGTTCCCTTGCAACGATCAAGCCTGCGGCAAAATTCCCCTTTGAAATCGGCAGGAAAGCGGGATATCGCCTAGGACATGGACGCAAATCGAAAACGACGGCTGACAGGGATGGAGAAGATGCTTCGCATTTTCTGCGCGACCCTGATGTTGTCGCTCGGTTTTGCGCACAAGCCGGCGCTTGCAGTTAGCCCACAGGTCGTCCTCGACGAGAGCTACCGGCTGCCGGATGGCACCTTTGCCGAGATTTGCCTCGGCCACGTCGGTGGGGTGAATGCCTCCCACACCAAGGACGGCCCGGCCCATTCGGGCGACGCTATCCTCTTCTGCGAAGCCTGCCTGCTGGCATCTTCCATTCTTCTGCCGATGCCCGATATGGAAGGCTGGCTGAAGAAAGAATTCGCCTGGCTCGACAACCGTCTGTCCGCCGAATGGAGCGTGCACTCCGTCCTGACGATCCAACAACCGTCCGCGCGTGGTCCGCCCGCCCTGTCCTCCTGATTTTTCACATTACGGGATCATCGCCGCCTATCGGTGGCACGGAGCGGCTGCGGAGCCCCAGGGGGCGCAGTCGCAGGGACAGACAAATGAAAACCACCAAGATCATCACCTGCACTCTCTTCGTAGCATCGGTTTCGACCGCGCCGGCTTTTGCGCACGCCACATTCGTGGACGGCTCGGCCGAACAGGACAGCACCATCGTTGCCGCCCTCCAGGTGCCGCATGGCTGCGATGGCGGGCTTGCCACCACGGAAGTGCAGATCAAGCTGCCGGAAGGCTTCATTTCCGCCAAGCCGCAGCCCAAGGCCGGCTGGGAGCTGGAAATCATCAAGGGCGAGTACCAGAAGACCTACAAGAACCACGGCAAGGACATCGCGAGTGGGGCTGTCGAGGTCCGCTGGAAGGGTGGCGACCTGCCGGACGAGTTCTATGACACCTTCGCCGTGCAGGGCAAAATCTCCGGCGTCGAAGTCGGGCAGGATCTGCCTTTCAAGGTGACGCAGCTCTGCGGCGACAAGGGCAAGGTCTCCTGGGATGAGGTCGCAGCCGCTGGCGTCGATCCGCATTCGCTGAAAAGCCCGGCGCCGACCATCAAGGTCGCTGCCAAGGCGCATCCGGGCGGGCATGATCATTCCGGCATGAGCATGGATATGGATGTCGTGAAGGTCGGCAACCTCGAAGTGTCTGATGGCGCGACCAAGGCCATGCTGCCGGGTCAACCGGTTGGTGGCGGTTACGTGACCATCAAGAACACCGGCGACAGCGACGACAAGCTGGTCGGTATCGAATCCTCAGCCGCCGGCCGCGCTGAAATCCACGAGATGGCCATGGTCAACGACGTCATGAAAATGCGCAAGCTGGATGAGGGTATCGTCATTCCCGCCGGCCAAACGGTGGAACTGAAGCCCGGCGGCCTGCACATGATGTTCTTCAATGTGAAGAAACCCTTTGCCGAAGGCGACAAGGTGCCGGTGACGTTGGTCTTTGAGAAGGCCGGCAAGGTAGAGATCGTGCTCTCCGCGGGCG
The DNA here is from genome assembly GCF_000092025.1 of Agrobacterium fabrum str. C58. Classification (NCBI taxonomy): domain Bacteria; kingdom Pseudomonadati; phylum Pseudomonadota; class Alphaproteobacteria; order Hyphomicrobiales; family Rhizobiaceae; genus Agrobacterium; species Agrobacterium fabrum. The sequence goes on from NC_003062.2 coordinate 1,464,462, forward strand.
CAGCCAAGGGCGGCACCGATCATCAGCATAATTGACGGAAGAAAAACGGCTACCGGAACGCGTGACAGGTCCGGTAGCCGCAAGATGTCTCACACATTGTATTTGTTTTTCAGCGCCGTGATGGAAAAGGCGATGGCACTTACCATCACGATTTTCCGGAACTCGGTCGAAAAATATCTAGAAAATAAAGCTGACACCAGACTGAACGCGGGTGTCGGCTTTGCAAGCATGGAAAATAAGAAACAGAATTAAGATATCTATATATCGCTTTGATATAGAATATCATTTTTGGACTTCTGTGGGAAGTTGTTTTCCTCATATGCCTCGACGGCCTGCTCCAGCGTCGCCTGCGGTTCCTGGCGCTGACTGGCAGCGGTGAGGAAATAAAGCGCCAGGGCCGGTGGCTTGATCACGGTCATCATGCCGCGAAGCTGGAAATCTTCACCGCGTTCGGCCTTACGCGCCAACTCGTGAATAGCGTCTTCGATTTCCGTTTTGCGCGGAACGCGCTGCGATGGCTTTACCGCTTCCAGCGCATAGGCTGCCGTATTTGCAGAAACAGAAAGAACCTGTGTCATTCAACCCCCGGCCATCTTTGCGACCCTGAAAACCGAATATTAGCACCCGCATCTTGTTGGAAGGCTAAATCGCGACGCTGCAATTTAATCGTATTTTAATGGATGAAGGCACCCGGCGAAGGGGTTTCGCCGGCGGTTTCCTTGGTCTAGAAATGCGTTGGACTGCCCGGTCCGGCAAACTCCGGAGACATCATTTCCATGATCAATATCGCTCTTGTCGCGACAGGCGGCGCAATCGGTTCCGTATTCCGTTATCTGGTCGGCGTCTGGAGCATGCGGCTGGCAGGTCCGAATTTCCCCTGGGGAACGCTCGCGGTTAATATCGTCGGGTCTTTCCTGATCGGTCTGCTGGTCGAACTTGTGGCGCGGCGGTTGAACGCGTCCATTGAAATGCGTCTGTTTCTCGTCACCGGCGTGCTTGGCGGGTTCACCACATTCTCGTCCTTCTCGCTGGATGCGGTTTCGCTTTTCGAGCGTGGTGCACTCGGCCTTTCGGCCTTTTACATCCTTGCAAGCCTTGTGGTTTCCATCGCTGCGGTTTTCGCCGGGCTGGCCTTGGGCCGCAACTTGTTCTAAAGGCTTGAACCAAACGGCGCGCCGACGAACAGAGCGCGCGATCAAGACAGAGAGACTGGAAATTTCATGGCAGGTATCGAGCATATCAAGGTCGAGGCCGACGAGGCCGGTATGCGCCTCGATCGCTGGTTCAAGATTCACTATCCGGGGCTCGGTTTCGGGCAGCTGCAAAAGCTGCTGCGCTCCGGCCAGGTGCGTGTGGATGGCGGCCGGGTGAAGACGGATGCGCGAGTGCAGCCGGGACAGATGGTGCGTGTGCCGCCGGTCGATTCCGATATGAAGACCAAGACCGGTCCGATCGGATCGAAGGATCTCAAACATTCGGCAGACGGCGAGCTTCTGGCACGCATGCTGCTGCATGAAGATGACAAGGTCCTCGTATTCAACAAGCCCGCTGGCATTGCCGTGCAGGGTGGTTCCGGCGTCAACCGTCATATTGACGGTCTTCTGGAAGCATGGACCAGCCCGAAGGGCGAAAAGCCGCGTCTGGTGCACCGTCTGGACCGTGACACGTCAGGCGTGCTGGTGGTTGCCCGCACCCGTGGTGCCGCGCAGAAGCTGACGGCCGCCTTCCGCGAGCGCGACACCAAAAAGACCTATTGGGCGCTTGTTCGTGGCGTGCCGCGCAAACATCAGGACAAGATTTCCACCTGGCTGGTCAAGGAACAGACCCCCGACGGTGACCGCATGCGTATCGCCAAACACGGCGAGGAGGGGGCCGACCACGCCATTTCCTACTACCGTGTCATCGACACCGCCGCGCAGAACCTCGCCTGGCTGGAAATGGAACCCTATACCGGCCGCACCCACCAGCTTCGCGTTCACGCACTGCATATGGGACATCCGATTATCGGCGATCCCAAATATTACATTGACGATCCGAACTGGGATTTCCCGGGCGGCGTACAGAAGCGACTGCACCTGCATGCCCGCCATATCGACATACCGCATCCGAACGGCGGCCGGCTTCGCGTCAGCGCACCCTTGCCGCCGCACATGGTACAGACCTGGAACCTGCTCGGCCTCGACGTGGCCGATGGCGATAGGGAAGACTGACAACAGATGAAACTCGTCCTTTTCGATTGCGACGGCACACTGGTGGACAGCGCCGGCCTGATCCATGCCGTCATGTCCGAGACCTTTGCCGATTTTGGAAAACCGCGGCCTGATATATCCGAGACCAAGGCGATCATCGGGCTGACGCTGGATATCGCCATCGCCCGCATGCTGGGCAGGGCCCATGTGGACGACGAAGCGGCGGCCATGGCGCTGCGCTATAAAGAGAACTATCATCCGCTGAGAGAACGTTTCGAAAACGCAACTCCGCTTTTCGATGGCATAGCCTCTTTGATCGATATGCTGTCGAAGCGGGATGACGTGCTGATCGGCGCTGTCACCGGCAAGGGCCGGCGTGGGCTCACCCAAATTCTGGAAACCCATGGCTTTGCCGATCATTTCATCGTTTCGCGCACGGCGGATGACTGCCCCTCCAAGCCGCACCCGGCAATGGTGATGGAGTGCTGCCACGAAACCGGCATGGTTCCGGCCGATACTATCGTCATTGGTGACGCGATCTATGACATGCAGATGGCGAAAGCGGCTGGTGCAAAAGCCATCGGCGTCGCCTGGGGTTATGCCTCGGTCGAAGACCTCTGGAAGGCGGGCGCCGATGCGGTGGTCAACCATCCGAACGACATTCCGGCCTATGTTCCGGCCGACATTACCGAATGACCTTTTCTATCCGACTGACGAGGATGTGCCATGCGTGATCTCCTGAACGACCTTTCAGAGGGCCTCAGCCACCCCGACCCGATCCTGCGCGCGCAGATCCAGATGCAGAAACCATTGCCGAAGCGGTTCTACAAGGATGTCACCGTTGCTGACGTGGAAGAGGGCGGTTTCACCATCCTCCTCGACGGCAAGCCGCTGCGCACGCCGGCCAAGAAGCCGCTGGTCGCACCCTCGCGGGCGCTGGCCGACCTGCTCCGCGACGAATGGGATGCTCAGAAGGAAGTGGTGAACCCGGTCGTCATGCCGGTATCGCGGCATGTGAATACCGCCATCGATGGCATCGCCAGCGACACACAGGCGGTTTTCGAGGACATACTCCGTTTTTCCTCGTCCGATCTCCTCTGCTATCGCGCCGGCGATCCGGAAGCGCTGGTTGCGCGGCAGACGGACTATTGGGATCCGGTTCTGGACTGGGCCACCAATGTACTTGGCGCCCGCTTTATCCTCGTCGAAGGTGTCATGCATCGCGACCAACCGCGCGAGGCCATCGCGGCCTTCGCTGTGACGCTGAAGAAATACGATACGCCGATTGCGCTCGCCGCGCTGCACACCATGACGTCTCTGACCGGCTCCGCCATTCTGGCACTGGCATTGGCAGAAGGGGAACTGACGCTGGAAGAGGCCTGGGCACTCGCCCATCTGGACGAGGATTGGACCGCCGAGCAATGGGGCGAGGACGAGGAGGCGCTGGAACGCCGCGCCGTCAGGCTCATCGACATGCGCGCCGCGCTCAACGTGCTGGAGTCGCTGAAGAGCGCTTCTTAACGCTTTTCTAACTCTAATCACGGAACATACGGCTACCTCACGTAAGGGGAGCCGCTGATCATGACCACCACGCTGAAACGCCTTGGCATTCTTGTGCTGGCGTCTTTCGTGCTGATGTCTTTCAGGCTGGAACCGGAAGCGACAAACACCGACCGGCTGCTTTATGATGTGCGCGGCGCGTTTGTCGCTGCACGCCCAGATGTAGCGCCGGCACTGATGCAGTCCATCCATGCGCAGGTCCAGAATGCGATCAAGATAACGGCGCGTGGTGAGACCAGACCGCGTGTGGTGCTGACCATCCGTCTTGCATCCGTCAAACGCGCGCCCTTCCTGTTTGGAGAGCGGGCATCAGCCAAGGTCATCGTCCGTGCCGCAGCCGTAGCGACGGGCGAAGTCATCGCCGAGGCCAAATTCACCGCCACTGTCGTTAGCTTCGACAATCAGTCGATCGAACAGGAACTCGCCTATGGTGTTGCTGAACGGGTGATCCACGAATTCAGGCTGAACCGGCCCGGCCCGACGACGCTTGCAACGGCCCTGTTTCCATAAGCAGCAGGGAAGGCGGGAGGGGGACATCCACCCACTCCCATTTATCCTGGAAATCTCACGCTCTGAAAAATTGCACCTCGATGCAACGGAGTTCACATACATTGCGTATCTGAATTGACATACGCTGCGTACGTCACTATCTCGCATACGTACCGTATGTCAAATGACGTTCGAAGTTTTGTAAGCAGCACTTCGCTCGTCAAGGCCACTCAAGCCACAAAGAGAGATGCTAGATGACTGAACGCGAAGCAATTTTCCCAGCCAACAGGCACGCGCTTTACGAAGAACACGGCTATTCGGCCGCCATTCGCTCCGGCGACCTTCTTTTCGTTTCCGGCCAGGTCGGCAGCCGTGCCGATGGAACGCCTGAACCCGATTTTGAACAGCAGGTCCGGCTGGCCTTCGAAAATCTCAAGGCCACACTTGCGGCGGCGGGGTGCACCTTCGACGACATCGTTGACGTCACGACGTTCCATACGGACCCGGAAAACCAGTTCGGAACGATCATGACCGTCAAGCAGGAGATTTTCAGCAAATCGCCTTATCCGAACTGGACCGCCATCGGCGTCAACTGGCTCGCCGGCTTCGATTTCGAGATAAAGGTCATTGCCCGCATCCCGTGACGCCGGATCAAGACGGAAACGGCGGCGCTCACAGGGCGCCGCCGGCCTGTTTCTCCAGCCTTAGCCAAGCCGCTCCGCATGCCACTTCAGATGGTCATCCATGAAAGTGGAGATGAAATAATAGGAGTGGTCGTAACGATCATGCATGCGCAGCGTCAGGCCGATATCTGTGCCCTTGATCGCCTCTTCGAACAGCCAGGGGCGCAGGCCTTTTTCCAGGAAACTATCGGCCTTGCCCTGGTCGATCAGGAACTCGGGAAACCGTGCGCCATCCTCGACCAGCGAGCAGGCGTCATAGCGACGCCATGCGGCCCTGTCAGCACCGAGATATTTCTCCAGCGCCGGTTCCGACCAGTCGGCCGAAGAGGGGGCAACGATGGGTGCAAAAGCCGAGCAGCTCTTGAAACGCTCGGGGTTTTTCAGCGCAATCGTCATAGCACCATGACCGCCCATCGAATGGCCGAAAATGGACTGGCGGCTCATATCGGCGCGAAAATGCTGGCCGATGAGGGCAGGCAGCTCTTCCGTCACATAGCTGTACATCTGGTAATGCTCCGACCAGGGCTCCTCGGTGGCGTCGAGATAAAAACCGGCGCCCTTGCCCATCTGCCAGTTGGTCAGCTCATCCGGCACGTCATTGCCGCGTGGGCTGGTATCCGGGCAGACGACGACCAAACCCAGTTCAGACGCCATGCGGCGATATTCGCCCTTTTCCATGACATTGGCATGGGTGCAGGTGAGGCCGGAGAGATACCAGACAACCGGGCAGGGCTCATGGATCGCCTTCGGCGGCACATAGACTGCGAAGGTCATCTCGCTTTTGAGCGTTTCGGATTGGTGCGAAAAAACGCCCTGCATGCCGCCAAAGGCCGTATTCTGCGAAATGATGTTCATGAAGCCATTCCCTTAAGAAAATTTCGGTTCAGCCCGCAAGCGAGACCGCGGCATTGACCGCCGCCGCGACCAGAACCGTGTTGAAGAAAAAAGAAACGATGGAGTGCAGCAGCGTCACCTTGCGCATGGCGGTGGTGGTTACCCCCACATCCGAGGTCTGCGCCGTCATACCGATCACCACGGCGAAATAGAGGAAGTCGTAACCGCAGGGTTCCTTCGTCGCCGGAAAATCCATGCCGCCGCGATGTTGAGGCTTGCCATCCACCGTGGCCGGACGCCAGTAAAGATGGGCGTAGTGCAGGGCGGTCATGGTGTGGATCGTCAGCCAGCCGAAGATAACAGAGGCGAAGGCGATGAGCAGCGTCCAGACCGTTTCACCCGTGTGGTTGAGCGCCTGAAACAGCGACACCACGGCAACACCGACTGCAAGCAGCGTGACGGCGATGATGGCGACCGCAGGCAGATCGTCGCTGTCGGCATGGGCTTTCAGCTGCTGCGCGGTCAGCTGCGGCAGACGGAACGCGACCAGCGTCAGATAGGTCAGGAAAAACAGAACCGCCGCGATCTCTATGGCGATGGAAGGCGCAAATGCCAGCGCCAGGCCAAGGCTGAGGGCCCAGACGAGAAAGGCAATGACGAAAGGCCGATGACGGCGATAGCTGTTGCTCTTGAGACATACGGGGCTCTTGGCCGGGCTTTTCGGACTGGCGCGGGTCATGGACGACACCTTTCTGTTTGCAGCGTCATTTTTTGACACGGCGGCAGAAACGGTCAAGCGTCTCCAGAAAGGCCGAGCGGTCACGCGGCGAGAAGGCCGCGTTATAGCCCTTGCTTTCCCCGGTTTCGCGCAGATGCGCACCCAGATCACGCATCGCCGTCGCCATGCCGATATTCGACGGATCGAAAACGCGCCCCGTCGGTCCCGTCACCAGTGCGCCCTTGGCAACGCAACGCCCGGCCAGCGGCACATCGGCGGTGATGACGATATCGTTTTCGGCGGCACGCTCTGCAATCCAGTCATCGGCCGCATCGAAACCCGCAGATACGATGACGTTTTTTACCATCGGATCGCGCGAAGGACGAAGGCCGGAATTGGCGACAAAGGTCACTTCCAGACCATGCCGCTCCGCCACCTTCAGAATTTCCGGTTTCACGGGGCACGCGTCGGCGTCGACATAGATTTGCGGGTTTTGCGGCATGAGCACTCTTTTGGGATAATTCCTGCGATGCTTTTAAGGGCAAACGCCGCAATTACCAAGCCCGTCAGCGCTGAAATAGCGGCTCGACGTCGTGCGGCAGGATGCTTGCGATGATCGCGAAAACCGTCTATGTTCACTTTATGTTCTAGATCGTGGAGAGGGTCAATGTTGGAGGAGTTTATCGTGCAAGCCAAGTCTGCAACATATGTCGGCGGCGGCGATAAATCTGCGACCCCCACGCGTCAGGGATCGCACGATCTCGGTTATCGGGAAGGAGACTGGCATTATGTCGACAGCTATTTCGGGGGAACCGATTTCATCGGCCAGGAGGTCGTCTGGCACCAGGGAACCGCGGTGTGGGCGATGAGTTATTACGGCCGTATTCTCAGGCCTGATATGATCGACGGCACGACGGCCGGTATGGTCATTCAGCGGTCGCTCTCCACTCTCTATCGGGAAGGCCGCTTTCTCGGCGGCTTTACCCATCCGGTGGAAAATCTGATCTATGTTGATACGAATGCTGGTGAATTCGAGTCCTTCACCGGTGTCGAGCGCATCTACCGGGGACATGTCGAGACGTACCGGCTTGACTATCATGGCGGGATCATAAAGCCATGAGAAGTGCGATGACTGGGGCGATGATAGTTCACCGCCCCCGTTTTTCGTTAGCAGCTTAGCCGGGCTGCTTCGTCTTGCGCAGATACGGAAGAACCGTGTCGTAGGAGCCGAAACGGGCAATCGCATCTTCATTGGAGACGGCGGCGGTGATGATGACATCCTCTCCCTGCTTCCAGTTGGCGGGCGTCGCCACCTGGTGTTTGGAGGTGAGCTGGATGGAATCGATGGCGCGGAGAATTTCATCGAAATTGCGGCCGGTGGTCATCGGGTAGGTGAGGACCAGTTTGATCTTCTTGTCGGGGCCGATGACGAAGACGGAGCGCACGGTGGCGTTATCGGCAGGCGTGCGGCCTTCGGAGCTGTCGCCGGCACCCGCCGGCAGCATGTCATAGAGCTTCGCCACCTTCAGGTCCTTGTCGCCGATCAGCGGATAATCGACATTGAAGCCGGTCGCGGTGCGAATATCGGCTTTCCATTTTTCATGGCTTTCGACCGGATCGACCGAAATGCCGATGATCTTGACGCCGCGTTTTTCGAATTCCGGCTGCAGGCCGCCCATGGCGCCGAGTTCCGTCGTGCACACGGGCGTGAAGTTTTTCGGATGGGAAAACAGGACTGCCCAGCCATCGCCGATCCAGTCGTGAAAACGCACCGGACCCTGGGTGGTCTCGGCGGTGAAGTCGGGGGCGATATCGTTGATACGCAGGCTCATAGTGTGCTTTCTCCCTGATGATTTGAACTGAAAATCTGGTGGTTCTCTGCAATTTGTGTCCGGCGCAGGAGCTTAAGGTTTTTGCCTGAAATGGCCAGAGCTTTTCAGCGCCTGTCGATGACATCACCGTGCAGGGGTACCTATTCGATCTGAGCTTCAAGGGTTTCCGCCATGGTGCCATAGAGCTGAGCGGAGGCTTCATTCTTCTCTGCCGCGTATTTGGCGCTAACCTGCCTTGCGGCGTCTGCTGCAATACGAAACGCATCTATCCGCAGCTGAGGCTCAAGCTCGGCCTCGCCACCAATATCGCCGTCGCTGAACTTGCCCGCCCGATACCCGTCGTCCAGATCGACGACACCGATCTCAGGAAGACCATTCCTCATTTTACCAAGGAAAGCAGCCCCGGCGCGACCGCCATCCCGGCGACGGAGCATGCCGATTCCGGACGCCTTTCCGTCGACACAAGCGCCTGTCCAGAAGGCCGGCCCCTCGGTCATCGAAGCCGGCACGACGAATGCGCAATGGCTCGCCGGATCCTTCGACCAATGGTGATCTTCAGGCCCCGCACTGGCTGATTGGGTTGAGGCAAACATCGCCGCAATAGCTACCTGTGCGATATAAGATGAGCTTTTCATTCCGCCGAATACCCTCGTTAGACGGCCGATTTTTTTACCATTCCTCTTCGTTCCGCAAGCCCGATGAAATAGAAAAAGGTCTCTTCCAGCGCATGGCTGAACCGCTCGATGAGCAGGCGAGGGCCTGAACCTACAGACCCTCGCGCTACCCTCAGAGACCTCTCACCGCCGGTTTCCAGAATCGCTCCCTATCAAGCCCGTCGCCGCACTCGATTACAATCCGTGTGCCGTTCCTGAGACGCCGCCGCAAAAGGTCGGATTGCGCCCGTATCTGGCCACCATCATGAAGCTTCTGCAGCATTGAGCGTGAAAGCCCCAGTTCGGAAGCCAGCAGGCGATCGAGACGTATGCTAGCCGGAAACGGAACCGTGAGATCGATCTCGGCCGCGGCCCAGTCGGTGGGTTCGTCCCGTATCCTTTTCTCGATATCGAAGTCCGGAAACTCGTCGATACGCTGCGACTTGCGTCTCAACGCCTCGAGGTTGAAGGTTTCGGCTCTTATCCATTGCGGATCGTTGCACTGCAGCGCCTCCAGAACAGGCGGGCTTATGTCGCAGACATTCTGCCGCTCGAAGATTGGCCGGTTCCAGCTTTTGTCACAGATCAGGCATCTGTAGATGAGCCAGGCATCGAGTTTACGGCCGTTGGCATTGAGGCGGATCTTGTCGCTGGCCTGAAATGCCCTGAGATCACCGCATCCGTTGCAGGCAAGCCAGGGCTGGGGCGCCGTTCGTGGTGTAATGGTCCATTGGACCCGAAGAAGGTTGCACATGGTGTCTTGGTCTTCCGTTTGGAAGTCCACCAAGATGGTGCAGGAGAAAACCCTTGCGGGTACGGCGTGGCGATGTCCTGGGTGGGCGAAGAGCGGAGACAGCAGGGCTGTGCAAGGCACATTTTAACAATGCCAGACCGGTCTCTTGCCACCACCCGATGAACATGATCATACGCCGACAGCCTCTGGCTATCCGCAATACGGGTGAAACTGGATTGAGACCGGTATTTACTTAGGCAAAGTCTACCTCGATGCGCCAATGCTCTTCGCGGGCGAAAATAACAAATGATGGTCCTGAAAGGGAGTCCTCCGCGCATCGAGCGGCTGAAACAGGTTGCGCCTGCAGCTTTTGTGCAACTCGTCGACCGTCTCCCTATTGTCCGGAGGAGATTTCCCGGCGGCTGTTATCCGTGGTGTCCGGAAGGGGAAGCATGCGACGAAGGGTCGGATCTCTGCGGATGAAATGGTGCCATAGCGCCGCTATCACATGAAGAAGAACGATGACGGCCGCGAGATAGGCGAGGGTGGCGTGAACGTCACTCCAGAAGGCCTCGGCTTGATCAGAGATCGTCATGGGCAATCCCGGAACGACAACAAGATCAAAGACGTAGCTGGGGATCTGCAAGGGAGAGGTCGATGCGACAGCCCAACCGGCGAGGGGAACCGCCAGGGTCAGGAACAGCAATGCCGAGTGAGCGACCCGCGCGGCGAACCTCGAAACCGGACCTTCGCCATCGACAGCCCGCGGTTTCCTACTGAAAACCGACCAGAGGCAACGCGGCACGGCCAGCGCCAGCACCAGAAATCCGATCGACTTGTGATACTGGAAAAAATTAAACTGAAGGACCGGGTCGATGCTGTCGCGGCTCATCAGATATCCCAATGCGAGCTGCGCTACGAAAAGAACAGCGATCGTCCAATGGAATGCGATCGCCACTACCCCAAAGGATGAGGGCGTGTTGCGCCAGCTGCGTCCAGCAGCCGGGGCTCTCCCTGAATTATCGCCAAAATCTTGCATCGGTTAACTCAGCTGTTGATAGGTGTCTTTGGCGATGGCGTCCATGCGGTCCGTCGGCAGGTTGCCGACGAGGGCGCATCGGATCATTTCGTCGTCCCATGACACCGTTTCCAGCGAACCGACGCTGGAGCGCCGCATGGCGCTGTCGCTCGAGTCCACCGCGGCAACGATGTAAAGCGTGATACGCTGCCCGCCCTTATCTTCGTACATAAGCTGGGCGGCAGGGCCTTCGGAACCGGGCAGCACACGACCACCAACGAGGGAGAGGCCGTGACGGGTGAGATCCGGGATGTTGATTTTACGGTCCAACCGCTTGGAGAGCCATTTCGGCAGGTTTTGAGCATCTTCGCTATCGGCGCGGACCTCCACCGGATGCAGAACGTCGCTCGCAAAAAGCTTATGTGCCTGCGCTGCATCCGCCACGATGGAAGCAGGTTCGGCAACATCGGATACAAGCCTGCGTCCTAACCAGCCGCCTGTCAGCCCGATGGCAAAAACAATGACGGCTGCTGCCGCCCTATTGCGCCAGTCAGCCCGTTCCGATCGCATGCGTCGCTCAATGCGGAATACATCGAGGCGATCGGGTACAACATTGGTGTCGAGAGGGCGATAAAGAGCAGTCAGCGTCGCATTTTGCTGCTGCCACATCTTGACCTTGCGGGCGTCGGCCGGATTGGAGGTGAGGTGGGCACGAACGGCATTGAGCCTGTCGTCTTCAAGCTGCCCGTCGACATAAGAGAGCAGATCGGCTTCGGTTATCTGTGGCTCGTTGCCGGTCATTTTATCACCTTGAGATTTGGCTGGTCTTCCTGGGTCATGCGGGCAAGCGCCGTTCGGGCTCGTCCCAGACGGGACATCAGTGTGCCAAGGGGAATTTCAAGAATATTCGCGGCTTCCGCATAGGTCAGGCCTTCGACAACGACGAGGAGCAGGGTCTCGCGGTGTTCGCCGGACAGTTTTTCGATGGCGCGGGCCATTTCCGCCAGCGCAACCCGACCCGTCTGCGCCGCCGGCACGACCAGTTGTTCCGTAACATCGTCGATCGGGATTTGCTGGGGCCGGCGTTTACTGCCGCGCAGATTGTTGCGGTAGACATTGACAAGCACCCGATACAGCCAAGGGCGCAACGGCCCCTGCGGTCGCCACAACGCCTTTTTGCGGATCGCTCTTTCCAGACAGTCCTGGACGAGATCGTCAGCCGTGTCGCGATCATGCGTCAGTGCATTCGCATAACGTCGGAGCGCTGGTATGCAACTTGTCATCTCGTCCAGAAAGTCCGGCATTGGAGTTACTCCTTGGCAACGTGCCAAACGCCGCCGACGCCATCGCCTGTAATGTCTCCGGGCTTCTTGTCCATCTGCCAGCGATAAAGCGGCTTTCCATCATGCGACCACTGCATCGTGCCGTCCTTGCGGGCGATCGGTTTGTAGTCGCCATCCGCCTTGTCGGTTTTCAGGGCGGCGAGGGGTGGCCATTTTTTCGCGCAGCCATCATAACAGGCCGATGAGGCGTCGCCGTCATTGTCGAATGTATAGAGCGTCATGCCTTTGGCGTCGGTGAGGATAGTGCCCTTGGCCGTCGCCTTTTCTACCACGGCGCCACCGGCATAGGGCTCGGCAAGGGCGGCGGTGGAGGCGAGCGCCATGGCGCCGGCCAGAACGAAATGATGTGCACGCATGAGATAGTCCTTTGAGGAAACGGATCGGACACCGTGCCCGATATTGGATAAAACACCGGTCAGCGGAATTTATTCCCGCCGCGCTGATTTTTTGATGCGACCGCGGCTTTTTATCTGACGCCCTTCAGATCGATGTCGAACGCCACCGTATTCGAATAGAGCGGCACACCGACGCCCATGCCATAGGGCAGGCGCGGGACATTGCCTGTCACATGGAAGGTAACCGATCCCTTTTGCTGTTCAACGAATGTCGCGTGAAAGGTCTCGGGTCGAGAGACGCCTCTGGCTGTCAATATGCCTTCGACAACCGCGCTGCGTGGTCCGTCCTGAATGACCCGGTTGGAGCGAAACACGATCTGCGGATAAGCGGCGATATTAAAAACCGCGCTGGATTTCAGGAAGTTTTCTACCCGCTCTTGCCCCGTCTTGACGCTGGACGGATTCAAGCTGATTTCCACGTAAGACTTGGCCGGCTGATCCGGATCGATGTCGAACCGGCCTGATATGTCGAGGATTGCGCCTTTGATTCCCGGACCGGCAACCTGGTCGATTGAAAACCCGATATGGGAGGTGGGATCGATGCGATAGCGTCCGGCAGCGGACGAGAACGGGCTGGCGGACACCGGAGTGCAGGCCAATGCCGCCATCAGGAAAGTGAGGGAATAGGTGTATTTCACGGCGGAGGTTCCTTTGTGAGTACGTGGTCGCACTCAGAAGAACACCGCAGGGAAGCATTTAATCCATGTGATTGGCGACAGATGGTCAAATCGGTGCCATCCGATCAGCCACAGAGATGCAATCTATTGGAGAAGCTAACCCAAGTGCACCATGCCTGCGCTTTAGGGTAGGGGATCACCCTCCTTCTTGCAAATGAGCTATGAACACCTCGGCCGGCGTCCTGTATCCAAGGCATTTGCGCGGTTGATCGTTGATATGACGCGTGAGGCGGAGAAGGTCGCGCTGTGACACGACTGCCAGGTCTGTGCTGCCTGGCAGGAAGCGTCGAATTCGCTTGTTGGTATTCTCGACGGTCCCTTTTTGCCAAGGCGCGCTTGGGTCGCAAAACCAGCTGCACGCACCGATCCCTTCCTCCAAAGCCCTGAACCCGGCAAACTCGGTGCCCCGATCAAATGTGAAGCTCTGACGCGCGAATGCCGGCAACAGCGAAAACGCTCTGACGATCTTATCCATGATTGGCCCCGAGTGCCGGCTCGGGTTCTTGATAAGAACGGTGTAGCGGCTCTTGCGCTCCACGAGCGTGGTGACATTGGCATGGCCGAGTGGGCGTTCAAAGATGAGGAGGTCTCCCTCCCAATGTCCAAACTTCGATCTATTTCCAATGAAATCAGGCCTTTCGGATATTCGGTGGGTAGAGGGAAACGCACCGTCGCGCGGCTTCCTCGAACGCATTGGGCGACGTTTGCGGCGAGCCTCAGGCAGATACTGATAGAGACCAAGCGCGTAATCTTCCTTGCTGTAGATGAAGCGGTAGATTGTCTCCTTGCATACGCGAATACGACCGAAGCCGTCCGACTGCAGACGTCCGGCAATCTGTTCCGGAGACCAGCGGGCCTCCAACTGGTTGATGATCTCGGCGCGCAAAGCCGGATGGCGCCGCAGCTTTATCAATCGGCGTCGACGGTCTCTGGAGATGTCGTGAGCAACCGTGCTGTAGTAGCCGTCATAATCTGGCAGTTCACGGTCATGAAACGTGTTGCGCTTGATCTCACGGTAAATGGTCGAGCGATGACGGCCAAGCTGACGCGCCATCTCGTTAACGGGAACCTTTGCCGCCACCAGATGATGAAGACGGCGGCGATCGGCAAGGGTGATCTGCGTATAGCATCGGGACATGCCAAAATCTCCAAAGTGAAGCCATTGAAATCATTGGCATGTCGCACTTGAAAATAGAATGTACCCAGCTACAAACAATAATCGCATAAGATATATTATGGAACTTATTTGTCTCTGAAACCTAGGATTTGCGCGATTATCGTTCGTTCGAGCACTCCATACACCGCAACTGACCGCTTAGATCGATTTCAGTGAAACGCGCTTTTCCAGTTCCGCTGCCTGTTCCTTACGTTCACTATAACGGTCCGTGAGATAAGCGGAAGCATCACGAGTCAGCAATGTGAATTTCACCAGCTCCTCGCAGACGTCCACGACCCGGTCGTAATAGGACGAAGGTCTCATCCGGCCATCCTCATCGAATTCCTGAAATGCCCGGGCAACCGAGGACTGGTTTGGAATGGTGATCATCCGCATCCACCGGCCGAGAATTCGCATCTGGTTCACGGCGTTGAAGGACTGGCTGCCGCCGGAAACCTCCATGACGGCGAGTGTCTTGCCCTGTGTCGGCCGGACTGATCCGACGGCCAGCGGTATCCAGTCGATTTGCGACTTCATGATGCCGGTCATCGCGCCGTGGCGTTCCGGGCTTACCCAGACCTGGCCTTCCGACCATTGCGAGAGATCACGTAGTTCCTGCACCTTGGCATGGCTGGCCGGTGTTTCATCAGGCAAAGGCAGGCCCTTGGGGTCGAATATCCGAACCTCGCAACCGAGCCGTTCAAGCAACCGACCCGCTTCGAATGCAAGCAGGCGGCTATAGGAAACCTCGCGCAGAGACCCGTATAGGATCAGGATGCGCGGCTTATGGGTCGAAAATGCCGGGCGCAGAGCTTGCTCGTCGATTCCGTGCAGGTGCTGCGCCTGCAGCGAGGGAAATGTGTCACGCAATGCGCTTTCCTTCATTGTCGAGGACCTGCTCGCCATCCTCTTTAAAGAATGGCCCTTTGAAAGTTTCGGGCAGAATATCCAGAACGACCTCCGAAGGACGGGCAAGCCGGGTGCCAAGCGGTGTGATGACGAACGGCCGGTTGATGAGGATCGGGGTTTCCATCATCGCATCGAGCAGTTGATCATCGGTTAGGGCCGGATTATCGAGGCCGCGTTCGGCATAGGGAGTCCCCTTCTCGCGTATCGCTTCGCGTACTGTCAGACCCGCGTCGGCAATTATTTTTGCGAGCCTTTCACGCGTCGGCGGTTCCTGCAGGTACTCCGCCACGGTCGGCTCGATCCCCGCCGCCCGGATCAGCGCCAGCGTATTGCGAGACGTCCCGCACGACGGATTGTGAAAAATCGTGACATCCATACTCATTGCCTTTCGGTGATTGTCGTTCGGGAAACGGCAGGCGCAGCCTCATACCAGTCCTTCGAGCGGTTCACGATCCAGACGACCGAAAGCATGATCGGGACTTCGATGAGGACGCCGACGACGGTTGCCAGCGCTGCACCCGACTGAAGGCCGAACAGGCTGATCGCGGCTGCGACCGCAAGTTCGAAAAAATTGCTGGCGCCGATCAGGGCCGATGGACCAGCAACGCAGTGCCTTTCTCCGGTCATCCGGTTGAGAAGATAGGCGAGCCCGGAATTCAGATAGACCTGAATCAGGATCGGTATGGCGAGCAGGCCGATGACGGCCGGCTGGGCGATGATCTGCTCACCCTGAAAGGCAAAAAGAAGAATCAGTGTCGCAAGCAACGCCACCAGCGAGATCGGCTGCAACGTTGAGAGAAAACGATCCAGCGTCGCTGACGTGCCGGCCGCCATAAGCCGGCTCCTGATTATCTGCGCGAGGATGACGGGCACGACAATATAAAGCACCACGGAGAGAATGAGCGTATCCCACGGAACGGTGATGGCCGAAAGGCCGAGCAACAGACCGACGATCGGGGCAAACGCCACGACCATGATCGCATCATTGAGTGCGACTTGCGACAGCGTGAACAGCGGCTCACCGCGGGTGAGATTGCTCCAGACGAAGACCATGGCGGTGCATGGGGCCGCGGCAAGGATGATCAACCCGGCGATGTAGGAATCGATCTGATCCGCCGGAAGATAAGGGCGAAACAGCCAGCCGAGGAAAAACCACCCCAGCATCGCCATCGAGAACGGTTTGACGGCCCAGTTGATGAACAGGGTCACGCCGATGCCACGCCAGAATGCACCGACCTGCGAGAGAGAGCGGAAATCGATTTTCAGCAACATCGGAATGATCATCAGCCAGATCAGAACCGCGACCGGAATATTCACCTTGGCGATCTCGGCCGCGGCGATGAGCTGAAAGAGGCCGGGCATCAGATGGCCGAGCGCGACACCAACGACGGTGCACAGAAACACCCAGACGGTCAGATAACGTTCGAAAGCAGACATCAGGCGGGGCTCTCCTGCGGCGTGGTTTTGCCTTCCATGGCGGCGATGCTGCGCAGTCTCGTTTCGAGCGCCATGCGATCGATGGATTGCAGCGGCAGGCTGACGAAGGCCGTGATCCTGTTCCTGGAGTTCATAACGCCTCCGCCTCCTGGCAGCAGCAGGGCGTGAGTTCGGCAATCAAAGGAGCGCAAAGCTCGGTCGCCCCGCCGCAGCAGTCTTTCAGCAAAAATAGGGTTAGCGCGCGCAGCCCCTCGAGGTCGGCGCGATAGATGATCGACCGGCTTTGCCGTTCGCTTTTGACCAGCCCTGCCCGCGCAAGCGTGGCGAGATGCGCTGACATCGTGTTCTGGGGAACATGGATGAGACGAGCGAGTTCTCCGGCCGGAATACCCTCGGGCTCGTGTTGCACGAGACGCCGGAAGGTCTCCAAGCGGGTCGTTTGAGCGAGAGCGCTAAGCGCTGCTATTGCACCAATGTTATCCATATATCCAGAGTAATGGATATATTTATCGTGTCAACGATTAAGCGTTGCATCTGTGGAATTTTCGGAGAAATCTGCAGAAGAAAAACGAAATAACATCTATATATCAATAAATAGGTGAAAATTCCTAATGTAATTTAGAGTTCTCCGGAAGCCTCCCGGCGCCTCAGATCAAGCTCTTCGCTATAACGCCTCAGCGTATGGCTCTCGGTAAGCAAGCCGACGGGCCGGTTTTCGATCTTGTCGTTGACGACGACCAGGGCTTCGCTTTCGGCCGCGTCGAAGGCGGCCGCGGCCTGCCGTGCATTCATGGTCGGCAGCAAGATGTCGTTCTTGTAGTGCAGATAGGTTTCGAGGCTGATTTTGCTGGGGTCGCGGTCCATCGGATCGGCATAGATTTCCGGCACGAGCACCATACCGGCGTAACGCCCGTCATCATGGGTCATGATCACCCGCTGCGTCGAGCCGAGCGGGAACTTCTCCTTGAAGGCCGGAAGCCCCATGCTGACATTGGCTTTGCGGATGTCGGCGCGCATCATCTTGCCCACCGTCAGATCGCGGATCCAGCCAATATCATGGGCGCTGCGAATGCTCTCGCCGCGCAGGTGAAAACGCCAGGTGGCGAACGAGTAACCGAAGGTGGTGCGCACCACCAGCGAGGTAGTGATGACAGCGGCCAGCACAAGCGCCGTGATCTGGAAGTCGCCGGTCAATTCCAGCGCCAGAAACGTCATCGTCAACGGCCCACCGATAATCGCGGCGGCAAAGGCACTCATGCCGATCACCGCATAAACGATGGGAGCCGTCGAGCCGTAACCGATATAGGGTGCGCAGAGCGCGAAAATCTTGCCGAGCAGCGAGCCCATGAACAGTGAGGCGAAAAACAGGCCGCCGCGGAAATTCGAGCCGATGGAAATGGCGCTGGCTGCCGCCTTCAGCATAAACAGCCCGGCCAGCCCATAGATGGTCAATTCGGCATCGATGTTGAGATGCAGCGCACCATGGCCGCTCGAGAGAACCTGCGGCGAAATCAGCGCTAGCCCACCCACCGCCACGCCGCCAAGCGTGGGACGCAGCCAGCCGGGAATGGCGCTTTTGCGTGCCGTTTCCTCGATGAAGGATACCGCCTGCATCAGCACGATGCCGATGGCGGCACAGACGACACCGAGGAAGATAGCGGGCACATAATCCGCCGGCGTTACACGGCTGGCATCGACAATATCGATCGACAGACCATGCCCGCCGATAAGCCCGATGACGGTGGTCGCCACCAGTGCAGAGACGATGAGCGGCGCCAGCGTCACCACGGTATAGGTGCCGATGATGAGTTCGATGGCGTAGAAGGCTCCGGTGAGAGGCGCGTTGAAGGCCGCGGCGATCGCACCTGCGGCGCCACACCCGACGAGGATGCGCATGTCCCCTCGCCTCAGTTTCAGTTTGATGCCGATCTTGGAAGCGACGCCGCTGGCGATCTGCGTATAACCGGCCTCAAGCCCGACGGACGCGCCGAAACCATTGGAAACGATGTTCTGCACGCAAACGATGATGCTGTCGGTCAGCGACAGGCGGCCGCCATGTAGAGCATTCGCCTCGATCGGGTCGATCATGGGTTTCTTGCGGGTCTTCGACAGAATGAAGATGATGAGGCCAAGCAGCATGCCGCCGATTATTGGCCCGAACAGCACGATCCGACCGGACAGGTCGCTGCTGCTCAGCCGCTCCACACCGAAGACCAATATATGCAGCGCCGTGCTCAAGGCCCCGATCAGCGCCACCAACAGGCCCGCCGCAACGCCGATGAGAACGGCGAGCGCGACGAGACCAAGTTCGCCGCGCCGGAACATGGCCCGCAGCCGGCTGGCGCGCAGATTGTCGAAGAAGCTCGCCATACTCGGTGCACGGAAAGGCTTGGTCGACATGCTGTTCCTTTTCAGACGGCGCCAAAGCGCCATGCGCCTTTAATTGGTTGTTTCAAAGCGCGTCATGTCCAAAACCCGAATGCGGTTTTAGGAGACGTGCTCAGGGCGCTTCGATCTCAACCTCGAAACGCATCTGGTCGTAAGCCGGTTCAACATGATCCGGCGTCTCACGCATCACCGTGTCATAATCGAGCGGAATGTGCATGTGGGTCAAGATCGCCCGTTTGGGTGCGAGTGCCTCGATCCAGCCGAGCGCCTGTTCCAGCGAAAGATGGCTGGGGTGATATCGATACTGCAAGGCATCGATGACGAGCACATCGAGGCCGGTAAGCTTGGGCAGGCTTTCCGCCGGAAAATCGCTGACATCGGTGCAATAGGCAACGTCGCCGATGCGAAAACCCAGCGAATGCACGTCGCCATGCTGCTGCATATGCACCTTGAAGGGGATCGGCCCGCCTGCCCCGTCGATGATAACAGGGTCGTTGATATCGGCGATAAGCTGCGGCCTGACGATCGGCGGATAGTTGCTGCCCGCCGGCGTCTCCAGGCAATAGGCAAAACCGTCGCGGATGCGCGCCATGGTGACGGGATCGGCCCAGATCGGAATACGGCTTTTCTGGAGAGCGAAATAGATGCGCAGGTCATCGATGCCGTGCAGATGGTCGGCGTGGGCGTGGGTGTAAAGCACAGCATCGACGGCTTGCACCTTCGCGGCAATCATCTGCTCGCGGAAATCCGGGCCGGTGTCGATGACGACGGTGGTTTTGCCGCCATCCGGACCGATCTGCTCCACCATGAAGGCCGCGCGCGTGCGCCTGTTCCTGGGGTTTTGAGGGTCGCAGGCACCCCAGTCGCCGTTGATGCGCGGCACGCCGGGCGACGACGCGCAACCGAGAACCGTGAAGCGGCGACGGTAGATTGCCACACCTACACCCTTGTCATCTTGGAAAAGCAACGAAAGGCGTTTTCGGTGGTGATTTCGGCCATATGCTCGAAGGAAACACCATGCACTTCGGCCAGAACCTCCGCCGTGTTGACCACATAGGACGGCTCGTTGCGTTTGCCACGCCAGCGCTTCGGCGCAAGATAAGGCGCGTCCGTTTCAACAAGCAGCCTGTCCAGCGGCACAGTGGCGGCGATATCGCGGATATCCTGCGACTTCGGGAAGGTGAGGATGCCGGAAAAAGACACGTAACCGCCAAGCTCGACGCCCGCTTTCGCCAGCTCCGGACCGGCGGAAAAGCAGTGCAGGATGAAGGGGAATGCGCCCTTCCCGCTTTCGGCGCGCAGGATAGCGGCCATATCGTCATCGGCGCTGCGGCTGTGGATGACGAGCGGTAGCTTCGTTCTTCTTGCGGCCTCGATGTGACGAATAAGGCCGGTCTTCTGGTCCTCCGGCTTCTGCGTGTCGTAGAAATAATCCAGACCCGCCTCACCGATCGCCACGATCTTGTCGTGACTTTCCGCCAGCCGCACAAGCTCGTCGGCGGAAATATCCAGTTCCTCGTCGGCATTGTTCGGATGTGTGCCGACCGAGCAGAAAACCGAGGGATATTTGTCCGCGATCTTCAAAAGCTCCGGCAGACGGCGCACCCGGGTCGAGATCGTCACCATCTGGCTCACACCCGAGGCGTGAGCACGGGCGATGATATCGTCGCGCTCCGCCTCGAAATCGGGAAAATCCAGATGGCAATGGGTATCGATCAGCATGGTCTCGCCTTCACGCTTCCGGGGCAACGTAACGCGGGAAGACCGGCTTCGGCGCTTCGAGCGGTGTGCCTGGAGCCAGACGACCGGCTTCGCCGAGCGCCGTGAAATCTCTGCCGTCGGCAGGCGCCGCAACGAGATCGAGCAGCTTCTCGCAGGACTGAGGCATGAAGGGCTGCAGCAGGATGCCGATCTGGCGCACCACTTCGGCCGTCACGTAAAGCACGGTGCCCATGCGCTCCGGATCGGTCTTCTTCAGCGCCCACGGTTCCTGCGACGCGAAATAACGGTCGGTTTCCGAAACGACGGCGATGATGGCGGCAAGCGCGCGGTGAATGAGCTGCTTGCCCATTTCCTCGCGGCAGACCGCAAGCAGCCCGTCGGCAGAAGCGAGCATCGCTTTGTCGTCATCGTTGAATGCGCCGGGCGTCGGGATCTGCCCGTCGCAATTCTTGACGATCATCGACAGCGAACGGCTGGCGAGATTGCCGATGCCATTGGCGAGATCGGCATTGATGCGGGTGGCGATGCCCTCTTCGCTATAGCTGCCATCCTGGCCGAAAGAGACTTCGCGCATGAAGAAATAACGAACCGGATCGAGGCCGAAATGGGCAACCAGATTGGCAGGGTCGACGACATTGCCGAGCGACTTCGACATCTTCTCGCCCTTGTTGAGCAGGAAGCCGTGCGCGTAGACCCGCTTGGGCAGCGGCAGCTTGGCGCTCATCAGGAAAGCCGGCCAGTAGACCGCGTGGAAGCGGATGATGTCCTTGCCGATGATGTGCACGTCGGCAGGCCAATATTTGGCGCGCGGGCCGTTCCTGTCCTCGATGTAGCCGGTCGCGGTAATGTAGTTGGTCAGCGCATCGACCCAGACATACATGACGTGCTTCGGATCGTCGGGAACCTTGATGCCCCAGTCAAAGGTGGTGCGGGAAATCGACAGGTCCTTCAGACCGGATTTGACGAACGAGATGATCTCGTTGCGGCGCTCGGCCGGACCGATGAAGTCAGGGTTCTCCTCGTAGAGCTTCAGGAGTTTTTCCTGATATTCGGAGAGCTTGAAGAAGTAGCTTTCCTCTTCCACCCATTCGACCGGTGTGCCCTGCGGCCCGTAACGGACACCGTCTGCGCGCACTTCCGTCTCGTCCTCGGCGTAATAGGCCTCGTCGCGCACGGAATACCAGCCGGCATAGCTGTCCTTGTAGATGTCGCCGCTATCGGCCATCAGGTTCCAGATATTGCGCGAGGTCTCGTGGTGACGCTCTTCCGTGGTGCGGATGAAATCGTCGTTCGAGGCGTTGAGCAGCTTGCCCATTTCACGGAACTGGTCGGAATTGCGCTGCGCCAGCTCTTCCGGCGAAATGCCTTCCGCCCTTGCCGTCTGCTGCATCTTCTGGCCGTGTTCGTCCGTGCCGGTCAGGAAGAAAACATCCATTCCGTCCAGGCGCTGAAAACGTGCCATGGCGTCCGTCGCAATCAACTCATAGGCATGGCCGATATGCGGCTTGCCGTTGGGGTAGGAGATCGCGGTGGTGATGTAGAACGGTGTCTTGTCTGTCATGACGGTCTATCGACTTTACAGGCTGTTTTTTGGATAGACCGCTCTTAAACCATTGTTCGCAGCAGCGAAACAACAACTTCCCCATTTTGGGTATGATTCATATCCCGGCGCCTAAACCGAACGGATATCTTCCAGAATGGAAAGCACCATCTGCTTCTTGTCGAGATTATAGGCCTGCGCCACGGTGATGCGTTCCGAAAGCGTCGAGGAAAGCCGCGCATGTTTTTCCGCCGCCGCGATATCGCCCGCCATTGCCGCAGCCCGGGCCCGCTCCATCAATTCTTCCGTCACATGTTCCATGAAGAATCCGAGAACGATGTCGCCGTCCTTCTGCGCCAGAACCTCGGCAAGCTTGTGCATGCGCTTGCGTGCCCCCGGCCCTTCGGCGGACATGACTTCGGCAAAGGCCTCGACAATGTCGGAACCGCCGTAATTCATCAGCTTCAACGCCTGCGCGACACTGCCTTTGGACGCCGTAAGCAGGGCGTCGCGCTTTTCGCCTTCAGGACTGATGTCGAGTTGATCGAGCGCTTGGACCATGGCCGCATCGGAAAGCGGCAGGAGCCGTAGCGGCATGCAGCGCGAGCGGATAGTCGGCAGCAATTTTCCCGGTGCATGCGAAAGCACGAGGAACATCGCCCGTTTCGGCGGCTCCTCCAGAATCTTCAGGATGGCATTCGCGGCATTGCGGTTGAGATCGTCGGCCGGGTCGATGATGACGATACGCCAGTTGCCGGTGCCCGAGGTCTGGGAAAAGAAATGCCCTGCCCGCCGCACCTCATCCACGGTGATCGCGGATTTGACGCGGCCGGTCTTCTCATCCACCGGACGCGTCAGATGCAGCAGATTATGGGAAGCACCGGCAGTGATCTGCCGGCTGACGAGCGATTGCGGATCGGGGTCAGCAAGGAAATCCGGTGCGGATGCGGGATCGGGATGGGTCAGCACATGATTGGCGAAACGGAAGGCGAGCGTCGCCTTGCCGATGCCCTCCGGTCCTTCGATCAGGATGGCGTGATGGCCTTTGCCCGAGCGATAGGATTGCGCAAGGAACGCCTCCGCCTCTTCATGCCCGAAAAGCCTCGTGTTCTGCTGCGGCGCAATCGCGCCGTCGAGAACGCCCTGAACCTCACTCATGCGCCGCGTCCGCAGCGTTTCCCGCACGCTCGAGCAATGGCTCGACGAATGACATGACGTCTTCCGTTACCTTGTCTTCCGGCTGGTCAGCATTGACGATACGGCAGCGACGCGGTTCGGCCAGCGCAATATCCAGATAGGCCTCGCGCCGCTTCTCGTGGGTCTCGATTTCCTCTTTTTCGAAGCGGTCGGGGGTCGCTCCCTCATCTGCACGTTTTCTGGCGCGGGCCAGGCCCTTTTCGGCAGCGATATCGAAGATCAGCGTCAACTCGGGCACAACGCCATCAATGGCTATCCGTTGCAGCGTCTCAATGAAATCAGGCTCCAGATTGCCGGTCGTGCCCTGATAGACACGCGAGGAGTCAAGGAAACGGTCGCAGAGCACGATCTCGCCGCGCGCAAGCGCCGGGCGAATGACCTCCTCGACATGGTCGTTACGCGCCGCCGCAAACAGGATCGCCTCCATGCGCACGCCGAACGATTCGGCCGCACCTGACAGAATGACGTGTCGGACCGCCTCGGCGCCCGGCGAACCACCCGGCTCACGCGTGACGACCACCTCGAAACCACGGCCGCGAAGCGCCTCGGCAAGCGTGCGAATCTGCGTCGACTTGCCAGCGCCTTCGCCGCCCTCGAAGCTGATGAACAATCCGGTCTTTTCGGCCAATGTCTCGTCCTGCACGGGTTTCCTGAAATTCGAAATGCCTGTTTACAGCATCGAAGCGAAATGTGTGAAGCGCTTTTGAGAAAAACCAGTGCCTGAACAAAAGCATAGGAATAAGGCAGCGAAAATGGCCGTCACAGCCAGAAGAGCAGCAATTCCTTCAGCGCGCCCGTCGCATTCTGTGTGAGCGAACCTTTGCCCACCGCCGTCTTCGTATAAAGCGGCACTTCACGCAGCAGCCGTTCGCCCGAAAATATCTTGAGTGTTCCAGCGTTCGCGCCGACATCCAGCGGCGCATTCAGCGGCCAGCGATAGACGATGCGGCCGGAAATGCGATCCGGATTATTGACCGGCACCAGCACGCTGACATCTTCCTTCGGTGAAAGATCGATATGCGAGACATCGCCGCCATAAACGCTGACGGCGCCGACGGCTTCATCCTTGCTGAAAAGATGGCGTTTTTCGAAAGCCGTCAGGCCCCAGTCCACCACCCGGCGGGCTTCTTCCTGTCGCGTCTTGTCATCGGCAATGCCTGCAAGCGCCAGATAGACGCGGCGCCCTTCCCGTTCGGCTGAAACGACAGCTGCAAAACCGCTGCCCTCCGCAAAACCGAGCCCGAGACCATCTATGCCGCTGCCCGGCATCAGCAGCGTGTTCTTGTTGCGCTGGAAAATCCGGTTCCACTCGAAATCGGGCTTGGTGAAAAGCGCGTAGCGATCGGGATAGGTGTCGTGCAGATGCTGGGCCAGACGCACCATATCCCTGGCGGTCGTCTGGTTGCCGGGATCGGGAAGTCCCGTGGAATTGGAAAATATGCTGCGATTCATGCCAAGTTCGCCCGCCCGCGCTGTCATGCGCTTGGCGAAAGCGGCATCCGAACCGGCCATGCCTTCAGCCACGATGATGCAGCCGTCATTGGCATTCTGCACGATGATGCCGGTCAGCAGATCGTTGATGCCGACTGAGGATTTCAGGGCCGCAAACATCGTGGAGGTGCGCGAGGGAGCGCCGCCCGTGCGCCAGGCATATTCCGAGACCGGATAGGCCGTTTCCGGCGTCACCTGCCCTTTGGAGAGCGCATCAAGCACCACTTCCACCGTCATCAGCTTGGCAAGCGATGCTGGCGGAAAGGACTGATCTTCATTTTGCGAAAGAAGCACCGTGCCGGTTTCGGCATCGATCATATAGGCTTGTTCAGCCTTGGCGATGAAAGGGGCTGTCTGCGATTGCGCCGCACCCGCACTGAAAAATGCGAAGGCGGCCACAACGATGGCCGACCGGTAAGAGCGATGTATGGCCTTGCGCATGAAACCGCCCAGTCCTGCGTGCTGCAACCGGCTGCACGCCATGAAAGCGAAAGGCAGCCTTACTCTCAATTCGTCAGCGAGACTTCGCCTGCTGACGCTTCACATGGGCGAGTATCGATTGCTCGTTGAGCGCACCACGGTCGACGAGCACGCTATCGAAGGCGCGCACGGACTTGGAAACCGTAGCTGATTCTTCGGAATAGGCCGCCGAATATTTGGAAGACGGCGTCGGCACGCGCAGATAATTTCCGCCGGGCGCTGCCGGCTCACGCATGAAATTGCCCTCCGGCCGCTCGGCCAGGAATGGGCCGATTTCCGGCAGGATAACAAACTGTTCGAAAGCCGGCTGGACGCCATTCACCAGCGGCATGGCCTGAAGTGCGGCATTCTTCTTGGAGCCGACCAGCGCCGTCTGCGTGGAGCCGCCATAATTCGGGTTGGACGCCGGCGCCGGCACGAAATTCGGAGAGGCCGAAGCCACCATCACGCCCGTTGCAATCTGCCCTTCCGGCGCCACGCCCGGCGAGCGCGAACCCTTCGGAATATAGGAGGCCATCAGATAGGGCATATCGTGACCGTCGAGCGGGGCACGGCCGGCATATTGCACACGCACATTCGCCGTACCTGTCGCCTTCATATCGAGAAGATCGGCGGTCTTGCTGGAAACGTCGATCAGGCGACCTTCATGAAAAGGTCCGCGATCGTTGACGCGTACCAGCACCGAAGAGCCATTTTCCATGTTGGTGATGCGCGCATAGCTCGGCAGGGGAAATGTCGGATGTGCGGCGGAAAGATGTTCTTTATCGTAAACTTCGCCATTCGCCGTCAGGCGGCCGTGGAAGGCGGAACCGTACCAGGAGGCGAGACCGGTCTTGTTGTAACCCGGCTCTTCTTTCGGAAAATAACGACGGCCCTTGACCGTATAGGCATTGCCGACCAACTCTCGTCCGCCGCCCTTGGGAATGCTCTTCCCATCGGCCACACGCGGGCTGGCTTTGACGCCATATTCCGATTCCGAGAAATATTCCTTGCTGCGCTTGGGCTTAGGCTTTGTCTCAGAGGTTGTGGAACACGAAGCTGTCGCAGCGCAAAGCACGGAAATTGCAAGCCACTTCACACCCGATCTGGTGCTGATGCCGAGTTTTTTGACCGTAGATTTCAAATCGTCTGCCCCACGCTTATTGGCCCATGCTTCTGGCTTGGAGAACCGCACCCTCACTTGCCTCGATGATTTGCCCCTGCCATCGAAGCACCTAACAGTCGCTTAATCTTGTGCATAACGTGGCGAAAATGCGAACGACTTCTGCAAATTCGATAAAATTGTAACGAACGTGGTTAATGATTTCTATCCTTCCAGCCCGCTCCTGGGGTGCGATCTAACCGCCCCCGCCGTCTCTTCCCAGCCTATACGCAAGGAACAAATGGATGACGACGGCGTTTTCCCCCCGCAAACAAACGAGCTTCCGCCGGTTTCGGCTGAGGGAGGAAACATGATCAAGTTTATGAAAACCACAGGCCTGGCAATCGGCCTCGCCTTCGCATCCTTCGCCGCAACGGTACCCGCAGGGGCGCAGGACATGGAGCTGAGAATCGGGCCGGATGGCGTTCGCCCTGTCATCCGCGATCGTGATCGGGACCGAGACATGGACCGCCGTGGCTCTCCTCGTATGCGCGGCTGTAGCGAACGCGAAGCGCGCGCTGCCGCCCGCGAGGCCGGACTACGCGATCCCGAAGTCGTGCGCGTCACTCCCGGTCGTGTCGTCGTCGAAGGGTTCACGCGCCGAGGCCAGGATCGCATCACATTCGCAAACGAACGGGGCTGCCCGGAAATCTGATGAGATCAACCACCGCCTGGAACCCGCCGTAAGGCGGGTTTCTCGTCGTGACGATTTTTGGCCACCCCAAATCCTGACGACACGTCGGGATCATTCCCCGCGTCATCGCGTCGGCATAATTGTTTTGGCGGAATGGCAGATGGGGTGGGATTCGAACCCACGGTACGCTCTCACGCACGCCGGTTTTCAAGACCGGTTCCTTAAACCACTCGGACACCCATCCTTCGGTGGTGAGGCTTTATAGCGTTTTCAAAATGGCCGTCAATCCCGCCACTTCAAGCGGATGCCTCCCCGCACTTTCCCTGCGAGGATCCCCTTGCGGATCATTGTCCGGGCGTGGTTCCAGAAGGCAGCAGCGAGCCTTCCCCGGAAGGAACATTCGGTACCTGCTGCGCTGAATCAAACAGTGTCAGGCTGAGAACGATTGCGACAAGCACCAGCAAAAGCGCCACGAAGAGGATTCCCGATTTATCCATACGTTTGCTCATGTCACGTTATGTTAAAGGCGAATATGTGCAATTCGAGGCAATGCAAAGAATAAAGCAAAAGTCTGTCAAGTTGTCTTACAGATTTGCATAACTCATCGTTCAAAAAACTGCAGATTGAGCGAAATTTATGCATAGGCGTACTGTTTGGGACGGAAATGGCCTATCGCGTCAGCACTATTGTCACTTATATCAAGCCATCGCTCCCGGGCATTGCCCAACTTTCCCCGAGCGATCAACCTGCCCCGCCCGTTTGCGGGGCTTTTTTCTTTTATGGTCACGCAAGATGAAGGGCAGCCAAAAGGCCAGCGCCTCTCTATGACGTCCCCACCTCAAACGCCGATGCCCGGTCCGCCATTGCCGTGCCGGCCGTCTCCCCGGAGAATATCCTCGAACAGGTTGAGAAGCGCCGGCGGCAGGGTGTCGGAGAATTCCGCAATGATCTCGCTGGCGCGATTATAGGAATAGATGGCCGAGAGCGTCAGAACCAGAAGCACGATCCAGGGCCAGATTGGCTTGCGCCTTTGCGGGTCACCGCTCTGCTGTTGGGGTAAAGTCATACTACCACCTTCCGTTCAGGCCTTCACGCGCGGTTCGCCTCCAGGCGCATAGGCGGTTTTCTGCTGGAAGCGGAATATATTGCCACATTGGGCGCAGCGGATCATGAAATCCGTCGGATCGCCCGAAGCGCGTTCCGTGCGAAATCCCCTCGGCATGTCATCGATGCGAAAATCCACATCCCGTCGACTCTTGTCATCCGATTCCGACGCCTCGGCAAAACCCTGATGACCACATTTGGAACATTCGAGCTTTCGGGAATATCTGTCGCGCGCTGCCATCTGCCGTCCTTTGTTTGGTTGGTATCAGGTAGCAGCGGCAAAACGTCATTTCAATGCCGGCCGCCTCGGGTTAAAGCTTTGTACGGCTATTTTCCGTCTGGAAAATCATCCGGCGGCCGGAACGAATATGGAAGTCCATGCACGACCAAAGACCCCTGCTTTCATCGTCTCTCGTGCGCTGCGCAGCCCTCATTGCCGGAATTCTTCTCATCATCCTCGCCGCCCTCAATGTCGGCATCAAATGGTATGGCGAGCGGATTCTCAAAGCGGGACATGTGACCGATACCGATGAGGTGGCGATCACCATCGGCGATGATCGGCTGAAACTCGCCAAAAACACGCTGCGAACCCCTTTAGAGAGACAGGGCGGCGAAAGCGAACGGGTCGACCTCTATCTCACCTGGCCTGACCTCAAAGGATATGAGGACGCGAATCGCGCGATCTTCGACGATCCTGCTCAGGCGGCGGGGCTGATCTTCGTCCAGCTCTCGCAAAGCACCATGTCGGAAGATATGTCCGGCCGTTTTGGGCCGATCTATTCACGACTGACCGAAGGCGAACCGGTGCCGCTGAAACACGGCCTCCTGCTGCATCGCCTGCGCGCCGATTCCGGCTATGGCAAGGAAGTCATCCTGACCGGCGAACGTGAAAACGACGATACCTTTGTGGCGCGCTGCCTCCTGCCGCAGCCACCGCAGGAAGCAACGGGCAGCGACTGTCAGAGGGATATCCATATTGGCCAGGACCTCAGCCTGTTTTACCGTTTCTCGGCCAATCTGCTGCCGCAATGGCAAAAGGTTGATGCGGATGTGAAAACCTATATCGCGCAACGCCTCGTAAAAGACGGAAAGCCGTGACACGGCACGGCACAGATTGGGTGCGAAAAGTCGCATTTTATGGAAGGCGGATACCTTTCATAAACCACTTGGTAACGCCATCCCGATAAAGTTTCTTGCCGGAGCATCGGGCGGGGCGTGTCCGAGCGGAACAGAAATATGCGATTGAAGAGTTCAGCAGTGTTGAAAAGTCTATCTGGAGCACATTCGCGCAAAGCGGGTGCAACGTCTTTCGTGAGGTTTGTTGCGTTGACCCTTGCTGCGGCGTTCATAGCCGCAACATCCGTTCAGACCGCAAAGGCCGACCCGAAATATGCGGGTATCGTCATCGACGCAAAGTCTGGCAAGGTCCTGTATGGTGAGGATCCTGACGGTCTGCGTTATCCGGCATCGTTGACGAAGATGATGACGCTTTATCTGACATTCGAGGCACTCAACAGCGGACGCATTTCGCTTGATTCCAGGGTGACTGTTTCGGCCAATGCCGCAAAGGAGCCGCCGTCGAAGCTCGGCGTGCGCGCCGGCGGCAGCGTTACCGTGGAACAGGCTATCCTTGCCCTCGTTACCCGGTCCGCAAACGATATGGCGACCGCGCTCGGCGAACATCTCGGCGGCTCGGAAGACCGTTTTGCCAGAATGATGACGGCAAAGGCCCGTGCACTTGGCATGACCCGCACGACCTATCGCAATGCCAACGGCCTGCCCAACACGGCGCAGATGACGACGGCACGCGACCAGGCCCGTCTCGGCATCGCGCTTCGCCAGCATTTTCCGCAATATTACGGTTATTTCAGCACCCGAACCTTCAATTTCGGCAAGCAGGTGATTGGCAATCACAATCGCCTCGTCGGAACCGTGAAGGGCGTGGATGGCATCAAGACCGGTTACACCCGCGCAGCCGGCAGCAATCTGGCGACATCAGCGCAGCTCGATGGCCGCTCTATCGTCGCCGTCGTTCTCGGCGGACGCTCCAGCGCTGCCCGTGATGCCACCATGCGCAAGCTCGTCGCAACCTATCTGCCGCAGGCATCGCGCGGCGGCAACAGCAACCTGATCGCACAGACGCGTTCTGGCCCGGTCGAAGAACCCGTTACCGTGGCGGCAGCCGCGCCTTATCCTTCCGTGGCAGTCGCCGCAACCGATTCCGGCCTGCCCAACGCCGGTCCCGTTCCGCAGACCCGTTACGAAGAAGCACCCGTCACAGCCTTTGCAGGCTCTTCTTCCAATGCCGCCGTCAAGGCCATGGAAGCCGCCACCTGGCAGAAGGGCAAAGATCCGATCGTTCGCGCACCGGTCGCTCCCGATCGTAAGCTGATCACCAACTCGACCAAGGTGGACAATATCGTCACGGCATCGACGGCAGCATCCGCATCCGCCGCACCTTCCGTCTCACCCAGGGCAGAGGCGCCGCAGGGTGGCTGGGTCATCCAGATCGGCGCATCGCCGGACGAAAACTCCGCCCGTGGCCTGCTGCAGAACGCACAGGAAAAAGGCGGCGCGGCACTGCGCTCCGCAAAACCCTTCACGGTCGCCTTCAGCAAGGACGGCTCCCAGATCTACCGCGCCCGTTTCGGCGGCTTTGACGGCCAGAACGCTGCGGTAAATGCATGTAACGTATTGAAAAAGAAAGGCGTGAGCTGCTGGGCGTCACTCCAGTAACTGATGTTTCCGCAGGCGGTGCTTCATTGTCGAAACATCGCCTGTCTCCTCGAATTGTGTAATGAGTAGCGAGGCTTTCGAAGATGGCAGTCAACGAGAATTATTCGGACATTGCGTCTGGCAACGGGCATGGCAGCCAGTCGGTTCTGCATCCCATTCACGAGGCGGCAATGCGTATCGCCGATCTCGGCCTCAACCGTTCCAAGGCAAAGACGCGTGATCTCGTCAGCCTGCTTCTGTCGCACGGTGCCCGCGCCTGGCGCGCCAACCAGCCGGAAGCCCGAATCCACCTTCATGTCGCCCACCGCTCGGGCCGCGCACCAATCCATATCCGCATCCGGTAACGAACCGGACGCAGCAAGCAAGACCCAAAGAAAAACCCCGCGGCGCTCAAGCACCGCGGGGTTTTCTGTTGATTGGCGAAGCAGAAACGAGGCGGCTTACGCCTCGCTCTCCGGTGCTTCAGGCGCATCCGGCAGATTATCATCCGCCTCGTCGTCATTGCCGTTCTCCGCCTCATCGTCGCCCTCAGGCTCGTTGATGCGCTCCACGGAAACCACTTTCTCGTCCTTGGCGGTCGAGAAGATCGTGACGCCCTTGGTGGCACGGCTGGCGATGCGGATGCCGTTGACCGGCACACGAATGAGCTGACCACCATCGGAAACCAGCATGATCTGGTCGCCCTCTTCCACCGGGAAGGCAGCGACGAGTTCGCCGATTTCGTTGGTCTTGGCGGTATCGGTGGCACGGATGCCCTTGCCGCCACGGCCCGAGGTGCGGAAGTCGTAAGAAGACGAACGTTTGCCGAAGCCCTTCACGGAAACCGTCAGCACGAATTCTTCGCGGGCCTTCAGCTCCTGATAACGCTCTTCGCTGAGTTCGCCCTCTTCCGTCACTTCCTCGCCGACGAGTGCGATATCTTCCTCGTCCACGCCAGCGGCACGGCGCTCGGTGGCCGAGCGCTTGAGGTAGGCGGCACGTTCCCACGGTTCGGCTTCCACATGGCCAACGATGGTCATGGAGATGATGCGGTCGCCCTCAGCCATGTTGATGCCACGCACGCCGACGGAGTTGCGGCCGGCAAAGACGCGCACATCGTCCACGGGGAAGCGGATGCACTGGCCGAGCGCTGTCGTCAGCAACACGTCGTCACGATCGGTACAGGTTTCGACGGAGAGGATTTCATCGCCCTCCTCGTCCAGCTTCATGGCGATCTTGCCATTGCGGTTGACCTGAACGAAATCGCCGAGCTTGTTGCGGCGAACCGTACCGCGCGTCGTCGAGAACATCACATCCAGCGTTTCCCAGGCGGTCTCATCCTCGGGCAACGGCATGATGGTGGTGATGCGTTCGCCGGGCTCCAGCGGCAGCATGTTGATGAGGGCCTTGCCCTTGGATTGCGGTGTACCGATCGGCAGGCGCCAGACCTTTTCCTTGTAGACGATGCCACGCGAGGAGAAAAACAGCACCGGCGTATGGGTATTGGCAACAAAGAGACGGTTGACGAAATCCTCGTCGCGCGTCGCCATGCCGGAACGGCCCTTGCCGCCGCGGCGCTGCGCCCGGTAGGTGGTCAGCGGTACGCGCTTGATGTAACCGAGATGCGAAACGGTAACGACCATATCCTCGCGGGCGATGAGGTCTTCATCGTCCATGTCAGGACCACCCTCGACGATCTGCGACCGGCGCGGCGTGCCGAACTCGTCGCGGATCGAAACAAGTTCGTCCTTGACGATCTGCTGGATACGCACGCGCGACGACAGAATGTCCAGATACTCGCTGATTTCAGCGCCGATCTTGTTCAGCTCGTCGCCGATCTCATCGCGGCCAAGCGCGGTGAGGCGGGCAAGGCGCAATTCGAGAATGGCGCGCGCCTGCTCTTCGGAAAGATTGTAGGTGCCGTCTTCGTTGATGCGGTGGCGCGGATCGTCAATGAGACGGATCAGGCTTTCCACATCCTGCGCCGGCCAGCGCCGGGTCATCAACTGCTCGCGGGCCGAAGCCGGATCGGGAGCATGACGGATGACGCGGATGACTTCGTCGATATTGGCGACCGAAATCGCCAGACCGACCAAGACATGCGCGCGGTCGCGTGCCTTGCGCAGCAGATACTTGGTGCGGCGGCTGACGACGTCTTCACGGAAGGAAACGAAGGCCCGCAGCATGTCGAGCAGCGTCATCTGTTCCGGCTTGCCGCCGTTCAGCGCCACCATGTTGCAGCCGAAGGAGGTCTGCAGCGGCGTGTAGCGATAAAGCTGGTTCAGGATGACTTCGGCATTGGCATCGCGCTTCAGTTCGATGACGACGCGATAACCCTGGCGGTCGGACTCGTCGCGCAGGTCGGAAATGCCCTCGATGCGCTTTTCCTTGACCAGCTCGGCCATCTTTTCGATCATCGAGGCCTTGTTCACCTGATAGGGAACTTCGGTGATGATGATCTGTTCGCGGTCGCCGCGCATCGGCTCGATGGTGGCGACGCCGCGCATGATGACCGATCCACGGCCGGTCTCATAAGCCGAGCGGATGCCTGAACGGCCCATGATCAGCGCGCCGGTCGGAAAATCCGGTCCGGGAATGATCTGCATCATCTCGGGCAGTTCGATCGCCGGATTTTCAATCAGCGCGACGCAGCCGTCGATAACCTCGGACAGATTGTGCGGCGGAATATTGGTGGCCATGCCCACCGCGATGCCGCCTGCCCCGTTGACCAGAAGGTTCGGGAACTTCGCGGGAACGACAACCGGCTCCTGCAGCGTGCCGTCATAGTTGTCGCGGAAATCGACCGTTTCCTTGTCGAGATCGTCGAGCAGAGAATGCGCGGCCTTTTCGAGACGGCATTCGGTGTAACGTTCGGCCGCCGGCGGATCGCCATCGATGGAGCCGAAATTGCCCTGTCCGTCAATCAGCGGCAGACGCAGCGACCAATCCTGCGCCATACGCGCCAGCGCGTCATAGATCGCCGAATTGCCGTGCGGATGGAATTTACCCATCACGTCACCGGTGACGCGGGCGCATTTGACGTATTTCTTGTTCCAGTCGATGCCGAGTTCGGACATGCCGTAGAGGATACGGCGATGAACCGGCTTCAGGCCGTCTCGCACATCGGGAAGCGCGCGGGACACGATGACGCTCATGGCGTAATCGAGATACGACCGCTGCATTTCCTCCATGATGGAAATCGGTTCAATGCCTGGCGGAAGTTTTCCGCCGCCGGGGGGGCTCTGGTCAGTCAAAACGGATCACATTCTCTGTTAAGAATCGGATGGATTTTTATAGCGGAAACAGCAACGTTAAGCCAATTTCCCGGCGAGTTTTGAACAGGCTTTTGCGTCATTTGCAAGACGAGCGCCGCTTTTCACGATTTAGCCCGGCAAAAGCACCGCCGCTCCCTTTCAATGTTCCGGCGAGTTGCGTAGGCTTCGCCGTAAAAACAGATAAGACGGGGAAAGAATGGCCAGCAGCGAAACCCTCATCAACGCGCTTACCACACTTCTGGTCACGCTCGATCCGCCCGGTCTCGCCCCCGTTTTCCTGGCGCTCACCGTCGGCATGACGCGCGATCAGCGCAGCCAGGTAGCGTTGCGCGGCTCCATCATCGCCTTTGGCATTCTCGCCGTCTTCGCGCTCTTCGGTCTCGCCATTCTCAACCTGCTCGGCATTTCGCTCGGTGCCTTCCGCATCGCCGGTGGCCTTCTGCTGTTCTGGATTTCCTTCGAGATGATTTTCGAGAAACGCCAGGAGCGCAAGGAAAAGACCTCGGAAATCGCCATCACCAAGGATCATCTGCATAATCTGGCGGTCTTTCCGCTGGCCCTGCCGCTAATCGCCGGGCCGGGCGCCATTTCCGCCACCGTGCTGCTTGCCGGCTCAATGAAAACCACCGTCGAGATGGTGGTGCTCATCCTGATCCTCGCTTTCGCCATGGCCCTCGTTTATGCCGCGCTGATCGTCTCGGAACGCATGGACCGTTTTCTCGGCAATACCGGCCGCGCCATCCTCACCCGGCTGCTCGGCGTGCTGTTGGCAGCACTCTCGGTACAATTCGTGGTCGACGGCATAAAGTCGGCCTTCGATTTCTGATCTCCGCTATGATCGCATGTCTGCGCAACAAAATCCCGCATGCGGCGATAACCCAGGAAAATCCGTCCTTTAAATCCGGCTGCCATTTCGGCTAAAAGACGCGCATCTTTTCCGAATTCGAAAGTTGTCATCATGCGTTCCACGCTGCGCCGCCTCATCCCGGATGCCGCACCTGTCAGCAACAGGGAAAGGCTACGCACCGCGACCGGCGCCTTTTTCGGCATTCTGCTGACTGGCCTTCTCGGCAGTTTTGCTCTGCGTTTCGATCCCACCCTGCCCGCCATGATCGCGCCGATGGGCGCCTCGGCCGTGCTTTTATTCGCCGTGCCCTCCAGCCCGCTGGCCCAGCCCTGGTCGATCCTGTGCGGCAATCTGGTATCGGCTTTCGTGGGTGTAACCGTGGCGCTGCTGGTGCAGGATCCATTCCTCGCCAGCGCGCTCGCCATCAGCTTTGCGATCGCCGCGATGATGGCGCTGCGCTGCCTGCATCCGCCAAGCGGTGCCGTCGCGCTGACGGCCGTTCTCGGCGGTCCCGTCGTGCACAGCCTTGGTTATGGCTTCCTGCTCTGGCCGGTCGCCGGAAACTCGCTGATCCTTTTGGCCCTGGCACTCCTCTATAACAATGCCACCGGCCGCGCCTATCCACACGGCCTGAAGCCTGGAAAGGCCGCCCACGGCACGACCGATCCCACGCCCATCCAGAAGATCGGTTTTTCTTCGACCGATCTCGACGAGGTGCTGAAGGAATATGACGAGGTTCTCGATATCGACCGGGACGAGCTCGAGACCATCCTGCGCAAGACCGAACTGCGCTCTTACCGCCGCCGCGCGCTGCATCTCGATTGCGCCAGTGTCATGTCCCGGGATGTGATCGGTGTCGCCCCCGATGATAGCCTGCGCCACGCCCATGCGCTGATGCATAACCACCATTTCAAGGCGCTGCCCGTCACCAACGACAAGGCCGAAATCGTCGGCATCGTCACCCAGACGGATTTCCTGGAAAAGGCGAGCTGGAGAAACGGCCGTCCCTCCATCGGCTTCCTGCAGCGGCTGCGCCTCATTCTGTCTGGCGCAAGCGCCCCCAACGATACCGTCAAGGACATCATGACCTCGCCGGTGAAAACCGTGCTGCCGGAGACTTCAATCGAGGAAGCCATCATCCGTTTTGCTGAGGAAGGTCTGCATTACCTGCCGGTCATCGACGCGAAAGGAAAGATGGTGGGAATCGTGTCGCAATCCGATGTCATGGTTGCGATGCTGGCGGACAAGGTGGCGGCCTGAGCCTTTCCTTGGAGCCAAGAACAACCTGCCGTCGGAAGCCGTCAAAGCTTTAAGCGGCGGATGCTCCGACCATGGACAATGGTGAGAATGAGCACGCCGGAACCGTCAGTTTCATAAAAAATGACATGGCTTCCATGTTCGTGTCTACGTATGCCTTCTCCAACAATCGTGGCTGAACGTCCCATACGTGGATTATTGCCAAGCAACTGGAAACAGCTTTCCATGCCGTCTTTGTACAGACGTGCCTGATTCAATCCGAACCGTTCAATACCATAGAGGAAGATGTCGAGAATTTCGTTTTCGGCTTGCGTGCTCAACCGATAATTATTCACGCATGACACCGTGGGCTGTCGCTACACGTTCAGCTTCCGCGAACAAATCATCCATGCTGCGGGACCCGACACCACTGGCGCGGGACTCCGCAACGATTTGGCGAAGCTCGTCAATGCTGAAATCCTGCCCTCGCCGGGCCCAGTCACGTCGTACGAGATCCCGCACATAGTCACTGGCGCTGGCGTATTCGCCCTTCTGGATACGGCTTTCGATCCAGTCTTTCATCGGGTCTGGCAAGGAAAAGGTCATGTTCGCCATGTCTCAAATCTCCTGTCAGCCCGATGATGATATCAATACATCGAAAAAACCACAAAATTCTGACTTGCGGCAGTGTCGACAGTATCAGCCTCAGAACGGAATATCGTCATCCATATCGTTGGAGAAGCCACCGGAAGGCTGGCCGCCGCCACGGGATGAGCCGCCGCGCGGCGAGGACTGCTGGTCGTAACCGCCGCCGCTGCCATAATCATTGCCACCGCCGAAATCGCCGCCACCGCTGCGACCACCACCGCCTTCACCGCGACCGTCGAGCATCGTCAGCGTGGAGTTGAAGCCCTGCAGCACGATTTCGGTGGAGTAGCGGTCGTTGCCGGTCTGGTCCTGCCATTTGCGCGTCTGCAGCTGGCCTTCAATATAGAGCTTGGCGCCCTTCTTGACATATTGTTCGACGACCTTGCACAGGCCTTCGTTGAAAACCACGACGGTGTGCCATTCGGTCTTTTCCTTGCGCTCACCGCTGTTGCGGTCGCGCCAGGTTTCCGAGGTGGCGATACGCAGGTTGGCGATGGGGCGGCCATCCTGCGTCCGGCGGATTTCGGGATCGGCGCCGACATTCCCGATCAGAATTACCTTGTTTACGCTACCAGCCATCTCGTCATCCTGTCCGCCAGCCTTCATGACCGGCAATTGCATTTCAAAAAATCCCGCACACAATAACCACCACCGCCCGCAAAGGGCACCGCAGGCAGGGAACTATCCACAAAGAATAATCTTAAGCTGTGGGAGCAGACATTCGCGCTTGCAATTCGTTCCTTTTTTGTTCTATTAAATCGCAGATTTCGAGTCAAGCATTCCGAAAAGCTGCGCCCGATAGGAAATAGACCTCGACACCTCCGGCTGCGTCACTACATAAGGACGCGCTGCCAGCAAGTGTGTTATTTTTGTCCGAGCCTTGTCATGAGTGAACTGAAGACGATTTCCATCCGTGGCGCCCGCGAGCACAATCTCAAGGGCATCGATCTGGATCTACCGCGCAACAAGCTGATTGTCATGACCGGGCTTTCCGGCTCGGGCAAGTCGTCGCTTGCCTTCGACACGATCTATGCCGAGGGGCAGCGCCGTTATGTCGAAAGCCTTTCGGCCTATGCGCGCCAGTTCCTGGAAATGATGCAGAAGCCGGATGTCGACCAGATTGACGGTCTGTCTCCGGCCATTTCCATCGAGCAGAAGACAACCTCGCGCAATCCGCGCTCCACGGTTGGCACGGTCACCGAGATTTACGACTATATGCGCTTGCTGTTCGCGCGTGTCGGGGTGCCCTACTCACCTGCTACCGGCCTGCCGATCGAAAGCCAGACAGTCAGCCAGATGGTCGACCGTATCCTCGCTTTCGAGGAAGGTACGCGTCTTTATATCCTCGCGCCGATCGTGCGTGGCCGTAAAGGCGAGTACAAGAAGGAACTGGCCGAGCTGATGAAGAAGGGCTTCCAGCGCGTCAAGGTGGATGGCCAGTTCTACGAGATCGCCGACGTTCCTGCCCTCGACAAGAAATACAAACACGATATCGACGTGGTGGTCGACCGTGCGGTGGTGCGCCCGGATATGGCCGCGCGCCTCGCCGACAGTCTCGAAACCTGCCTCAAGCTCGCAGACGGGCTGGCTATCGCCGAATTCGCCGACAAGCCGTTGCCACCTGAAGACACCGCCGCCGGCGGCTCTGCCAACAAGTCTCTTAACGAGACCCACGAACGTGTGCTGTTTTCGGAAAAATTCGCCTGCCCCGTTTCCGGCTTCACCATCCCGGAAATCGAGCCGCGTTTATTCTCCTTCAACAACCCCTTCGGCGCCTGCCCCAGCTGCGATGGCCTCGGCTCGCAGCAGAAGGTGGATGAAAACCTGATCGTTCCGGAGCCGGCGCGCACGCTGCGCGACGGCGCCATCGCCCCCTGGGCAAAGTCTTCCTCGCCCTATTACAACCAGACGCTGGAAGCGCTCGGCAAGGCCTTCGGTTTTAAACTGTCCAGCAAATGGACGGATCTTTCCAAGGAGGCGCAGCACGCCATTCTTCAGGGTACCGACGACAAGATCGAATTCAACTATCAGGATGGCGCCCGCTCCTACAAGACGGTGAAGAACTTCGAAGGCATCGTGCCCAATCTGGAGCGCCGCTGGAAAGAGACCGACAGCGCCTGGGCGCGGGAGGAAATCGAGCGTTACATGTCGGCAGCCCCCTGCCCGGCCTGCGCCGGTTATCGCCTGAAGCCGGAAGCGCTCGCCGTCAAGATCAACAAGCTGCATATCGGCGAAGTCACCCAGATGTCGATCCGCAAGGCACGCGACTGGTTCGAGGTGCTGCCGGAAAATCTCAACGCCAAGCAGAATGAAATCGCAGTCCGTATCCTCAAGGAAATCCGCGAACGCCTGCGGTTCCTCAACGACGTCGGGCTGGATTATCTTAGCCTGTCACGCAATTCCGGCACGCTGTCCGGCGGCGAAAGCCAGCGCATCCGTCTGGCCTCACAAATCGGCTCGGGCCTGACAGGCGTTCTTTACGTTCTGGATGAGCCTTCGATCGGCCTGCACCAGCGTGACAATGCCCGCCTGCTCGAGACACTGAAACACCTGCGCGATATCGGCAATACCGTCATCGTTGTCGAACATGACGAGGACGCCATCCTGACGGCGGATTATGTGGTCGATATCGGTCCGGCCGCCGGCATTCACGGTGGTCAGGTGATCGCGGAAGGCACGCCGCAGGACGTGATGGCCAATCCGAAGTCACTGACCGGCAAATATCTCTCCGGCGAACTCGGCGTTGCCGTGCCAGCCGAACGCCGCAAGCCGAAAAAGGGTCGCGAGATCAAGGTTTTTGGCGCCCGTGGTAACAACCTCCAGAATGTCACGGCTGCCGTGCCGCTCGGCGTTTTCACCGCGGTAACCGGCGTATCAGGTGGTGGCAAGTCCACCTTCCTGATCGAGACGCTTTACAAATCGGCGGCGCGCCGGGTGATGGGCGCGCGCGAAATCCCGGCCGAACATGATCGCATCGACGGTTTCGAATTCATCGACAAGGTGATCGATATCGACCAGTCGCCGATCGGCCGCACGCCGCGCTCCAATCCCGCCACCTATACCGGCGCCTTCACGCCGATCCGTGACTGGTTCGCCGGCCTGCCGGAAGCCAAGGCGCGGGGTTACGCGCCGGGCCGTTTCTCCTTCAACGTCAAGGGCGGCCGCTGTGAGGCCTGCCAGGGCGACGGCGTCATCAAGATCGAGATGCACTTCCTGCCCGACGTTTATGTCACCTGCGACGTCTGCCACGGCAAGCGTTATAATCGCGAGACACTGGATGTTACCTTCAAGGGCAAATCCATCGCCGACGTGCTGGACATGACGGTCGAAGAAGGCGTGGAGTTCTTCGCCGCGGTGCCGGCGGTCCGCGACAAGCTGCAATCGCTGTTCGATGTCGGCCTCGGTTACATCAAGGTCGGCCAGCAGGCCAACACGCTCTCAGGCGGTGAAGCGCAGCGCGTCAAACTCGCCAAGGAACTGTCGAAGCGCTCGACGGGCCGTACGCTCTATATCCTCGACGAACCGACGACGGGCCTGCATTTCCACGACGTCAACAAGCTACTGGAAATGCTGCATGCGCTGGTGGAACAGGGCAATTCCGTCGTGGTGATCGAACACAATCTCGAAGTCATCAAGACGGCCGACTGGATCATCGATATCGGCCCCGAAGGTGGCACGGGCGGCGGCGAAGTGGTGGCAACCGGCACGCCGGAAGACATCGTCAAGGTCGAGCGCTCTTATACCGGCCACTTCCTGAAGGAACTTCTCGACCGCCGGCCGGCCGGGAAACGCGAGGCTGCGGAGTAATCCGCAGCTTTGGCAAAGGTTCAAAAGGCCAAAAGCCTGTGGAGGAACAGCATATGTCGACATCAGGAACAATCCGCACGGGTATCGGCGGCTGGACTTTCGAGCCCTGGGAAGGCACGTTTTATCCGGAAAAACTGACGAAGAAACGTCAGCTCGAACATGCCAGCCGGCAATTGACGGCAATAGAGGTGAACGGCACCTATTACAGCAGTCAGAAGCCGGAAACTTTCGCCAAGTGGGCTTCCGAAGTCCCCGACGACTTCATCTTCTCGCTAAAGGCGAGCCGCTTCGTCACCAATCGCAGGGTTCTGGCCGAAGCCGGTGAATCCATGACGAAGTTCCTGACGCAGGGTCTGACGGAACTCGGGTCTCATCTTGGCCCGATCCTCTGGCAGTTCGCGCCCACGAAGAAATTCGATGCGGATGATTTCGGCGCTTTTCTGGCGCTGCTGCCGGAAAAACAGGACGGCATTTCCCTGCGGCATGTGGTCGAGGTGCGCAACGAGACATTTCAGGTACCGGAATTCATCGATCTCATCGCCAAATACAAGGTCGCCGTCGTCTGCGCCGATCATCACGATTATCCGATGCTGCCGGATGTGACCGCCGACTTCGTCTATTGCCGTCTGCAGAAGGGCGAGGACGATATCAAGACCTGTTATCCGCAGACCGGGATCAGCGACTGGGCCAAACGGCTCAAGACCTATGCGGCGGGCGGCGTGCCTGATGACCTGCCGCTGACCGCGCCCGGGCGGAAGGTCGAAAAGACCCAGCGCGACGTCTTTGCCTTCTTCATCACCGGCGGCAAGATCAATGCGCCCGTGGGTGCGCAGGAACTGCAAAAAGCGGTCTGAGGCGTCTCAGCCGGCCAGTTCTTTCATCGGGTTGAAATCGATGGCGGCGAAAGCTGCCTCGATCACCTCCGGCCCCGCTCCCGGCCTGGTGGCATCGCTGGAGAGGATTTGCCGGAAACGGCGCGCGCCCGGCATGCCCTGAAACAGGCCGACCATGTGGCGGGTAACGTGATTGAGACGTCCACCTGTGGCAATATAATCGGCAGCATAAGCCATCATCGTGTCCCGCAAAGCCATCCAGTCATATTGGAGGGCTTCCTCGCCATGGATACGATGATCGACATCGGCAAGGATCGAGGTGTTGTGATAGGCGGCCCTGCCGAGCATCACGCCATCCACGTATTT
The DNA here is from genome assembly GCF_000092025.1 of Agrobacterium fabrum str. C58. Lineage (NCBI taxonomy): Bacteria > Pseudomonadati > Pseudomonadota > Alphaproteobacteria > Hyphomicrobiales > Rhizobiaceae > Agrobacterium > Agrobacterium fabrum. Next base: position 1,506,512 of record NC_003062.2, read on the forward strand.
CAGGTGCTCACCCGCCTGATCGAGATCGGCGATGCCACCATTGATGCCGATGAAGACGTCAGGATTGTCCCGCTTCATGCGGTAGACGAGATCGTAATCAAGCGGCGGCACCTCGCGGTTTTCCTTCGGCGAAAGCCCCTGCAGCCAGGCTTTTCGCGCATGGACCCAGACCGCATCCGCACCGGCCGCCACGACCCGCGCCAGAAAATCCGGCAGCACCGTTTCGGGCTCCTGGTCATCAACGCCGATGCGGCATTTGACCGTAACCGGAACAGCCGCAACCGCTTTCATAGCCGAAATACATTGCGCCACCACTTCAGGCTCGCGCATCAGGCAGGCGCCGAAGGTGCCGGATTGCACCCGGTCCGAAGGACAGCCGACATTGAGATTGATCTCGTCATAACCGTAGTCACCGGCAATCCGCACCGCCTCGGCAAGCTTGGCGGGATTCGATCCGCCGAGCTGCAGCGCAACGGGATGTTCCTGCGGGTGGTAACCGAGCAACTTCTCGCGCTGGCCATGGATGATAGCGTCGGCAACGATCATCTCGGTGAACAGCAAAGCGCGCTTCGACAGTTGCCGATGCAGAAATCTGCACCTCGTATCGGTCCAATCGATCATCGGGGCCACGGCGAAGATTTTTTCGCCGCTGGCAAGCGCTTGTCTGTACATGGATAAACCTCTTTGCGCCGGCTTCTACAACAAAGGACCGTAAAAAGCCAGTTTTGCAGGCAAGGTCATTTTGAACTGGAAATCGCCCCGGAATCGCGGGACAAGACTTGCAGCTTCAAGAGACGACAGGAAATCCCCATGGCCGCCACCGTCATCCCCGCTCCGAAACCCGTTCTGCTGCCCGTCGAAGGCACGGACGACATGTTCCCCGTGCGGCGGGTCTACTGCGTCGGCCGCAATTATGCCGATCACGCCATCGAGATGGGCCACGATCCCTCGCGTGAACCGCCCTTTTATTTCCAGAAGAACCCGGACAATCTGCTGCCAGCAGGTAATGATTTCCCCTACCCGCCGCTATCCTCCAACGTGCATTACGAAGTCGAGTGCGTCGTCGTCCTGAAGAGCGGCGGCGCGGATATTCCGGCGTCGGAAGCGCTGAACCACGTCTGGGGTTACGCCGTCGGCATCGACATGACCCGCCGCGACCTGCAGGATGGGTTGAAGAAAATGGGGCGCTCATGGGAAGGCGCCAAGGCGTTTGAACATTCCGCACCAGTCTCTGCCATCGTTCCCGCCGATAAAATCGGCCATCCCGCTACCGGCGCGATCTGGCTCGATGTCAACGGCGAACGCAAGCAGACGGGCGATCTCGCCCAGATGATCTGGAAGGTGCCGGAAGTGATTGCCGAGCTTTCCAAGCTGTTCACCCTTGCCGCCGGGGATGTGATCATGACCGGCACGCCGGCGGGCGTCGGCCCCATTGTGCGTGGTGACAGGATCGAGTGTGGCGTCGATGGTGTCGGCACGCTCTCGGTCAAAATCGCCTGATCGGCAGGAAACGCAAAGGGAGGACACCGCCATGCCGCTTTACCGCCTTGCCGACCGGGTACCACAGACCCCCGCCCCTGATCGTTACTGGATTGCTCCCGATGCCAATGTCATCGGTTCGGTGACGCTTGGCGAGGATGTCGGCATCTGGTTCGGCGCGACGCTGCGCGGCGATAACGAGCCGATCAGCGTCGGGCGCGGTACCAATATTCAGGAGGGTGTGATGGTGCACAGCGATCCCGGTTTTGCCGCTGTTATCGGCGACATGTGCACCATCGGCCACCACGCCATCGTCCACGGCTGCAGCATCGGCGACAATTCGCTGATCGGCATGGGTGCGACGATTTTGAACGGCGCAAAGATCGGCCACAATTGCCTCGTCGGCGCCAACGCGCTGGTGACGGAGGGCAAGGAATTTCCGGATAATTCGCTGATTGTCGGCTCACCCGCGCGGGCCATCCGCACGCTGGATGAGGACACCGTGGCGGGCATTCGCCGCTCGGCGGAAAAATACATCGAGAACTGGAAACGTTTTTCGACGGATCTGGCGATCATCGAATAATGATAGATGGCGGGCGCTGACTCCCGCCCCTCACAATTGGCGTTATGCCGCGCAGGCGGCGCAGAGGCCGCGGATTTCGATGGTGGTCTTTTCCGCCTTGAACTTGCTGTCATTCACCCAGCGCTCCAGACGGTGGTCGATCTCATGGTCGTGAAACTCCGTCACCTGCCCGCAGGATTCGCAGATGGCAAAAGCCACGCTTCCATGGTGTTGCGAGCAGCATTCGGCCTGCGTATGTGTGCAGGCAACAAAGGCGTTGAGGCTTTCCAGCCGGTGCACGAGACCGAATTCCACCAGCTTTTCCAGCGCCCGGTAAACCTGTAACGGCGCGCGGAAGCCATCGTCGCGCAGCTTGTCGAGGATCATATAGGCGCTGAGCGGCTGATGCGCGTTTGAGAGGGCATTCATCACCAGCGACTGGTTCTTGGTGAGGTTCTGCTGGGTCTGCGCATTCATGGCTTGCCTCCTTCATCCGCGGAGCGGGAAAAACCCGGCGCCGGCAACAGGCTTATAACGAACAGGATCACCGCGGCAACCACGATGGATGGGCCGGACGGCGTATCATAGGTCAGCGAGCCGAACAGGCCGCCGACAACGGCCACAGCGCCGATCAGCGAGGCCACAACCGCCATCACCTCCGGCGTGCTGGAAAAACGCCGCGCGGTCGCGGCCGGTATGATGAGCAGCGAGGTGATGAGCATGATGCCGACCACTTTCATGGCGATTGCGATCACCAGAGCCATCAACAATGTGAAGATCAGCTTCGAGCGTTCCGGGTTCAGCCCCTCGGCTTCCGCCAGTTCGGTATTGACGGTGGAAGCGAGCAGCGACCGCCACAAGAAGACCATGGAAACGATGACCACCAGCCCGCCGCCCCAGATCAGCGCGATATCGCTGCGGGTGACGGCAAGAATATCGCCGAACAGGAACGAGACGAGATCGATACGCACCCAGCTCATGAAGGCGACAATGACAAGGCCGATCGCCAGCGCCGAATGGGACAGGATGCCAAGCAGCGCATCGGAGGAAAGCGCCTGCCGCCGCTGCAGGAAAATCAGCAGGATCGAAACCGCGGACGCCACCAGAAAAACGCTGACGATGAGATTGAGCTGCAACAGCAGCGAGAGCGCCACGCCGAGTAGCGCCGAATGGGCCATGGTATCACCGAAATAGGCCATGCGCCGCCAGACGACGAAACAGCCGAGAGGACCGGCGGTGAGCGCAACGCCAATGCCGGCGACCATGGCGCGTACGAAGAAATCGTCAAACATGGCGTTCTCCCTGCCGAAGGCCGTCGGGCGCATGGTCCCCATGCTCCCCATGATCATGGCCGCAACCGCATTCGCCATCCTCATCATGGTGGTGCCCGTCCTCGGGATGGCAATGGTCCGTCACCGTTCCATCCGCATGCTGCACCCGGCCATCGGGCAGATGGGTGTGGTCGTGATGGTGGCTGTAGACCGCCAGCGCCTTGGCCGCCGTGCCACCGAAAAGCCGCATATATTCCGGGCTCTGGCTCACCGCCTGCGGCGTGCCGCGGCAGCAGACATGGCCGTTCAGGCAGATCACGGTATCGGTTTCCGCCATCACAACATGCAGGTCATGCGAGATTAACAGAATGCCGCAATCATTTGAATTCCTGATATTTTTAATAAGATCGTAGAGAGCGATCTCACCGGAAAAATCGACACCCTGAACGGGCTCGTCGAGAACCAGCAGATCGGGCTTGCGGGCAATGGCGCGGGCCAGAAGTGCGCGCTGGAATTCGCCGCCGGAAAGATGCTGCACCTCGGCATTGGCAAGATGTGCGATGCCTGTCGCATTCAGCGCCGCGTCGATTTCCCGCGCAGGCAGCGGCCCGGTTAGCGTCATCAGCCGGCGCACGGAAAGTGGCATCGTCCAATCCACCGAAAGCTTCTGCGGCACATAACCCACGCGCAGACCGGCCTTGCGCGAGACCTTGCCCTCGCTCGGTTTCGCGACACCGATCGCCATTTTTGCGCTGGTGGATTTGCCGGAGCCGTTCGGGCCGATCAGCGTGACGATCTCGCCCTTGCTGACGGAAAACTCCACGCCACGCACCAGCCAGCGGCCGTTGCGCTGCACGCCGGCATTGGCGAGGGAAACCAGTATTTCGTTGCCCTTGTGGGCTGAGTGAAGCATGGGATTGTCCGTTCAGCGATGTTGCCTACCGCTATTGCATACGTTATAGAGTTACGCAATAAATGTAATAACATAACTATACTTGTTCAAGTGGAGTGCATTTCATGAAATCGATCCTGATCCCGCTCATGGCGTCGGCGGCACTAGCAGCCGTCGCTTCGGGCGCTACCGCCGCGCCCGATGTCGTGGTCTCGATCAAGCCTGTCCACTCCCTCGTTGCAGCCATCATGAAGGGTGTGGGCGAACCGCAGCTCATCGTCGACGGCGCGGCCTCGCCGCATACTTATAATCTCCGGCCCTCCAATGCACGCAAGCTCGAAAAGGCGGATGTGGTGTTTTGGGTCGGCCCCGGACTGGAAGCCTTTCTGCAAAAGCCGCTGGAAGCGCTGGCCAGCAAGGCGACCGTGGTGGAGCTAGAAGATGCCAAGGGTCTCGAAAAACTGCCCTTCCGAAAGGGCGGCCCCTTCGAGGCGCACGATGATGGTGAAGAAGGCCATGAGGCGCATGCGGGCCACACCGAAGACGAAGGTGCGCATGATCATGGAAACGACCATGCCGGTTCCGAGGAGCACGAGCACGGCGCGTATGACACGCATCTCTGGCTCGACCCTGCCAACGCCAAGGCAATGGCCCAGGCGATCGAAACGGCTCTGATTGCGGCCGATGCCGGCAATGCCGCGACCTATCAGGCCAACACCAAGAAGCTGATCGATGATCTCGATGCGCTCGACGCCGAAGTCGTAGAGACGGTGAAACCGGTGAAGGACAAGCCCTTCATCGTTTTCCACGATGCTTATCAATATTTCGAGCATCGTTATGGCGTGAAAACCGCGGGATCGATCACCGTCAGCCCCGAAACCCTGCCGGGCGCGGATCGCGTCAAACAGATGCAGGAGAAGGTTCGCCAGCTGGGCGCACCCTGCGTTTTCGCCGAACCGCAATTCGAGCCGAAACTGGTCTCGGTCATCACCGAAGGCACGGCAGCGAAATCGGCGACGCTCGATCCGGAAGCGGCGACACTCACGCCCGGCCCCGATCTTTATTTCAAGCTGATGCGCGGCATTGCCGGTTCGCTCAAGAACTGCCTGTCCTGATCGGAAACAGCGCCGGATTTCCTATGGCTTGGGCGCCATCGACGACCAGACCGGCCCGCTGATGCTCTGCAGCGTTTCAGCAGCTTCACCATTGATGCGGGCCAGCAACGCCTTGGCAAGCTCCCTGCCCGCCAGCTTGATGTCCTCGTTGACGGTGTGGATTTGCGGCTTGATCCAGTTCAGGAATTCGGCGGACTGTTTCGAGACGATATCGACATCCTCGCCGATCTTCACACCGGCGGCTTCGAACCCTGCCACCAGCGCAATGGTACTGCTGCCGCTGATAGAGACGATGCCGTCGGGCCGATCGGAAGACTGCATCAGCCTCTGGCCGAAATCCCGGATTTTTTCGAGTGGCGTCTCGATGGTGACGGCGTCGATTGGAAATTCGGTGAGTCCGAAATCCCTTATCCCTCGATTGAAACCCTTGCGGGCATGGTCGTGAAACGAAAAGCGCGACGGCGGCACGATGACGGCAATCCTCTTGCGCCCGCATTGCGCCAGCCGCTCGACCGCTTCATAGGCGTAGGCCTCATTGTCGAAATCGTGGAAGGCATGTTCGATGCCCATATCCGAGCGCCCATGGGTGACGAAGGGCATGTTGCGCTCGGTCATGAAACGGACGCGCGGATCATTGGGCTCGATCTTGGAAATGATCACCCCATCCGCCGAACCCGTCTCGAGAATGTAACGGATCGGCACCATGGAATCCTTGGCGTGGATATGGGGCGTGACAACGAGATGATATTGCGTGGTGGAGAGAACCTCGGTGATGCCGAACACCATCTGGCTGGTGAAACCCATCAGCTCTTCGTCGACACTCAGCACCAGTGCGATAACATTGGTCTTGCCGGTACGAAGCCGCACGCCGGCGCGGTTCGGCTGGTAGCCGATCTGCCGGGCGATCAGCCGCACGCGCTCCTTGGTCTCGGCGCCGATGTCAGGCGCATCCTTCAGCGCGCGAGAGACCGTGGTGATGCCCAGGCCAGTCATATAAGCAATGGTCTTCAGTGTCGGGCGACCGCCCATCGCCGAAGGCATATCGCCTCCGCCGGATTTGCCAGTATCGTTCATGTCATTTCGCCACACTTTACCGAACGCTAATCATAGATAGCTTTTGCTCCGTTGCAAAGGCAAAGGTCGCCGGCAAACGGCGGGTCCTTTCCGTTTATCCGTCAATCCCACTATAACGATATAGAGCGCGAAAATATTTCCGGACGCCGCCTTTTCCTCAGTGCTTCAAAACCGCGTATATCGACGGAAACTCCTCTTAATAATCTAGATTAAAAGACATCGTTCAAGTACATAATATGAATAGATAAAATAATGAAACATTTACTCTATAAAACTTCGCCATTCCACTCAACAACCGCCCCAAATTAATGAGGCGCCAAGAGGTCATTCAAGGGAATGACGGAACGATTGTTTTACGGTAACGTTGCCGGAGGGAGGAAATCGCAAAGCCGGATAACATGTCGCGGCCGCTTTGCGCCCATCCATTCTCCCCATATTCTGACACAAGCCTGCATCATAATGCCGGCCATCTCCGTTGAATTCATATTATGCAGGGTCCGATCATGATTTCTTCCTCCACGCCCGAAACCGTCATCGATCTGGCCGGGCTCTGGCACTTGGCCTCAGTGGAAGGAGACCATGCCACCGAGATTTCCATTCCGGGCGATATTCACTCCGCGCTCAAAAATGCCGCCATCATTCCCGACCCCTATCACGGCGCCAACGAGAAGGCCGTTCAATGGGTTGCACAGCAGGACTGGATCATCGAGAGGACCTTCATCCTCGATGATGCTGAGGCGAGCTGGTATCTCGATATCGATTATCTCGACACCGTCGCCATCGTCTTCGTCAACGACGTTCCGGTCCTAAGCGCCGACAATTGCTTCCGCCGTTACCGGCCCGATATTTCCCGTGCCGTGCGGCCGGGTGAAAACACCATCCGAATCCATTTCCATTCCAACATCACGGCTGGCGCGGAGCGGCAGGCGCGGCAGCCCTTTTATATTCCCTATCACCCCGGCAATTCGCCGATCGCCAATGGCAACATGCTGCGCAAGCCGCAATGCCATTTCGGCTGGGACTGGAACATCGCGATTGCGCCGCTTGGCCTTTACGGCAAAATCCTGCTGAAACGCCTCGATACCGCCCGCATCGAACACGTCGTCAGCTCGCAGCACCATGTCGAAGGCGGCGTCGAGCTGCATGTGGCCGTCACGCTGTTTGCCGAGGGACCGGCGAGCCTGCCGGTCTATCTGTCGCTGGGCGACGAAAGGCTGCGGCTGGAGTGCGGCGTCGGCGCTGGCGAAACGGTGGTACGCCACGTCTTCTTCGTTGAAAATCCAGACCTCTGGTGGCCGGCCGGCAGTGGCGAGCAGACGCTCTACAAACTCACGGTGGAACTGCCGGATGAAACCGTCACCCGCCAGATCGGCTTTCGAACCATCGAGCTTCTGACCGACAAGGATGAGGCTGGCAGCCGCTTCGCCTTCCGCATCAATGGCCGGGAAATCTTCTGCCGCGGCGCCAACTGGATTCCGGCCGACGCGCTCTATTCGCTGACCAGCCGCGAAAAGACCGAAGATCTCCTCTGCTCCGCGGTCGAGGCCAACATGAACATGATCCGCGTCTGGGGCGGCGGCTTTTATGAGGAAGACTGGTTCTACGATCTCTGCGACCGTCTTGGCCTGCTGGTCTGGCAGGACTTCATGTTCGCCTGCAATCTTTACCCCTGCAGCGAGGATTTTCTCGACAATGTCGAGCATGAGGTCGACTATCAGGTGAAACGCCTCTCCTCGCATCCCTCCATCGCGCTCTGGTGCGGCGATAACGAACTGGTGGGTGCGCTGACCTGGTTCGACGAATCCCGCAACAATCGCGACCGCTATCTTGTTGCTTACGACCGGTTGAACCGCACCATCGAAAAAGCACTGAAAAAAGCCACTCCCGAAGCGCTCTGGTGGCCATCGAGCCCAGCCTCTGGTTATCTGGATTATGGCGATGCCTGGCACGCGGATGGTTCCGGCGACATGCATTACTGGTCCGTCTGGCACGAGAACAAGTCGTTCGACAATTACCATCAGGTGAAACCGCGTTTCTGCTCCGAATTCGGTTTCCAGTCCTATACGTCGATGCCCGTCATCCGCACCTATGCGGAGGACAAGGACATGAACATCGCCTCCCCGGTCATCGAGCTGCACCAGAAGAATGTCGGCGGCAATGAACGCATTGCCGGCACCATGTTCCGCTATTTCCGCTTCCCCAGGGATTTCGAAAACTTCGTTTACCTCAGCCAGGTGCAGCAGGCGCTGGCGATCCGCACCGCCGTCGATTACTGGCGGTCGCTGAAACCCCATTGCATGGGCACGCTTTACTGGCAGCTGAACGACACCTGGCCGGTCGCCTCATGGTCGAGCCTCGATTATGGCGGCGGCTGGAAGGCACTGCACTATGCCGCCCGCCGTTTCTTCCAGCCGGTCGCGGTGTCGGCCATCCCTTCGGCAGATGGACGCCGGGTGACTTTCTCCATGGTCAACGACACGGCGGAGGATGTCGAGATCGACATGAACATCGTCGCACTCGCCATGGACGGCAACCGTGTGCCGCTGAAATCCGCCAATGGGACTTGCACGAGCGACAAGGCTGCGACGCTGACCGATATCGACATGGACAGCCTGCCTGATGGCGCGATCCTCGCGTGGAACTTTATCGCCTCCAATGGCATGACCGGCGAAGGTCATCATGTGCGCGACACCTACAAGGCGCTGGAGCTTCAGCCCGCCGGCCTGGAATTTTCCGTTGGCCCGCTGAAAAACGGCCAATTCGAAATCGATGTCACCGCCGCCGGTCTCGCGCTCTTCATCATGCTGGAGGCAGATCAGCCCGGACGGTACTCCGACAACCTTTTCGACCTTGCAGCGGGCGAAACGCGTCGCATCATCTTCACCCCGAAGGGGGCAGGCCCCCAGCCGCATTTCCGTATCTTCGATCTTCATACCTGCCAATCCTCGCCCAATCCCGGCATTGAAACCATGCGGAGAAAGGCATAACCATCCCTCTTGGGAATGACAGGGGCGCCCGCGCCTGTTTTCATCGATTCAAAGGGTTGCCGGGTTCTCCGGCAGCCAGTCATCAGCAAGTGGAGGAAGACCCATGGTTTGGCAACCGGCCGAAAACCGATACGCATCCATGAAATACAATCATTGCGGCAAGACCGGCCTGAAACTGCCGGCGATTTCGCTCGGCCTCTGGCACAATTTCGGCAACGACACGCCGCACCAGACGAAACAGGCTATTTGCCGCCGGGCCTTCGATCTCGGTATCACCCATTTCGATCTCGCCAACAATTACGGCCCACCGCCCGGTAGCGCCGAAACCGCCTTCGGTGAAATCCTGAAGACGGATTTCAGAGGCTACCGTGACGAAATGATCATCTCGTCCAAGGCCGGTTACAACATGTGGCCCGGCCCTTATGGCGAATGGGGCAGCCGCAAATATCTGATCTCATCCTGCGACCAGAGCCTTAAGCGCATGGGGCTGGACTACGTCGATATCTTCTATTCCCACCGTTTCGACCCTAACACACCGCTTGAGGAAACCTGCGGCGCGCTGGACCAGATCGTGCGCTCCGGCAAGGCGCTCTATGTCGGCATCTCCTCCTACAACTCGAAGCGCACCCGCGAGGCCGCCGCTATCCTGAAGGATCTCGGCACGCCCTGCATCATCCACCAGCCGAGCTATTCGATGATCAACCGCTGGATCGAGGAAGACGGTCTTGTCGATACGCTGGAAGAACTGGGTATCGGCTCCATCGTCTTTTCGCCGCTGGCGCAGGGCATGCTGACGACGAAATATCTGGGCGGTGTGCCGGATGGCAGCCGTGCCTCACAGAGCAAGTCACTCAACCCGGCCTTCCTCAACGAGCGCAATGTCGAAAACATCCGCGCGCTGAACAGCATTGCCGAGCGGCGTGGCCAGACGCTGGCGCAGATGGCAATTGCCTGGGTTCTGCGCGGCGGCCGCATTACCTCAGCATTGATTGGCGCAAGCCGTGTCGAACAGGTCGAGGACTGCGTGAAAGCACTCGATAATGCCGAGTTCTCTACCGAGGAGCTGGCCGAAATCGACCGTTACGCCAAGGATGCGGATATCAACCTCTGGGCAAAATCTGCCGAACGCGTCTGACGTATTAAACAGACCGTCCGGTCTCCGCCGGGCGGTCTAAAACTCCAAGAGCGGAACTTATGTCTGCAACTGAAAGATTAACGTCCGAACCTAACCATTAACAACCATTACATAAATGTAATTTTAAATTCAGTTTCCGTTCATTCGTTTATTCGTAAGTTCTCCTCATCGAAACACGAGAGGAAACTTCCATGAAAAAGTTCGTCACCATTCTTCTGGCAGCCACCGTTCTTGCAGCACCGATGGCGCAGGCCCAGAGCCGCCACGATGACCGCCATCGCGGCGTCACCGTCGAACGTCAGGTCACCACCAAGAAGGTCATCGTCAAGAAGCACCGCTGGGATCGCGGCCAACGCCTTTCGGCCCGCGAGCGCCGCAACATGGTGGACCGCCGTGACTACCGCCGTTACCACCTCGCAGAACCGCGCCGCGACCAGCGCTGGGTCCGCGTCGACAACCAGTTCCTCCTCATCAACGCCGTCAGCGGCCTGATCGTCGGCCTCGCCGCCGCCCGCTGAGTTGAACCATAAACCGAAATGAAAAAGGCCCGCTTGCGCGGGCCTTTTGTTTGTCGTTTCAGCCGATCAAAAAATATCGGCGCCGCTACCCCATGGGCCGTGCGGCTTGTCCACACCATCGGTGCGTTCAAAACCATGTGCACCGAAGAAATCGCGCTGTGCCTGAATGAGGTTGGCGCTGCCGCGACCACGGCGATAGGCGTCGAAATAACCGAGCGCCGAAGCAAGCGCCGAAACCGGCAGACCGGAGAGCACGGCGTAAGACACCACACGGCGCAGCGGCGCGTCGGTATCCTTGACGATGGCGGAGAAGGCCGGCGTCACGATGAGGTTGGCCACATGCGGATCCTTGGTAAAGGCCGAGGTGATCTCATCAAGGAATTCCGAGCGGATGATGCAGCCGGCGCGCCAGATGCGGGCAATCGTCGGCATCGGCAGGTTCCAGTTGAACTCCTTCGAAGCAGCCGACATGATGGCGAAGCCCTGGGCGTAAGCACCGACCTTGGCGGCCAGAAGCGCGCTTTCCAGATCGGCGATGAAGGCCTTTTTGTCGGCGGGGGCCGCTGCGAGGGTCGGCAGGCCGAAGATCTTCTCGGCAGCTTCACGCTCATCCTTCTGCGACGACAGGATACGGGCAGCCACGGCCGCCTCGATGGCGGTTGCAGCGACGCCCATGTTCTGGGCTTCGATGACCGACCACTTGCCTGTGCCCTTCTGGCCGGCCTTGTCGAGGATCAGATCGACCATCGGCTTGCCGGTGATCGGATCGGCAGCGCGCAGAACCTTCTCGGTGATTTCGATCAGGTAGGAATTCAGGCGGCCCTTGTTCCATTCGGCAAACACGTCGGCGATCTCGACGGCGCTCATTTTCAGGCCATCACGCAGGATGCCGTAGATTTCGGCAATCATCTGCATGTCGGCATATTCGATGCCGTTATGGATGGTCTTGACGAAATGACCAGCACCGTCATTGCCGAGCCATGCCACGCACGGATCGTCATTATACTTGGCGGAAATGGAGGTCAGAACCTTTTCGACGCGCTTCCAGCTATCCTCGGTGCCGCCAACCATGATCGACGGTCCATGGCGCGCACCTTCTTCACCGCCGGAAACGCCCATGCCGATAAAGGTCAGGCCGCTATCCTTGAGGTTATCGAAACGGCGGATCGTATCGCGGAAGTTGGCATTGCCGGCATCGATCATGATGTCGCCGTTGGCCAGATGCGGTTTCAGGATTTCCATCTGCTGGTCGACCGGATCGCCTGCCTTGATCATGATGATGATCGGGCGCGGAGGACGAATGGCGGCGACGAATTCCTCGATGGTTTCGCAGGGAATGATCTGACCCTGCAGTTCGCCCGCATCAGCGTAGAATTTTCGTGTAACTTCCGGGGTTCGGTTGAATACGGCAATCTTGTTGCCCTTTTCTGCGATGTTCAACGCCAGGTTCGAGCCCATGACGCCGAGACCGATCAAACCGATTTCTGCCTGTTCCACGGATGTGCCTCCATCTTGCTTTTAGGTGGTCGTGTTGTGGCACTGTAATAGGCAAACGGCAAGGCTAGGGGCGACTGAAACGATTAAATTTTGATGACGCAAGTCAGCTTTGCATATTTGCGGCAGGTCGAGGCAGCAACCTCACCTGCCCTCAAGATGGTGGCCGAGGCCGGTCATCGCCGTCTTCTATTACCCGCCAGGCCGCCCCGTCCATATCCTCATATTGACCTGAGCGCACCGACCAGAGGAAGGCGAAAAGCCCGAGCGCGCCCAGGAACAGCGCGACGGGAATGAGATAGATCAGCATGTTCATGCCAGTTGCGCCCCCTCGCCCGTAAATCCCGACTTCGCTTCCTTCTGAGGGAGAATAGTGTCAGCAGCACCGGCAAGGCGCAGCGCATTGGCAACGACGATCAGCGAAGATGTCGACATGGCAATGGCCGCAATCATCGGCGTCGCATAACCGGCAATCGCAATCGGTACGGCGATGATATTGTAGCCGATGGCAAGCGCAAAGTTCTGCCGGATGAGGTTGCCGGCTCGCTGCGACGTCTCGATCGCGAAAGGTACGGCATCGAGATCTTCCTGCATAAACACGAAATCGGCGGCCTGCCGGCCAATATCGGCGGCGGTGGCGGGCGCCATAGATACGTGGGCGGCGGCAAGCGCTGGCGCGTCGTTGATACCATCCCCGACCATCAGCACCCTGTGCCCCTCGCCGGCAAGCGCGGCACAGCGCGCCGCCTTGTCCTTCGGCGACAGGTCCGCGCGCCAGTTGCCGATCCCCAGCCGCTGCGCCATCGCACTGACGGCGGCGGCCCGGTCACCCGAGACGATTTCCTGCGCAAGGCCCCGCACAGACAGGCTGCGCAATGCCGCAATAGCACCCGCGCGCGGATTGTCCTCGAAGCCGAAGCTCGCCAGATGCCGGCCGTCGAGAGACAGCACCACTTCCGACCGCGCATCGCCATTGTTGATCCGTGTCTCATCCGGGCAGGCGAAACGGCGATTGCCGAGCCGGTAAGTGCCGGCTTCCGTCTCGGCCTCGACACCCGACCCCGGAATTTCCCGCACCGCCTCATAGGCTGGCAAGGCACCATTATAGGCGGCATGCAGGGCTTTCGAGAGAGGATGGCGCGAATGGGCAGCGAGCCCCGCCGCAATCGCCATGATGGCCGGCTTCACATCTGCGGTCTCGACCAGCCTAGGCTTGCCGACGGTCAAGGTCCCGGTCTTGTCGAACAGCACGGTATCGATCTCCGAAAGACGCTCCATGGCCGAGCCTTCCTTGACCATGATGCCACGCCGAAAAAGCCTTCCTGCGGCCACCACCTGCACGACTGGAACAGCAAGGCCGAGCGCGCAGGGGCAGGTTATGATGAGAACAGCAATGGCGATCAGCATCGCCTGTTTCCAGTCACCGCCGAAAATGCCCCAGCCGAGAAACGTCACCAGCGCCAGAAGATGCACCACGGGCGAATAATAGCTCGCGGCACGGTCGGCGATACGCCGGTAACGCGCGCGCCCGCCTTCGGCCGCCTCCATCAACCCGATCACTTCCGACAGGAAAGAATCCTTTGCGGACGCGGTTACCCGGGCGACAAGCGACCCGGTGAGATTGAGCGTGCCGGCCTGCAGGCTGTCGCCGGCCACGACGCGGCGCGGCGCGCTTTCACCATTGACGATGGACATGTCGAGATCGCTGCTGCCGCAGACCACCACGGCATCCACCGCCACCCGGTCACCCGCCGCAATCGCAATCGACATTCCAGGTTCGATATCCGCAAGCGGCCGGTAGTCCCGGACCCCGTCTGCATCGATCACCGTTGCCCCTCGCGGCGAAAGCCGGGCCAATCCGGCAATGGCGGAGCGCGCCTTGTCGCGCATGATATGGTCCAGCGTGCGGCCGATCAGCAGGAAGAACAGCAGCGACACGGTCGCATCGAACCACGCATGTTCGCCGTGATGAATGGTCTCCCACAGCGAAACGGCATAGGAGAGCGTGATGGCGAGCGCAATCGGCACATCCATGTTGGTGCGGCCGTGTTTCAGCGCGTTCCAGGCCGACTGGTAAAAGAAACGCCCGCCATAGATCAGCGCCGGCGCGGCGATCATCGCCGATATCCAGTGGAACATGTCACGCGTCGCGGCATCCGCCCCCGACCAGACGGAGACCGACAGAAGCATGATATTGGCGGAAGCAAAGCCGCACAGCGCCACCGCCCTGATCAGCTGCGAGCGCAAGGCGTATGAAGCATCCTGCCCGCTGGCGAAAAGATGTATGCGATATCCCGTCGCAAGGATGGCGCGGGCAATGTCGGCGGGATCGGTCCTGACGCCATTGACCTCTTCTTTCCAGACAACCGCCACACGTTTCGAAGACAGGTTCACCCGCGCCCGCTCCACTTGGCCGAGACGGCCGAGCGCGGTCTCGATGGTGGTGATGCAGGCGCCGCAATAAACACCGGGCACGCTAAGATCGGTCTGGCGCAACCCCTGCCCCAGATCGCGGCTCGCCAGCAGCAACTCCTCCGACGATGGCGGATTAAGCGGTTCGCCGAGCTCCAGCGAACCTTCCGTTCCCGGTGCGCAGCAGCTCATTTGCGTCCCCTGATGACGGCGATCCGCGTGCCCTCATGCACGATGATCCTGCCTTCCTTGACGGCGGTGACCTCGACGATCCACTGACCGGGCAACATGTCATGCGCAGCGGTGAAGACACCCGTCGAAACCGGGGTAAGCTCCATGTCGAAATTCTGGCTCTCACCAACAGGCCGGCGGAAATGCGCCGTCACCGTATCCGTGTCGACGGGGCCGGTTTCGGGATGAAACACCTCATAGCGCACGGTCTTTTCATCCACCACGAGCCGGCCCTTGATGCCGGTTGCAGCCCTTGCCTTGGCGGCTTCCGCCTTGGCGTTGAACTGCTGGCTGGCCACATAGGTGTTGGGCACGACAAGCCCGCTCCAGCTGTGGACCGCGTTCCAGGCCATGATCATGTTGACGGTAATGACGGTGCCGAAGAACAGCACCATCACGCCGAGCATGTGCCAGCCGGTGAAAACAAACCCGGAAGCGCGTTGATTGTTCACTGTCATTTTTTCACTCCCGGAGCATTGAAGACCGCATCGTAACGGGCCGTTTCGTGGCCGGCCGTATCGCTGACGATGAATTCGAAATTTTCCGCCGTCCGCGCGACATCCTCGCCCGGCAGGGTGACGAAGACCTTCAACGTCGTCGCCTCATCCGGCTCCACCGTCACCTCGAAGGCGCGCGCAGCCGTGTCCGGCATGCCGTTTATCTTCATCACTGCATTCGGAAGGCCTTCTATCGTCAGGTTCATTATGCGCGGCTGCGGCACCATGTTGAGGATGCGGACGGTGTAGCCGTTGCGGATCGAACCATTCGATTCCAGCACATATTGCGGATTACGGTCGTGCAGGACATTAAGCGCCAGCCGCTCACGCGTCACCAGAGCAACCAATAGGCCGATGCCGACGGCCGTCCAGATGGCCGTATAAAGCAGCGTGCGCGGCCGGAAGATGATGCGCCAGTTGAAGTGGCGGACGCGCTTGCTGAAGCTGCCGTCCTCCTCGCGCACATTGGCGGGGCGGATGGCGTATTCGCCGTTGCCGGTCGCCAGCGCCATGTTGGACTGATATTCCGACAGCGTCGCATAAGCGATCAGCCCGCGCGGCTTGCCGATCTTGTCCATCACCCCGTCGCAGGCATCGATGCACAGTGCGCAGGTAATGCATTCCAGCTGCTGTCCGTCCCTGATGTCGATGCCCATGGGACAGACCGCGACGCAGGCATTGCAATCGACGCAATCGCCGATGCTCTCCCCGGCGGCCGCAGCCTTCTTGGCGTGACGCGAGCGCGGTTCGCCGCGCCAGTCATTATAGGTGACGACAAGCGAATTCTCATCCAGCATCGCCGCCTGGATGCGCGGCCAGGGACACATATAGGTGCAGACCTGCTCCCGCATCAGCCCGCCGAAGACATAGGTGGTGGCGGTCAGCGTGGCGACGGTCGAGTAGGCGATCATCGGCGCCTGCCCGGTCATGAACTGCATCGCCAGCGTCGGCGCATCGGCGAAATAGAAAATCCAGGCACCACCGGTCAAAACGCCGATCACCAGCCAGATTGCATGTTTCAACACCCGCTTGCGCAATTTGCCGAATGTGAAGGGTGCCGCATCCAGCTTCATGCGGGCGTTCCTGTCGCCCTCGATTGCCCGTTCAACGACAAGAAACAGGTCGACCCAGACGGTCTGCGGACAGGTATACCCGCACCATGCGCGCCCGACGGCGGAGGTCACGAGAAACAGCCCCAGCCCCGCCATGACCAACAGACCCGCAACGAAAAAGAACTCCTGCGGCCAGATTTCAATGAAGAAGAAATAAAAGCGCCGGTTGGCGATATCGATCAGCACCGCCTGATCCGGCGCATAAGGCCCGCGGTCCCAGCGCAGGAACGGCGTCAGATAATAAATGCCGAGCGTGATCAGCATCACCAGCCATTTGAACCGCCGGAACCGGCCCTCGGCGCGCTTGGGAAAAATCTTCTTGCGCGCTTCGTAGAGCGGTTTGCGCGTTTTTGCGGAATTGACGGCTTCCGCCTCCAGCCTTTCAACGGGCTGTTGCGGGCGATCCTGTCCGGCGCGATAGATGTTCATGATAGGAGTCCATTTTTATCTCCTTGCTTTCTCCCACCTCCGCGGTGAAACATCCTTGACTTACATCAAGTGACGACAAAGTGGCGCAGTCCGGGGAAAGCGCCGCCAAGGGAGGATGAAATGCCTGTCATGCAGTCGAGAATCATTCATCTGTCTGTCGAAAAACCGTGGGCAGAGGTCTACGACTTCGCCGCCAATCCAGGAAACATGCCTCGCTGGGCCGCAGGCCTTGCAGGCGGCCTCGAAGCCGATGGCGAAGACTGGATCGCGAAAGGCGGGCCGCTCGGTGAGGTTCGCGTGAATTTCGCACCCCACAATGAATTTGGCGTCATAGATCATGTCGTCACATTGCCTGACGGACTGAAGGTCTATAACGCGCTAAGGGTCACCCCGAATGGCAGCGGCACGGAGGTCAGCTTCACGCTGCTCCGACTCGAAGGGATGACGGATGAGGATTTCGAGCAGGACGCGAGCGCGATCACGGCCGATCTCGAAATGCTGAAATCCCTGCTTGAAGCGGATTGATGGAGTAAATGATGACAGAAAATACCAACGAACGGCGCATCGACTATGTCGAATTCAATGTCTCCGATATCGAGCGCAGCAAGGAATTTTACGGCGGGGCGTTCGGCTGGACCTTCAAGGATTACGGCCCGCAATATTGCGAGTTTTCCGATGGCCGCCTAACGGGCGGCTTCACCACCACCGCGCCGGTTTCGGCCAAGGGCGGACCGCTCGTTATTCTCTACGCCGCCGATATCGAGGACGTGCAGCGGCGCATCGAAGCCGCCGGCGGCCAGATCAGCGTCGCGATCTTCGCCTTTCCCGGTGGCCGGCGTTTCCATTTCACCGATCCGGATGGATATGAACTGGCCGTCTGGTCGAAAAACTGATCGGCAGGAGCCCGCCATGACTTTGACAACGCCGCCTTTTTCGTTGGTCGGTATCGATCATGTCGTCTTCATCGTCGACGACATGACGCGGGCGCTCGATTTTTACCGGAACGTACTGGGGTGTACGGATGGATACTCCTACCCTGCTCTGGGGATGGAACAAGTCTGGTGCGGAAACGCCTTGATCGTTCTGTGGGATGTCACGCACCCCGGTGGCACAAAGGCTGCTCCGCCCGTCGCCGGAGGACGTAATGTCGATCACATCTGCATAGCGACCGGTCCTCTGAACCATGACGCGCTTCGCGCACATCTGGCGAAATTTAACGTCACGATAGAACAGGAAGCCTTTCACGGCGGCGCGAGAGGAATGGGATATTCGTTCTATTTCCGTGATCCCTTCGGCAACAAGATCGAGTTGAAGGGACCAGCCGAATATCCGGACGGACGGGCGGAAAACGCCTGATCTGAAAAGGGCGCCTCGCCGGCGCCCCTTCTTTACATTCTACTTGCCTCATTCGCCCCCACCAAGCGAATGCACGAAGATCGCCAGCTGTTTGACAGTCGTATCGCCAAGACGCTCGCCCCAGGCGGGCATGACCCCGTGCTTCGGCGAACGGATCTGCGCAACGATACCCTCTTCCCCATGCGCTTTGAGCCAGATCGCGTCGGCCAGATTGGGCGCGCCGAATTCGCGATTGCCCTTGGCGTCTTCCCCGTGGCACGAGGCGCAATTGTCGGCAAAGAGCTGCTTGCCGGGCTCCACCAGCGCCGGGTTGGATGGGGTGCCGGTGAGGCTAACGACATAGGCGGCGACCGCGCGGATTTCATCCGATTTCAGAATGTCGCCGAAAGCAGGCATTTCTGAAGCGCGTGTATCCGCATCGTCGGCAAAACGAATGCCGTGCTTTACCGTCGTATAAATATCATCGACGCTGCCGCCCCACATCCAGTCGTCGTCATTGAGGTTGGGATAACCCTGCCCGCCTTCCGCGCCCGAACCGTGACACTGAATGCAATTGACCTTGAAAGCGGCAGCGCCGCCGGAAAGGGCAAATTGCATCAGGGTCGGATCCGCCTGGATTTCAGCAAGCGACGAATTGGCGATTTTATCGACATAAACGCTCTGCGACTGTTTCGCATCCGCAATCTCGGCGGCGATCTCGCCGCGGCTGCTCCAGCCGAGCAATCCTTGGGTTGCGCCATTGATCAGCGGCCATGCCGGATAGGCAATGGTATAGCCGATGGCCCAGAGGATCGTGAAATAGAAGGTCCAGACCCACCAGCGCGGCATGGGATTGTTCAACTCGCGAATACCGTCCCATTCATGGCCGGTGGTTTCGACGCCGCTGATCTCATCAATGTGTTTTTCGGACATATCCTAGTCCTCCCTGAGCGGAATGCTGGCGGCATCGTCCGCGGCTTTTTTGGAGCCGGGGCGAAGGGTGAAAACGACGACGCCGGCGAAGAACAGGGTCATGGCAAGCAGGCCCCAGCTGTCGGCGAAGTGGCGCATGGCCGTGTAGGTTTCCATCGTGTCGCCTCCTCACCGGTATCCGGCGGCATCGTCATAGGTCGAGAAATCGACCAGCGTGCCGAGCATCTGCAGATAGGCAACCAGTGCATCCATTTCGGTAAGCTTGGCCGGATCGCCATCGAAATCGCCGACCTTCGCCTTCGGATAACGCTCAAGTAGCTCGCTCGTATCAGCGTTAGGATCGGCCTGCGCGTGAAGATCGGTCGCGGACTTCTCGATCATCTCGTCGCTGTAGGGCACACCGACGGCGCGATTGGCCTTCAGCTCCATGGAGACATCCGTGATCTTGAGCGGCGTGGTCTTCAGGAACGCATAGGACGGCATGATCGATTCCGGCACCACCGAGCGCGGATTGGCCAGGTGCTGCACATGCCATTCATTCGAATAGCGGTCACCGACACGCGCGAGGTCAGGCCCCGTGCGCTTGGAACCCCATTGGAACGGGTGGTCGTACATGGATTCCGCCGCCAGGCTGTAATGCCCGTAACGCTCCACCTCGTCGCGGAACGGCCGGATCATCTGGCTGTGGCAGACATAACATCCCTCGCGGATGTAGATGTTGCGCCCGGCCAGTTCCAGCGGCGAGTAGGGTCGCATGCCCTCCACCTTCTCAATGGTGTTTTCGAGATAAAAAAGCGGTGCGATTTCAACGATACCGCCGATCGACACCACCAGCAGCGAGCCGACCAGAAGCAGAGTGGCGTTGCGTTCGATGACGCCGTGTTTATCGAGTATGGACATCGGCCCCTCCTTATTCAGCAGGCTGCAGCGAAGGAGCCGCGCCCTTGCTGGCGCCCTCCTCGCGTTGATGACCGAGGATGGTCATGGTGACGTTGTAGGCCATGATCAGCGCGCCGCTGAGGAACATCAGGCCGCCCAATGCACGCATCACGTAATAGGGGAACAGTGCCGCGACCGATTCCGCGAAGGAATAGACGAGGAAGCCCTGGCTATCATATTCGCGCCACATCAAGGCCTGCTGGATGCCGGCTACCCACATCACGGCGGCGTAGACGACGATGCCGAGCGTGGCGAGCCAGAAGTGCCAATTGACCAGTTGCAGGCTATAGAGACGGTCCCTGCCCCACAGTTTCGGTGTCAGGTAATAGATCGCGCCGAAGGTGATCATGCCGTTCCAGCCGAGCGCGCCGGAATGAACGTGGCCGATGGTCCAGTCGGTATAGTGGCTGAGCGAGTTGACGGCCTTGATCGACATCATCGGACCTTCGAAGGTCGCCATGCCGTAGAAGGCCACCGCCATCACCATCATGCGCACGATGGGGTCTGTACGGATCTTGTCCCATGCGCCCGAAAGCGTCATCAGGCCGTTGATCATCCCGCCCCAGGAGGGCATCCACAGCATGATCGAGAACACCATGCCCAGTGTCTGCGCCCAGTCGGGCAGCGCCGTGTAGTGCAGATGGTGCGGGCCGGCCCAGATATACATGAAGATCAGCGCCCAGAAGTGGATGATCGACAGGCGATAGGAATAGACCGGGCGGTTCACCTGCTTGGGAATGAAATAATACATCATGCCGAGGAAGCCGGCGGTAAGGAAGAAGCCGACGGCGTTATGGCCGTACCACCATTGCGTCAGCGCATCCTGCACGCCCGAAAATGCCGAGTAGCTCTTGACCCCGAGGAAGGACACGGGCACCGCCAGATTATTGACGATATGCAGCATGGCAATCGTGACGATGAAGCTGAGATAGAACCAGTTGGCCACATAGATATGTGGCTCCTTGCGCGTGAGGATGGTGCCGAGGAAAGTGGCGAGATAGGCGACCCAGACGATGGTCAGCCAGATGTCCACATACCATTCCGGCTCGGCATATTCACGGCCCTGGGTGATGCCCAGTAGATAACCGGTGGCGGCCATGATAATGAAGAGATTATAGCCCCAGAACACGAACCAGCCGAGATTGCCGCCGAACAGGCGGGCGCGACACGTTCTCTGCACCACGTAGAAGGATGTGGCGATCAGCGCATTTCCCCCGAAAGCGAAGATCACCGCCGAGGTGTGCAGCGGCCTCATGCGGCCGAAATTGAAATAAGGTGCAATATTGAGATCGGGAAAGGCGAGCTGCAACGCCACAACCACCCCGACCAGAAAACCGACAACACCCCAGAACACGGTGGCGATGACGCCGTATTTCACCACCTCATCGAAATATTCGGAGTTGCGGCGAGCACGCGCGGCCGGATCGACAGGCGCGAAGGAAACACGGCGCAACAGAAGCACCGTGCTGACCACAAGTGTAAAGAACAGCACCCACATATGGGCGGCAAAAAGACTGTCATGGGCAAAAGCGGCCCCGAGCAACGCGAGAAAGGCCCCGAGGGCCACGATCGCGGTTTCTAACGTGTAATTCATTGTTGGTTTCCCCCAACGTGCAAGCCGACCGACGAAAGGCAGATATGCGCCTGGGAGAGCGCAAACGCGCCTTTGCGTCGGTTGGAGCATTGCCACCGGCAGGGCAGCGCCACCTTGATCCAGATCAAGAAAGCCAAGCTGTCGCAGCCCCGGCAAAACAGGGTTCGGCTTCATGAAAGGAATTGCGGAAGAACAAAAACCTCCTGCGTTTGGCTCGACCTCTTTCGCCGGCCCCGGAGCTCATCGATCCGCGCTGCCAAGCCACTGGATTTCCATCGAGACTTCACGCTAATCCTGATATTGTCGTGTTTGGCGCGAGAACTCCGGTGAGGATCACGGTGCGGCATGGGTAACAACGGGCGGGATATTCTCGCAGGGCTTTCCGTCGCCGGGCTGATGTTACCGGAGGCGATCGCTTATTCCGGCATCGCCGGCGTTCCGCCCCAGCATGCATTATATGCGGCAATGGCAGGTTGTCTTGTTTATGCCCTTCTTGGCCAGAGCCGTTTCGCCATCATCTCGCCAACCTCATCATCCGCCGCGATCCTTGCAGCCATGCTGGCCGCGCTCGTGCCGCAGCCCGGACAGAAGATGCTGCTGGTCGCCGTCGCGGTGTTTCTTGTCGGGCTGTTTTTCCTTGCCGCCGGCACATTGCGGCTGGGCGCCCTGTCGAGCATCATTTCGAGGCCCGTGCTGCGCGGCTTTGCATTCGGACTGGCGATCCTCATTTCGCTCAAACAGTTTCCCGCGATCTTCGGCATGCCGCAAGCGGGAGCCGGCACATTCGAGGCGATCTTGCAGATATTGACCAATCCCGGCCAGTGGAACGGGTTCAGCCTGTCGATCGGCATCGCCGCCCTTATCCTTCTGCTTTTCGCAAGACGTTATCCCCAGATTCCCGGAAGCCTCATCATCATAGCGCTGGCGATCCCCATCTCCGTCATGTTCGATTTGCAGCAACGCGGTGTCGATGTCGTCGGCCCAATCGATCTGTCCGGCATATGGGGAAGTGTCACCACGCTCTCGCTCGATGAA
This sequence comes from Agrobacterium fabrum str. C58, assembly GCF_000092025.1. Taxonomy (NCBI): domain Bacteria; kingdom Pseudomonadati; phylum Pseudomonadota; class Alphaproteobacteria; order Hyphomicrobiales; family Rhizobiaceae; genus Agrobacterium; species Agrobacterium fabrum. The sequence goes on from NC_003062.2 coordinate 1,529,556, forward strand.
CTGGCGCATGTGGCGCGTTTCGCCCCGCCTCTGGTGCTGATCCTGTTTGCCGAATCCTGGGGAACGATACGGGGCCTGTCGCTACGGCACGGGGAAGACGTGGATGCCAATCGTGAACTGAAAACGCTTGGTATTGCCAATGTCGCAAGCGCCGCATTACAGGGAATGCCCGTCGGGGCCGGGTTTTCCGCGGGTGCTGCAAGCGAAGCGGCCAATCCGCGCACGAGAATGGCCTCGGCCATCGCCGCGATCGGGCTTGCCGGCTTCACCTTTGCCGCGGCCGACTGGTTTGCCTATATTCCGCATGCCGCGCTTTCCGCCATCATCATCGTGGCGCTGCTTCACGCGCTGGATCCCTCTCCGTTTTTGAGGCTGTGGCGGCTGCGACAGGACCTCGTGCTTGCCCTGGCGGCAACCGCCGGCGTGCTTTTCCTTGGCGTCCTCAACGGAATGCTGGCAGCAATCGTGCTGTCTTTCGCCGTATTCCTGCAAAGACTTTCCTCCCCGCGCATCGTGATGCTCGGCCGCCTCGGCGCGAGCCACGACTTCGTGGATGTGAAGCGGCATCCGGATGCCGCGGAGCCGGCCGGCATGCTCGTCCTGCGCCCGGCGCAACCGCTTTTCTTCGGAAATGCCGAGCCGACATTCGCGGAAATCACCCGCCGCATACTCGCGAGCCCTGACATCAACGCCGTCATCATCAGCCTCGAGGAGACATTTGAACTCGATACGACAGCCCTTGAGGCGCTGCTGGAATTCGACGCCAGCCTGCGCGGGCGCAACATCGGAATTCGCTACGCCCCAATGCACGATGCGGTGCGCGACGTTGTCGCCGCCGGTGGCGGAGACGATCTTTTGCGTCGGGCAAACTACAGCGTTGACGATGCCGTTGCCGCGATGGACGGCCTCAAGGAGGAAAAATGACGCATATTTATGAGCCTCGTCTGTCTCGTATTGCCATCGACAAGTTACGACCGACGCAGATCGCGGTGGGCTTCCGCGAGGTCGAACTGAAAAGAAAGGAGTGGCGTGAAACCAGGAAAAAAGACGGAGACGATTTTCTGGGAAACCACATCGTTCCGGTCGTGGCCGGCCCCAAGGATAGGGCTTATCTCATCGACCACCATCACCTCGTTCTCGCACTCTCCAAGGAGGGCGTGGAACATGTGCTGACAAGCGAGGTTGCCAAGTTTTCCCACCTTGGCAAGGATGAGTTCTGGTCGGTGATGGACCATCGCAACCTGATCTATCCCTTTGATGCTCAGGGCCTGCGGCGGCAATCCGGCGACATCCCGAAAAACATACACGATCTCGAGGATGATCCTTTTCGATCGCTTGCCGGAGCCCTGCGCATGGCCGGCGGTTACGCGAAAGTCATTATTCCCTTCTCCGAATTCGGCTGGGCCGATTTTCTGAGACGACGAATCGATCGTGATCTCCTCAGCGACTCCTTTGACGACGCATTGGCCGAAGCGATGAAACTGGCCAAATCACGGGAGGCCCGGCATCTTCCGGGCTGGTGTGGGGTTGAGGAATGAATGTTTTATCCCGCCTTTTGAGGTTCTGCGCCCGCTTGCCGGCTCTCTGGCTGGCCTTGTGCCTGTTTTCTTCCTCCACCGTCTTCGCCCAGACTCCCACGCCCGCAAATCCGGCAAATCAGACCACGGAACAGAAAGTCGACCAGCTCCTCAACCTCATGGGGCAGGACGATGTTCGCAGCCTTCTGGCGCAACGGCTGTCCGATACGTCTGACGTGGCCGCCCCTGATGACGGCAACATGAGCGTGCTCGACCAATGGGCAAGCAAGCGGCGCGAACATCTGGCACGGCTCGCCGGTGATGCCCCGGCGATTCCCGGGGAATTGTCGAAGGCGGTAACAACACTCGTCAACGAAATCGAGGCTTATGGTCTTCTCCGCTTCCTCGCCCATGTCGCGCTGCTTTTCGGAGTGGGCATCACGGCCGGGATCGCGACCTACTGGATAACCGCCGCCCGCACCGCAAGCGCCCTGCCCGGCAATGTCGCCGAATTTGCGCTGGCGACAGCCTCGAGACGCCTGCTGCCCGTGGTGGGATATGGCCTTTCGGCGACGATCATGTTTTTCACCATTCCGTTGCCGCCGCTCCTGAGCGCGGTGCTGCTTCCGTGGCTTGCGGTCAGCGTCGGCCTTCCGCTCGTGAAAGCGGTCGTCGATCTGTTGAAACGGGTCATCAATGACGGTCTGAATTCACGGCGCCAATTCTGGCTCACACGCTCTCTCGATCTCCTGGCAGTGGCGATGGTGTGCTGGGCCGCGCTGCGCATGCTTGTCAGCCTCGGGGTGACGGCTGCCGCAGTCAAACTCATCTCCTATGCGATGATCGCGGCACTCTTTGCCCTTGGCATCTATTTTATCTGGCGCCAGCCGCAGGCGGACGCGAATACCGAACGCCGGCGGTCGCTGGATGTGGCCTTCACCTTTTACCTGTTCATCCTGTTTGCCGTCTGGATCGCGGGTGCCGGCGTATTTTTCTGGCTGGGATTTTTTGCGCTGGTTCTTCCCGGTGCCGTCGGCACGCTGGGAATAGCGGCGCGAAAAACCGCGACCGCGATGGGCGGCTATTCCGAAACGGACTTCCGCCCGGTTCTCGCGCAACGCAGTGTCCGGCTGCTGGTGCTGGGCGCCGCGGTCATATGGCTCCTGTTCCTCATTCGAAACCATCCGGGCGCGCTTCCGGGCGGATCGACCGTGAGCGCGATGTTCACGGGCTTGCTGCATGGTATTCTGGTCCTGCTCTTTGCCGACCTCTTCTGGGTGGCGATCAAGACGGTGATTTCGCGGCGGCTGGAAATGAATGCCCCGGCGGCGAGCGAGCATGGCGTGCCTGCCTCGGACGACAGATTGCAGACAATCCTGCCGATCCTGCGCAACATGCTGGGAATCCTGATCAGCGCCGTCAGCGTCATGACGGTTCTCTCCGAACTTGGGGTCGACATAGGCCCCCTGCTCGCCTCCGCCGGGATTTTCGGGATCGCCATCGGGTTCGGTTCGCAGACGCTGGTAAAGGACATCATCAGCGGTGTCTTCTACATGATCGACGATGCTTTCCGCGTGGGTGAATATATTCAGAGCGGTTCATACAAGGGAACCGTGGAGTCCTTCAGCATTCGCTCGGTGAAACTGCGCCACCATCGCGGACCGATCTATACCGTGCCCTTCGGATCGCTCGGCGCTGTCGAAAACATGAGCCGCGACTGGTCGATCGACAAGTTTCTCGTCACCGTTGCCTTTGATACCGACCTCACAAAAGTGAAATCGATTACCCGCGAAATCGGCAAGGCATTGAAGGATGACCCGGAATTCGGGCCGATGCTCATCGAGACGGTCAAGCTCAAGGGTGTCGAACAGTTCGGAGACTACGGCATGACGCTCGGTTTCGGCATGATGGTGAAACCAAACGGTCAGCAATCGATCATCCGCCGAAAAGCCTATTCGATGCTGAAGGATGCCTTTGAGCAAAACGGGATCGAATTCGCGACGATGAGCGGCACCTCTCCCGGAAAAACAAAGTCAGGTCCACAACCGCCTGAGGAGCCGCCATCGGAAATGACCGATAATTTCAGGCCCTAGTGGACACAAACCGAACAGCTCCTGAAAAGGTTAGGCTCGGGGCCGGCTCCCGTTTTCAGCCCTTCATCTTCAGCGGCAGCCCGGCGGCGACAAAATAGACCTCACCGGCAATCGCCGCGACGCGCTGGTGCAGACGGCCGGCATGATCGCGGAATTCGCGCGCCATGCGGTTTTCCGGTACGATGCCGAGGCCGACCTCGTTGGAGACGAGGATCAGCTTTGCACGCGTCGATACAATCGCCGCCTCCAGTTCCGCGAAGGCCGTCTCCATATCGGCATTCTCCATCATCAGATTGGTGAGCCACAATGTCAGGCAGTCGATGAGGATGACACTGTCAGGGCTGTCGAGCCGCTGCAGCACGGTGGCAATATCGACCGGCGCTTCATGGGTGGTCCATTCCCCGCCGCGCCGTTCCTGATGATGGCTGATACGATCCCGCATCTCGTCATCCCAGGCCCGGCCGGTTGCGAGATAATGCAGGCGTCCGCCCGCTTTTCCCGCAAGCTCTTCGGCAAAACGCGACTTGCCGGAGCGCGCGCCGCCAAGAATGAAAACGGAGCGGTTTTTATCTGTCATGGAAAACCTGAAAGGAAAGAATGAAGCGGACCGGCATCTTTGCGGTGTCGCAAGCCAGGGACAGACGGCCATGAAGGGAACGATTCGTAGAAAAAGGCGTCCCCCGGTTGCTCATGCCGGACTGCCGCTGATACCGGATCGGAGAAACAAGACCTGCCCGCAGGATGCGGGACATCAAAAGCCCTGATTACCCCGGATGCCGGAAACACCGGTCCTGATAAAAGGCTATGTGCGAAAGACCATCCTGTCAATCGCGGGCGGCCGTGCCGGAAAATGACGCGGAACCGGTACGCAAAACCTGACCCGGAACCGGCAGACCTGTCGTCCGCGAAGTGATTGATAAAGCGACTTGGTTACCGGGACGTTAGCGAAAATCCGAATGGTGCGGCGGCAACGCCACAAGAGAATATCCGGTGACGGCAATCGCCGCCATTGCCTTGCCATAGCCTTCAAATCAATATGCTTTCAAAGATTCGCAAACAGCAAGGTGCCCTGCCCGTGATGACCGTCATGGACTATATTTCGATCGTCGTTTTCATCCTGTTGTGGGTTACCTACAGCCATATCACGACGAGAAAGCGGCTGTTTTCGCGCGCCAGCCTCAATCAGGCCATGGCCGAGCGCCGTCGCGACTGGATCCTGAATTCGCTGAAACGCGACCTGAAGATGATCGATACGCAGATCATGGCCGGCCTGCAGAACGGCACCGCCTTTTTCGCTTCCACCTCCATCTTCGCCATCGGCGGATGTTTCGCCTTGCTGGGCGCCACTGACCAGGTCGAATCGGTGTTTCGCGACATGCCCTTCGTGCATTATGCCGGGCGCACGGCCTTTGAACTGAAGGTCATCGGGCTCACCTGCCTGTTCGGTTATTCCTTCTTCAAATTCGGCTGGTCCTATCGCCTGTTCAACTATTGCACCATCCTGTTCGGTGCCATTCCCATGGTCCACGATGTCAGTACGGACCGTGAGGCAGCAGAGCGTGCGGCCGAAAACGTCATAAAGATGAACATCATCGCTGCTAAGAACTTCAATGACGGCCTGCGGACGATCTTTCTGTCCATCGGTTATCTCGGCTGGTTCATCAGCCCCTATGTCTTCATCGCCAGCACCGTCATCATCATCGTGGCGCTGTTGCGCCGCCAGTTCTTTTCAGAGGCCCGCCGCGCCATCATGGAAGAAAACCGGCCTTGAAATAGCCGCACTTAAAGGGCCAAGCCCACACGTCATTTCAAGCATATCCAAGTGAATGCCGGCCCCTCGAAAAGCTGAAAAAAAGCGGAAAACATGGACACAGACGCAGCCGCAAATGAAAACCGCCGCAAAGGTCGCATCGGCGGGCTGGATACCCTCAGGGGGCTCGCGCTCCTCGCCATGGCGTCCTACCATTTCACATGGAATCTGGAATATTTCGGCTATCTCGAACCCGGTACGGCAACCACGGGTCTCTGGAAGCTTTATGCGCGCGGCATCGCCAGCTCGTTCCTGTTTCTTGCAGGCTTCAGCCTGTTTCTCGCCCATGGCAGGGGTCTGAACTGGCAGTCCTTCGGTAAGCGTTTTGCGATGGTGGCCGGCGCAGCCCTGCTCATCACCGTCGCCACCTATTTCGCTTTTCCGGACAGTTTCATCTTCTTCGGCATATTGCACAATATCGCCGCCGCAAGCCTCGTCGGGCTACTGTTCCTGCGGGCGCCCGCGCCCGTGACGCTGCTTTTCGCCGTCATTGCGTTCATCCTGCCGCAATATCTGCAGTCCGATATCTTCAACGCAAAATGGCTGGCCTGGATCGGCTTTTCCACCATGCCGCCGCGCTCGAATGACTACGTGCCGCTGCTGCCCTGGCTTGCACCCTTCCTCGGCGGCCTTGCGGTTTCCCAATTCGTCACGCCACGCGGTTGGCTTGATCGTTTTCGCAATCCAAGCGCGCCGCGCAATCTCGTCGCCAGCGCCGGCCGCCATAGCCTCGCCTTCTACCTCATCCACCAGCCGGTGCTGATCGGCCTCGTTTATACGCTCTCCCTCGTCGCCCCGCCTCCGCCGGTCGATCAGGTCGAGCTTTATAAATCAAGCTGCGAAAAAAGCTGCGTCGAGCAGCCGAACGGGGCGGAACTCTGCCAGCGTTTCTGCGGCTGCACGCTGGAAAAGCTGCAGGCGGAAAATCTGTTCGACACGATGATGGAAGGCAAGCTCAGCGCGGATCAGCAGACGAAGGTCAGCGAAGTGGCGCAGCAGTGTACGGTTGAGGCGCAGTAGCCGTTGGCCTGCGAGACCGGCGAGCGTTCCCGTCAGACTCGGCGTCATCCTCGGGCTTGACCCGAGGATCTATCCACGTTGCATAAAATCATACCGCTGCAGATCCTCGGGACAAGCCCGAGGATGACGGAGGAGAAATATTAATTCTTAACCGATGACTGCGAATATCTCACGAAATCTTCGCTCAAGTCCCCACGCCGATTTCGGCAAGCCGCGTCAGACAGGCTTCTTCGACATTGTCGAGTTCAGCCAGCGTCTCTTCGATGTCCTTGCGTTTCTGCCTGAGATCGGCACGCTTTTCATCGACCTTCTTCATCAGCAACACGAGCTGACCCGATTCGCCCGGCGGCTCCTTGTAGACATGAATAATCTCGCGAATCTCGGCGATGGTGAAGCCGATCCGGCGGCCGCGCAGGATTTCCTGAATGAGACGGCGGTCGGCAGACCTGAACAGACGTGTGCGCCCGCGACGCTCAGGGTGAATCAGCCCCTCGTCCTCGTAAAATCGCAAGGTGCGGGTGGAAACACCGAATTCGCGTGTCAGTTCGGTTATGCTATAATACTTGTCCAAAGGCCTATCCGATTCATGGTCGGAAGATATTATTTGACCTTCACGTAAAAGTCAATTTTTGCCCACTTCACCTATCCGGAAATACCGTACCACCAGGTCGCGATTCCCAGAAAGGCGAAAAAGCCGACAATGTCGGTCACCGCCGTCACGAAGACCGCGGAGGAAACGGCGGGGTCAGCGCCGAACTTGTCGAGAACCAGCGGTATGAGAATGCCTGCCAGCGCCGCCGCCAGCATGTTGAGACACATGGCCGTGGCGATGATGCCGCCAATATGGATATCCTGAAACCACACCCCGGCGACGATGCCGATGGCGCAGCCGAACAGCATGCCGTTCAGGATACCCACCCCCGCCTCACGCCGGATGATGCGGGCGGCATTGTGAATATCGAGGCTTTTGGTGGCGAGTGCTCGCACCGATACGGTCATGGTCTGCGAGCCGGCATTGCCGCCCATGCCTGCCACCGCCGGCATCAGGATTGCGAGCGCAATGATCTGCTGGATCGTCGCATCGAACAGGCTGATGACGGAAGCGGAGAGAAAGGCGGTGAGCAGGTTGACCGCAAGCCAGGGCACGCGCGAGCGCGAGGTGCTGAAGATACTGTCCGACAGTTCTTCGTCACCCACACCGCCGAGACGCAGCAAGTCCTCCTCCGCCTCCTCCTGAATGACGTCGACCACGTCATCGATGGTGAGAACGCCGACCAGCCGGCCGTTATTGTCGACCACGGCGGCGGAGAGAAGGTCATATTGCTCGAAAAGCTGCGCTGCCTCTTCCTGGTCCATCTCGGCTGGAATGGAGTGGTTGGTCTCGTGCATGATCGTTTCGATCTTCACCTGACGCTTGGCGCGCAGCACCTTGTCGAGATCGAGCGCCCCGACCAGCTTGAAGGTCGGGTCGATGACGAAGATCTGCGAGAAGGATTCGGGCAGTTCCTCTTCTTCGCGCAGGTAGTCGATGGTCTGCCCCACGGTCCAGAACGGCGGAACGGCGACGAATTCCGTCTGCATGCGGCGGCCGGCCGAGCTTTCCGGATAATCCAGCGCCCGCATCAGCCGCACGCGTTCGGTAAACGGCAGTTGCGAGAGAATATCCTCGCGGTCCTCGTCGTCGAGGTCCTCGAGAATGTAGACCGCGTCGTCCGAATCGAGTTCGCCGATACCGGCGGCGATCTGCTCGTTCGACATCTGGTCGACGATATCGAGACGGATGCCCTCATCCACCTCGGTCAGCGCCGTCATGTCGAAATCGGAACCCAGAAGCCTAACCAGCGCGTGGCGCTGTTCCGGCAGGATGGATTCGAGCACGTCGCCGAGCTCTGACTCATGCAGCCGCGCAACATTCTTACGCAGGAAAAGCAGGTCGCGATCGGCGATCGCAGCGCCAACCATCGCCAGAAAATCGGAGCGGACGGACCCATCTTCCGCGTAAATATCGGAGAGCGCTTCTGCCGGCTTTACGTCGTCGGGCGCGACAGGATCGTCGTCACGGTCTGTCATCTGGCGTCCCTTCGTATTCAAATGCCGCAGTGCACGGATGCGCAGGCAGAATGGCGTTAAAAAGCATATTGTCAACAACCGGATAGCTGCAGATACACAAGCTTCCCGGCTGCGGCGAAAAATCCATTCAACATTCCTCTTCCTATCCGCCGGGAGGGCCTAAGCCGGCGGCAACAAGCATGTTTAGCCAATCTTTGCGGCTTGTTTTGCGACAACGTCCACCCCCTTTACGCCGTTCCCATTTCAATTGTCGAACAGCGAATAAGGGTTCTGCCGCAATGCACAATTAAGACATTGACAGCCGGCCCGGATCGGGGCTTCTGAAGATGTTTTTGACAAACGGCAAACGCCGACAGCCAGGCACGAGAAGACAGTTTCCGGGAAAAAGAACCATGAGCAAGACGGATTTCATAGGCAAGGCGTCGACCGCCGCGGGCGGCTGGGGCGCACTCAAAAGCGTTGGCAAACGCCTGCTGGAATCCGGGGCGCCGATTTCCGGCGCCCGCACCCTTTTGAAGACCAACCAGCCGGACGGGTTCGACTGCCCGGGCTGCGCCTGGGGTGACCCCGAACACGGTTCCTCCTTCGAGTTCTGCGAAAACGGCGTCAAGGCGGTGTCATGGGAAGCGACGGAGGCACGGGTTCCGCCGGATTTCTTCGCCCGCCACACGGTCTCCGAACTGCGCAGCTGGTCGGACTACGATCTGGAAAAACAGGGCCGCCTCACCCATCCGATGCGCTATGACCGGGCGAGCGACACATATCTGCCCGTTTCCTGGGACGATGCCTTTGCCGAGATAGGCCGTATCCTCAATAGCCTCGACAGCCCCGACCGGGCCGAATTCTACACATCCGGCCGCGCCTCCAACGAGGCGGCCTTTCTCTACCAATTGATGGTGCGGCTTTACGGCACCAATAATTTCCCCGATTGCTCCAACATGTGCCACGAGGCGAGCGGCGTTGGCCTCAATGCATCGATCGGCGTCGGCAAGGGCACGGTGCTGCTCGAGGATTTCGAACAGACGGACGCCATTTTTGTCATCGGGCAAAATCCCGGCACCAACCACCCCCGCATGCTGGGCGACCTGCGCCGCGCCGCCCTTCGCGGTGCCCGTATCGCCGTCTTTAATCCCATCCGGGAAAAGGGTCTGGAACGCTTCGCCGACCCGCAGGACAAGATCGAAATGATCACCGGCAGCAGCACGAAGATCGCCACCAACTATTATCAGCCGCGCCAGGGCGGCGACATGGCGGCGGTGCGCGGCATGAGCAAGGCGGTCTTCGCGGCAGACGATGCCGCAAGGGCAGCGGGCGAGCCCGCCATTATCGACTACGACTTCATTGCCGACCATGCCGCCGAATTCGAAGCCTATCGCGCCGCGGTCGATGCAACCAGCTGGGAGAGCATCCTCGACCAGTCCGGCCTGACCCGCGCCGAGATCGAAGAAGCAGCCGGCATCTACATGAATGCCGGCTCTGTCATCGCCACCTGGGCGATGGGCGTCACCCAGCACCGGCACTCGGTCCTGATCGTTCGCGAAATCGCCAACTTCATGCTGCTGCGGGGCAATGTCGGCCGTCCCGGCGCCGGCCTCTGCCCGGTGCGCGGCCATTCCAACGTGCAGGGCGACCGCACCGTCGGCATCGACGAAAAAGCGCCGCCGGCGCTTCTCGACGCACTGGAAAAAGAACTCGGCGTTCCCATGCCGCGCAAGCCCGGCCACAATACCGTTGAGGCCGTGGCCGCCATGCTGGATGGGAAGGCTCAGACCTTCATCGCACTCGGCGGCAATTTCCTGCGGGCGACCCCAGACAGTCCGCTGATCGTCAAGGCGTTCGAAAAGCAGAAGCTCACCGTCAACATCACCACCAAGCTCAACCACTCGCATCTGGTGCCGGGCGAAACCTCCTTCGTGCTGCCCTGCCTCGGCCGGACGGAAATCGACCGCAATTCGGCCGGCCGGTCGCAGATCGTCACCGTCGAGGATTCCATGAGCATGGTGCATGGTTCCGGCGGCATTAATCCGCCAGCCTCGGATGCACTTCGCTCGGAAGTCGCCATCGTCGCCGGCATCGCTGAAGCCACGCTCGGCAATGTCAATGTGAACTGGAAGGCGCTCGCCGATGACTACGATCTCATCCGCGACATGATCGAGCGCGTCATTCCGGGTTTCGACAATTTCAACGAGCGTGTCCGTATTCCCCGTGGTTTTCATCTACGCAACGCTGCTGCCGAACGGCAATGGAACACGCCGGCGAAAAAGGCCACCTTCTATAGCGGCCCCCTGCCCGAGAAAACCGAGCACCAGCAGGCTCTGACCCGCGACAATCTTTTCGTGCTACAGACCTTCCGCAGCCACGATCAGTACAACACCACGATCTACGGCATGGATGACCGTTATCGCGGCGTCTATGGCGAGCGCCAGGTCATTTTCATGAACCCTGCGGATATGGAGGCGCTTGGCGCCCATTCCCGTCAGCGTGTGGATGTCATCGGAGAATATGGCGACGGGGTGGAGCGCATCGCCAGGAACTTCCGTCTGGTGCCCTATAATATCCCGCGCGGCAGCGTCGGCGGGTATTATCCGGAGCTGAACGTGCTGGTGCCGCTGTCGAGCTACGGCGAAGGCAGCTTCACGCCGACATCGAAATCGGTGCTGGTTTCCGTCCGCCTGCTCGCCGATGCCAGATGAGCCGGATGCCCGCTTGACAGATGAGGAACGATCCGCAGCCGCTTTTTTGGCGGCCGTGGAAAAACTCCAGCAATCGTCTCCAGCGCTGACGGTGACGGGAGCAGCAATCCTGGTTGCGATCCATCAGGACATCGCCACCGATAGCCGCAGCATTGCCAACCGGCTGGGGCTTGCACATGCCCTCGTTCTGCGCGAAATCACGAGCCTGTCGCCCAGCTTCCTGCGGGTGACGAAACGCGACGCCCGTACCCAGCGCAGCTTTCTGGAGGCGACCGGGGAAGGACAGGCGCTCGCCGCCTCATCCTCGCGGATTTGAAACGAAGGAGCATTCCTTGGCAATCAGGCCGATCCTGCCCTACCCCCATGCCGGTCTTTCCGGGATCTGCGCGCCAGTTACGGTTTTTGACGATCATCTGCGGGAACTGGTAACAGATCTGATCGACACGATGCGCGCTGCCCCCGGCGTCGGCATCACTGCGGCCCATATCGGCGTGCTGCAACGTGTCTTCGTGCTTGAACTGACGCCGGGAACCATCCTGACCTACATCAATCCTGAAATCACCAGCCACTCTCCGCAGACCATGCGGCATGTGGAAGGCAGCGTCTCGATGCCGGGCTTCACCGACGAGGTGGAACGGCCTTCTACGGTCGAGGTGAGGTTTCAGGATATAACTGGCGCTGAACAGACAGAGACCGCCGAAGGCTTCCACGCCATCTGTATCCAGCACGAGATCGACCAGCTTGACGGTATCTTCTGGCTGAAGCGCCTCTCCAGGCTCAAGCGCGACCGGCTGGTGAAGAAGTGGGAAAAATCCCGAAATCCGTGACCGTCAGCCGGTTGTCGACAGTGCAAATTCCGCATTGCCCTTCAGCGTGTTGCTGACGGTGCAGATATCCTCCGCCGCATGAGCTATTGCGGCGCGGGTCGCTTCATCGAAATCGCCCGTAATCTCGATCCTGATATCGAAACGGAGAATACGATACGGCTCGTCTGCGGATTTTTCCCCTGACACGTCGACGGCAACACCTTCGAAGCGGTCAAGCATCCCCAACCGGCTTGCAGCAATCCGGGCGCTCAGTGCAAGGCACGCGGCAAGCGACGAATAAAGAAGATCGATTGGGTTGAAGCCCGGCTCCGAGACACCGGTCACGATCTCCAGAGCACCGCCGGTCACCGTCGACATCATCGGCCGGCCAATCCGTCCGACTTTGGCCCTGGCGCCCACCGGCCTCAATTTCACTTTTGCACCATCCACCATCAACAGAATCCAAATTTAATCGCGCGCAACCAACCGTATGGAACAAAAAACCGTCTGGCGCTTTTTATTCACACGACGGTGAACGACCGTTGAACCTTTATTTTACAGGGAGCTGGGACATATGGTTACATCTACGCTCGTCAGCATTCTGATCACCTTCCTGGTGATCGTGCTCGTCTTGTGGCTCATCGCGCGACTGCCGGTCGGCGGCGGCGCAAAACAGATCGCCCAGGTGATCGTCATCATCATCGGCATTATTTCGCTATTGAAATATCTCGCCGTATTCTGATGTCCCGGCGGAGCGAAACGAGAAAGGCGGCGAAAGCCGCCTTTTTTGCGCATTCGTCACCGGCCTGATCTCTACTGGCGGGGCTCGAACTGAAAGGCTTTCTTGACGGTAATATCCCGGACGCTGCCAATGCCGAGAAACGGCGTATTGTCAGCATCGAAAATCGCCCTGCCCTTCGCCACGATCCACCGGCTCGAACCATCAGGCAGATGAACCTTGTAACGCTGATCGAAAAATACCCCTCTCGTGATGCTCTCAAAAATTGCCTGCGCCACCTGATCGCGCATTTCGAAATCGATTCTCTCGAGAATCTCTTCGATCGTCACCCCGCGTGACGCAACCTCTTGGGAAAACCCATGACATTCCGCGGTGACCGCATCCATGATCAGCCGGTTGTCGGAAATGCTCCACATGTAATAGCCGAGCGCATTGTCTGAATCCGTCTTGTCCCCCAGCACGAAAACCTCCAGACATTTTTTCCTGACAAAAGCTAACATCAGACCTCTAATATTCCACCCCTTGTTTTTGTAGGGGGAACCGTCCGACTACTGCAGCGTGCATCGATATCCACCGAAATTTATTCGCGGTTTGATCCGCATGGCCGTTCGACCACCGATAAATTTCGAAGAGATATCGCAAAGTCAGAAACCTGCTCCTACATAATCGAGCGAAAGAATTTCAAAGGAGGTCAATATGCGACAAGCCACTCTCGCTCTCGGATTGATGGTTGTGACTGTCGCTCTCACGGGATGCCAAACGTGGGAGAGCCCATATCGCGGAAGCGGATGGCGGATGGATCAGGTTATGGACGGCGATCCTTATCGCGTTGGCGATGGCAACCATCATGAAAACGGCACGTCACCTAATATTATTCGACGCTAGCCCACGACGGGCCGGGGTGGCGGCAATCCCAATGATTTGCCGCCCCGACACAGCTGCGGAGAATGTCTCGTCGGCATGACGGTGGCTTGGAGTTCAGTGCAACGAGCGTGCACGCTTCCAGAAAGCAGGAAGCTAACCGATTGGCCAAAAAAGAAAAAACCCGCCGAAGCGGGTTTCTTTGGTGCGGTCGAGAAGACTCGAACTTCCACGGGTTGCCCCACAGCGACCTCAACGCTGCGCGTCTACCAATTCCGCCACGACCGCATCGTGGTAGGCGTCGACTTGCGCCGACGGGGGTGCATGTAGCAAAAGGATTTTGGGTGCACAAGAGCGTCGTGACAGTTTTTTGAAATTAAAAATCGCACTGCACCATCCTATATGCAGGAAGCCCGGAAATGCTGGGGTTGCGGCCTTGTCGCCATTTTGCGAGAAGGCTGTGGAAAGGACTTTTTCATGCTCACACGCACGGATATCGAGACAAATATGTTCCCCGCCGCCGGATCACCACCCGTTCGCTGGCGAATCTCGGAAGGCCTCGTCGCTTACGGGCAGGCTGTCGAGGAGATGGAGCGTGAGGTGGCCGCTATCGCCGCCGGCGAGGCCGACGAACTCGTCTGGCTGCTGGAGCATCCTCCGCTTTATACCGCCGGCACCAGTGCCGATGTAGCCGACCTCATCGAGCCGGACCGTTTTCCCGTCTTCGCCACGGGTCGCGGCGGCGAATATACCTATCACGGCCCCGGCCAGCGGGTTGTTTATGTCATGCTCGACCTGAAACGGCGGCGGCAGGATGTGCGCGCCTATGTGGCGGCGCTGGAGGATGTCATCATCCGCACGCTCGACAAGATGAATGTCCGTGGCGAGCGGCGTGAGGATCGCGTCGGTGTCTGGGTCAGGCGGCCGGAAAAACCTCTTTTGCCGGATGGCGGCATGGCAGAGGACAAGATCGCAGCGCTCGGCATTCGTCTGCGCAAATGGGTGAGCTTTCACGGACTGTCGATCAATGTGGATCCCGACCTCTCGCATTTCTCGGGCATCGTTCCCTGCGGCATCAGTGCCTATGGCGTCACCAGCCTTGTCGATCTTGGATTGCCGGTTATGATCGGCGACGTCGACGTTCTGCTGCGCGAGGCCTTTGAGGAGGTTTTTGGCCCGGCAGTGCCCGAAACCGGCGCAGGCGGCTGATCCCACCGCAACCGTTGTCGCAGGCCGGTGTTTGATGCATCGATCACCATAAGAGGAGGAACGACCATGTTCACAACGTCCGCCTATGCCTGCGATGACGGCTCTTCGCCGATGAAGCTCGCGACCATCAGGCGCCGCGATCCCGGTCCGCGCGATGTCGAAATCGAGATAGAATTCTGTGGCGTCTGCCACTCGGACATCCATACGGCCCGCAGCGAATGGCCGGGCTCCCTCTACCCTTGCGTCCCCGGCCACGAAATCGTCGGCCGTGTCGGTCGGGTGGGCGCGCAAGTCACCCGGTTCAAGACGGGTGACCGCGTCGGTGTCGGCTGTATCGTCGATAGCTGCCGCGAATGCGCAAGCTGCGCCGAAGGGCTGGAGCAATATTGCGAAAACGGCATGACCGGCACCTATAACTCCCCTGACAAGGCGATGGGCGGCGGCGCGCATACGCTTGGCGGCTATTCCGCCCATGTGGTGGTGGATGACCGCTATGTGCTCAATATTCCCGAAGGGCTCGATCCGGCGGCAGCAGCACCGCTACTCTGCGCTGGTATCACCACCTACTCGCCGCTGCGCCACTGGAATGCCGGCCCCGGCAAACGCGTCGGCGTCGTCGGTCTGGGCGGCCTCGGCCATATGGCCGTCAAGCTCGCCAATGCCATGGGTGCGACTGTCGTGATGATCACCACCTCGCCCGGCAAGGCGGAGGATGCCAAAAAACTCGGCGCACACGAGGTGATCATCTCCCGCGATGCGGAGCAGATGAAGAAGGCTACCTCGAGCCTCGATCTCATCATCGATGCTGTCGCCGCCGACCACGACATCGACGCCTATCTGGCGCTGCTGAAACGCGATGGCGCGCTGGTGCAGGTGGGCGCGCCGGAAAAGCCACTTTCGGTGATGGCCTTCAGCCTCATCCCCGGCCGCAAGACCTTTGCCGGCTCGATGATCGGCGGTATTCCCGAGACTCAGGAAATGCTGGATTTCTGCGCCGAAAAAGGCATCGCCGGCGAAATCGAGATGATCGATATCGATCAGATCAATGACGCTTATGAACGCATGATAAAAAGCGATGTGCGTTATCGTTTCGTCATTGATATGAAGAGCCTGCCGCGCCAGAAGGCCGCCTGACCTTTGGAAGGGGGCGGCCTTGCGGACGTCCCCTCCCGTTAGACCTTCTGGTCGAAAGCGTAGCCTGACCCATGACAAGCCAGACCGGTTTCAACGACATCGCCAAGGGCATGACCATCATGGCGGGCTGCATGCTGGTGCTGCCGGTCATGGATGCGATCGCCAAATACATGGCGGTGAGCGTCGGCATGTCGCCGGCGCAGGTGACTTTCTACCGATTCTTTTTTCAGGTCCTGTGCACCCTGCCGCTGCTGCTGGTGGTGTCACCCGGGGCGCTGTTCAGCGCCAAACGACCATGGATGAACTGCCTGCGCGGCGTGCTGCATGCGTCCGCCAGCCTGATGTTCTTCGCCGCCGTCAAATACATGCCACTTGCCGATGTCTTCGCGATCTATTTCGTAGAGCCTTTCATGCTGACGATGATGTCAGCCCTCTTCCTCGGCGACAGAGTGGGCTGGAAACGCTGGACGGCGATCGTGGTGGGTTTTGGCGGTGCGCTGATCGTCATCCAGCCGAGTTTCGAAATCTTCGGCTGGACCTCGCTCCTGCCGGTCGCCTGCGCCTTTTTCTATACGCTTTATCTGTTCCTGAACCGCGCCATCGGTGATGCCGACAGCCCGCTTGTCATGCAGACCATGTCCGGAATCGCCGGCACGCTGTTCATGGCGGCAGCACTTTTTGCCGGCGATGCGCTGGGAGACAAGGACTTCGCTGTCTCGCTTCCCCAATCCGCTTTTGCGCTTGTCCTGCTGGTTCTGCTGGGATCGTTATCCGGCTACATGCACCTGCTGATCGTCAGGGCCTTCCGGCTGGCACCGCTGTCTTTGCTGGCGCCATTCCAGTATTTCGAGATCATCTCGGCGACGATTCTCGGCTATGCGCTGTTTTCGGACTTCCCCACCCCATCGAAATGGCTCGGCATCCTCATCATCGTCGCATCCGGCCTGTTCATCATCTGGCGCGAGCGCCAGCAGCCCGCCTCCACCCCGCCGCTCGAAGGGCAATGACGCAGGCGGGCTCACACGCCTGAGGGCAGCGGCCCTTCATCGTGATGATCCTGCGCCTCCACGAGGCTGCCAAGCAGCCACAGCGAAACCTCGGCCGCCTCTCCGGCAGATTTGAAGCGGTATGAGCCGCTATATTTCGGCATATCGAAGAAGGTGACAACGAAACCATCACCGGTTTCCAGACTTTCGACCCGGATGCGCTCGGGATCGATCATCACACAGACATAGTGGGACCCCATATTGCGCATGAAACCGGCCTTGTTATCATGCAGCCGCACGAAAGCCGCGCCGCCATCCGCCGTCATATGCAGGCTTCTGATCGCCTCACTGGGAAAGGCACGGGCGAAATCCATGATCGCCTGCCCCACATCATGGCTGCTGTCGTCTTCGGTCGCCCGCGACATGCGCCAGGCATAAACGGCAAAGACCGCAAGCAGCACGAAAACGATAATCCAGATCGCCAAATTCATCCGGGACGCTCCCTCAGTACCGAAACCCTTCGATTCGCGACTCGAAACGACACGAACCCAATCTGGATTCATAAAGCTCGAGGCTTGCGTGAAGTGTGGCTCCTGGTGACAGGCGCCCTGTGATCAGAAACGCTTGAGGAAAGAGGCCTTCGCAAGCAACCATTGCCGGCGAAGCTGCGACAATTGCAGGTCGCCGTCGAACACCCCTGCCCCCGCCTTCCTGGCGGCAGCGATGACCGGGCCGGACAAAGCGACGGGCAGATAGGCGGCAAAGAGGTTTTTCGAGATCGTCGCGCGTCTTGCCTTCTCGATATGATCGAGCGCATGAGCGGCGAAAATTTCAACGGCGATGCCGATACGCTGCCTGTCCTGACCTGCAAGAAAGGTTTCACGATCAAGACCAGCCGCGGCCAGCATGTCAGCGGGAATATAGACCTGTCCGCGACGCCGGTGAAGCGGCATGAGCAGCAGCATGCCGGCCATGGCCTGGGCCACACCAGCATGTCCCGCCGCTTCCGCGCTATGAGCGGCATCCTCGGCGGAAAGCACGAGGCTTGCGAGCTGGATCAGGGCCGAGGCGGTTTCGCCGGCGTATCCCTCAAGCGCGTTGCGATCCTCGAACAGATCGTCATAGAGATCGAAGATACGCGCCTCGATCATATTGCCGAGCACCGGGCGCGGCAGGCGATAGTGTTCGATCGTCGTCAGGAGCGCTGCGGCCACCGGATGGGATTGGCTGTCACCGTGCGGATTGCCGTCGACAAGGTCACGCCACCATTGCATACGCACCTCACCCGGCAGCGCCTCGCGCACGGAATCGCGGATACGGGCGATTTCGGCGTTGAAGGCGTAAAGGGCAGCCAGAGCATTGCGCTTGTCGGCAGGCGACAAAAGGCAGGCGAGATAACGGTCACGATCGGTGTCGCGCAGCGTCGCGAGGCAGACGTCGAGATTTTCTGTGGGTTCCATGGTTCCCCGCGCGCGAAACGCCCTCAGCCTTCGACGGCAATCAGCGCCGCGGCTACGGCGCGCGATTCCGAAAGGATGATATTATAGGTCCGGACCGCGGCACCCGTGCTCATCGGATCGATCGAAATGCCAGCCTCCTTAAAAGCCGCACGCAATTCTTTCGGCAGGACCCGCATGCCGTCACCCGTGCCGATCAGCAGCACTTCGATATCCTGCGCTTCCGCCAGAACCTTTTCGAAATGCTCGACGGTCAATTCTTTCGCATCAATGGGTTCCCACCCGTAAATGCCCGAGGGCAAAAGCAGAAGAGAGCCGCGATGCGACATGTCGGCAAAGCGGAAGCCGCCATTGCCATAAGCATCGAGGGGCGCCCGGCCGGGAAAGTGGGCCGGGCGTATTTCGATCCCGCCGGCCATCAGACGGCAGGCTTGCCGCCAATGGCGCCGGTGTTGTTTTCTTTCTTGTCGTCCTTTTCGTCTTCCGCATCCTTGCTGTCAGGACGCAGCTTGAAGGCGATCAGCACCGGAGCCGCGATATAGACCGAGGAGAACACGCCGATACCGACGCCGAACAACATGGCGAAGGTGAAGGAACGGATGACCTCGCCACCGAAGAGATACAGTGCCAGCAGTGCCAGAAGCACGGTCAGGCCGGTAAGGATCGTGCGCGACAGGGTCTGGTTCAGCGATACGTCGATGATCATCGAAAGCGGCATCTTCTTGTATCGCCGGAGGTTTTCACGGACACGGTCGTAGATGACGACAGTGTCGTTCAGCGAATAACCGATGATCGTCAGGATCGCCGCGATACTGGTCAGGTTGAACTCTATACCCAGGAAGACGAAAAGGCCGATGGTGAAGACCACGTCATGCACCATCGAGATGACCGCACCGAGTGCAAACTGCCACTCGAAGCGAACCCAGATGTAGACCATGATCGCCGCCATGGCGAGCAGGACACCGATCGTGGAAGTAACGGTCAGGTCACCGGAGACGGCCGGACCAACGACTTCCACGCGACGGAAGTCGTATTTGTCCTCAAGTTCGCCGCGAACCAGCGTGATGGCCGACTGCTCGGCATTTTCGCCGCCGTCCTGCGCCTGAATGCGGATGAGCACATCCTGCGGCGAGCCGAAGTTCTGAGCCTGGATTTCACCGAGGTTGAGCTGGTTCAGACGCTCGCGGATGTCAGCAAGATCTGCCTCACCCTGCTTGGCGCGCACTTCGATGACCGAGCCACCCTGGAAATCGATGCCGAGGTTCAGACCCTTGGCGACGAAACCGCCGACGCAGGCGAGCATGATCACACCGGTGATCATGAAAACCACGCGGCGATAACGCATGAAGGGAATATCGCGACCATCGAACATGGCCGTGCGTACACCCTTCGGCAGATGTTTCGGACGGCTGCGGCGAACCCAGTAGCCGAACATCCAGGCCGTCAGCGTATAGGCCGTGAACACGGTGGTAATGATACCGACCGCAAGCGTGACGGCGAAGCCCTTGACCGGACCAGTGCCCATGTAGAACAGCACGCTCGCCACGATCAGCGTCGTCAGGTTGGCGTCGATGATGGTCGCAAAGGCGCGTGTAAAACCATTATCCAGCGCCTGGATCAGCGGTTTGCCGCTCTTCACCTCTTCGCGTATTCGCTCATAGATCAGAACGTTGGAATCCACCGCCATACCGATCGTCAAGACGATACCGGCGATACCGGGCAAGGTGAGCGTTGACCCGATGACGCTCAACACCGCGATCAACATTACGACGTTGACGATAAGCGCGATATTCGCCAGCAGGCCGAAGAAGCCGTAGAAGACGAACATGAAGATGAGGACGCCAACGGCGCCGATGGCGCTGGCCGTAAGGCCCGCGGTGATGGAGTCGTTACCGAGGCTCGGACCGACGGTGCGTTCTTCAACGACCGTTAGCGTGGCCGGCAGTGCACCGGCTCGCAGCAGAACCGCGAGATCATTCGCACCCTGCACCGAGAAACTACCGGAAATCTGTCCCGAACCGCCGATGATGGGCTCGCGGATGACAGGCGCGGAAATAACCTGATTGTCGAGCACAATGGCGAAAGGCTTGCCGACATTCTGCTGTGTCGCCTGCGCAAAGCGCTGCGCGCCGCGGCTGTCGAAGCGGAAGGTGACGACGGGTTCGTTGGTCTGCTGGTTGAAGCTTGCCTGTGCATCGACGAGATTGTCGCCGGACACGAGTGCGCGACGCTCCACCAGATAGGGAACCGGCGGATCGTCCTGCGAGTAGAGAACTTCCGAGGTTGCGGGCGGACGGCCGTTCATGGCGTCCTGCGCCGGCATGGTCGTGTCTACCATGCGGAAGGACAGCTTTGCAGTCTGGTTGAGGAGCGATTTCAGGCGCTGCGGATCCTGAAGACCCGGCACCTGCACGATGATGCGGTCGGAACCCTGCCGCTGGATGAGCGGCTCGGTCGTGCCGACTTCGTCAACGCGGCGGCGCACGACTTCGATCGACTGCGAAACGGCCGATGACAGACGGTAATCGATGCCCTCATCCGTCAGGTTGAGGCGCAGCAGACTGTCGCCGCCGTCATTCATCGTCACTTCTGTAATGGAACCGCCGACCAGCGTTCCGGCAGACACCGGCTGCGTCAGATCACGAAGTGCGGTCTTGGCGGCTTCCATCTGCGCGGGATCGCTGATGCGAACCTGAATTTGCTGGCCGTTACCGGTGAGCCCCGAATAGCGGATGTTGGCGTCGCGAAGCTGTGTGCGCACATCGCCGACGATCGTCTCAAGCCGTTCCTTGACGATGTCGGAACGCTCGATCTTGAGCATGATGTGCGAGCCGCCCTGAAGGTCGAGACCGAGCGTTACCTTGTTGTCCTTGTACCAGGCAGGCATGCTCTCCAGCTGTTTTTCCGAAAACAGGTTGGGAGAGGCGATGAAGACGCTTGCCAGCACAAGCAGCCAGATGAAGACTGTTTTCCAACGGGAAAAATGAAGCATTTCGATCTCGGTCAGGGTTGGGGTTGCACGGACAGCGCAACCCGTCAAAATTCGCAATCGGGCATCCGGTTGTCCGGCAGGATCAGGAAGCGGCTTCCGTCTTGACCACTTCGCCCTTCACACGCACTTCGGCAATATAAGCGCGGGCAGCACGGATTTTCACGCCTTCGGCGATTTCGACTTCGAGTTCATTGTCGTCAATGACCTTGGTCACCTTGCCAACGATGCCGCCGCCAAGAACGACCTGATCGCCACGGCGAATGCTGGTCAGCGTCTCCTGGCGCTTCTTCATCTGCGCGCGCTGCGGGCGGATGAGGAAAAAATACCAGACGACCATAAGCGGCGCAAACAGGAAAAGCATCTCAAGGCCGGAACCGAAGCCCGATGCGCCGCCCGATGCGTCCTGGGCAAAAGCTTGACTAAAAAACATATAAAACTCCTCAACGATTACGGCACGACCTCGTATGCCGCCCCAGCTTTCAAGCCGCCGGAATATAGTGGGGAACGCCGGGATTGCAACAGATGCAGGGCCCTCGCCGTACCGATTCCGGACCTCTTAGCCTTTATGGGCCGGAAACACCATGCTAGGCCGGGCGCAAAACAGAGTTTTGAACACCAGACAAGCGGAAGAAACACCATGATTCGAGAAGAAACGGCCTCCCTGCTTCTTTCAGAACTGCGCCGGCTCACCAACGCCGTGGAGCGGCTTGCCGGACCGGCACCCGCTGCAAACGACTGGAATGCGGCGGATTGTTTCGTCTGGGCGCCGCTGAACTCTTTCCTTCAGCCGGTTCCCCGCCCCAACCGCATCGCACTGAAACTCATTCGCGGCGTCGATCATGTGCGTGACATCCTCCACGAAAACACGTTGCGTTTCGCGGAAGGTTTTGCCGCCAACAACGTGCTGCTGTGGGGCGCGCGCGGCATGGGAAAATCCTCGCTGGTGAAGGCCGTTCACGAAGATGTGCGCGCCGCAAGCGGCGTTTCCCTGAAGCTGGTGGAAGTGCACCGCGAGGACATCCACACCCTGCCCGCTTTGCTCGACATACTGAAAATCTCGGATCAGCGCGTCATTCTGTTTTGCGACGACCTTTCCTTCGATCATGACGACACGGCCTACAAATCGTTGAAGGCGGCCCTTGATGGCGGTATTGAAGGGCGGCCCGACAATGTCCTCTTTTATGCGACCTCCAACCGCCGTCACCTCCTGCCGCGCCATATGATGGAGAACGAACAGTCAACCGCCATCAATCCCTCGGAAGCGGTCGAGGAAAAGGTGTCGCTGTCGGATCGTTTCGGCCTGTGGCTCGGCTTCCACAAATGTAGTCAGGAAGACTATCTGACGATGATCGACAGCTATGCAGAGCATTTCGATCTGGGTCTCGACCGCGACACCCTCCATCACGAAGCCCTGGAATGGGCGACGACCCGTGGCGGGCGCTCGGGTCGCGTGGCATGGCAATATATCCAGGATGCCGCCGGCCGCCTCAGGAAACCGCTCGACAGATAGGCGCTCTACAGCGCTTCGTCGACCCTTGCTCCGGCACGCCTTATAATACGGGCGGGAACCCCGACAACAACGCAGTCTGCCGGGATATTTTTGACGACAACAGCGTTGGCACCAACTTTCGCGTTGTCGCCAATAACGATGTTCCCGAGCACTTTCGCGCCTGCGTTGATCGTTACGTTGTCGCCTATTTTAGGCGCCCCGGTCGAGTCGACATAGCCGATCGTTACCTGTTGGTTAATCCAGCAATCTGCGCCGATCGACTCCGCAGAGATAATTGTGGCGAAGCCGTGCTGAATAAAAAAGCCGGGGCCGATGGTCCGGGTGTGAATGTGCAGCGTATTTTCAGGGCGGGACAGGAACTTAAAAAAACGCGCTCGCGGTACGCGATAATAAAAAAGATTACGAAATTCCGGCGCCAGAGACAACAACTCTACCACACTTGCGACGAGGCCTGATCGCCCACTTATCTTCTTTCCAAGAAGTTTTTCGCTCCACACTTCTATGTCTCTGAATATTGGATTATCATGCCGCGATGACATAAGTAAAAAAATATGCGGAGCAACAATAAATGCGGATAAAGCAAAATATATTTTCTTAAATACAGACATATTAAACTCCAAAAACACACAGTGCAATTTATCGACTACAATATAAATTTTATGCGAAGAGCGGCCGCCATTCTTCCCAAGCCTCTTTGCTGCTTTGGGTTATTCCTGCCGGTAGCCGATTTCGCCATCGATCCAGACAAATTATCATGAAGGCTTTCGTCTGCTGAGTGAAGAACGAATATGTCGGATTACGTGTCGTTGCGACCACACGGCGTGTCGTATTTCCGAAGGACAAACTGCGTTTCCCATGGTTTGTTGGCGATGTACGGGCCGAGGAGGAGTTGTCAGCCAGATAGCCGACCTCCGCAACATTTCGGTGGCCGCGATGCGATGATTGAGAGGCTATCCGGGTAACTGAGTTTACAGCTCAAAATCTCGCACATCCTTCGACGCGGGATTTCGCGTCGGAACGGTTGAAGTGCATTTCGATAAAATTATGCCCGCGGAGGAGCGGGCCGGCATTGATGTTCAAACCACGGAGGAGATGGATATGAGCAGGAACAGAGGCGTCGTTTACCTGAAACCAGGCCAGGTCGAAGTCCGCGACATCGACGACCCGAAGCTTGAGGCGCCGGATGGCCGCCGCATCGAGCACGGCGTCATTCTCAAGGTGATTTCCACGAATATCTGCGGCTCCGACCAGCACATGGTGCGCGGCCGCACCACCGCGATGCCGGGCCTCGTCCTTGGCCATGAAATCACCGGCGAAGTCATCGAAAAAGGCATCGACGTCGAAATGCTGCAGGTCGGCGACATCGTCTCCGTGCCGTTCAACGTCGCCTGCGGCCGTTGCCGCTGCTGCAAGTCGCAGGATACCGGCGTCTGCCTGACGGTGAACCCGTCACGCGCCGGCGGCGCTTACGGTTATGTCGATATGGGCGGCTGGATCGGCGGACAGGCCCGTTATGTCACGATCCCTTATGCCGATTTCAACCTTCTGAAATTCCCCGATCGCGACAAGGCGATGTCGAAGATCCGCGACCTTACCATGCTATCAGACATTCTGCCGACCGGCTTCCATGGCGCGGTCAAGGCAGGCGTCGGCGTCGGCTCCACGGTTTATGTCGCCGGCGCCGGCCCGGTCGGTCTTGCCGCCGCCGCCTCCGCCCGCATTCTGGGTGCGGCCGTTGTCATGGTCGGCGATTTCAACAAGGATCGTCTCGCCCATGCGGCAAGAGTCGGTTTTGAACCCGTCGATCTTTCCAAGGGCGACCGGCTGGGCGACATGATCGCTGAGATCGTCGGCACCAATGAGGTGGACAGCGCCATCGACGCCGTCGGCTTCGAAGCCCGCGGCCATTCCGGCGGCGAACAGCCGGCCATCGTTCTTAACCAGATGATGGAGATTACCCGCGCCGCCGGCTCCATCGGCATTCCCGGTCTCTACGTCACCGAAGACCCCGGCGCGGTTGACAATGCGGCAAAGCAGGGCGCCCTGTCGCTGCGCTTCGGCCTTGGCTGGGCGAAGGCGCAATCCTTCCACACCGGCCAGACACCGGTGCTGAAATATAATCGTCAGCTGATGCAGGCCATCCTGCACGACCGCCTGCCGATTGCCGATATCGTCAACGCCAAGATCATCGCCCTTGATGATGCCGTGCAGGGATATGAAAGCTTTGATCAGGGCGCGGCCACCAAGTTCGTGCTTGATCCGCATGGCGATCTGCTGAAGGCAGCCTGATATAACCGACAATTTTTCCAGGGAATGAAGGCACCCGCGGCAATCTCGCCGCGGGTGTTTTTTGTCTCCTGTCTCCGACTGGAGATATTACGCTTCGCTTGTGGCAAGCGCTTCGAGCGCGGCGATGGCGTCCGCCGAGAGGTAAGGCCTGAACAGGCTTGAGACCTGCCGCAAGCCCCACTCCAGTTGCTGCGGCCCAAATTCGCTGACACCTTCCTGCAGAGCGAGATAGGCGGCCCAATAGGTCGAGACGATCCACAGATTGGTCAAAACCGCATCGCGCTCGCTTTCGGGAATAGTTATGAGCCCCGCTTTCTGCATGCGCCCGATAATGTCTCCGACGGCAAGCCGCATCGCAGCACTTATCGTCCTCACCGGCTCCACCAGCCCCGGCGCGAGCGCAAGCAGACCGACGAGATCACGAAACAGAAAGCGGTAATTCCACACCAGCGAGAACCATTGCCGCAGGAAACCGGCATAGGTTTCCGCCGCCCCTTCATCCGCCCTATCGACACTTGCGACCAACGCCACCGCATCGACCTCGAAACGCGCAAACAGGGCAAGAACCAGCAATTCCTTGGTACGGAAATGGTAATAGAGATTGCCCTCGTTGATCTTCACCGCTTCGGCAATCTCCGCCGTTGTCACACGGTCTGGCCCCCGCCCGTTGAAGAGATCGAGAGCGGCGTCCAGAATCCTGTCGCGCGTGGAGGATCGAGCGCGCGCCGGCCGTTCCGCATCATTGCTCATTATCGAAATCGCATCCCGCTATTGAAATTTAAGGTACTCACCTTAAATCAGTCAAAATAAGGTATGCACCTTAACAGCAAGTTGCCATTGTTCAACGGGCATAAAGGACCTGAAGATGACCGAAATCGGCTTTCGCACCCCGTCCACCGATACGACCGGGGCGCAACCCGTATCGAAACTCGCCACGGCACGTCTCGCCCTTTCCCTTATCCGCAACCCTTTGAAGGCATTGCCGCCGGAGATTTTCAGCGAACCGGCGGTGTTTACCCGCCTCGGCGGTGTCATGCGGGTTCATCTGGCCGATCCGGTGCTGATCCACGAGGCTTTGGTGAAGAATGCCGCTCTCCTCGGCAAGGGTGAAGATGTACGCCGGGCACTCGGCCCCGCGCTTGGCCAGGGGCTTCTGACGGCTGATGGCGATCACTGGAAATGGCAAAGGCAATCCGTCGCCGCCGCCTTCCGCCATGAAAAGCTGCTGGAATTGCTACCCGTCATGATCGAGACGGCGCGGCGCACGCAAAAACGCTGGCGCTCGTCTTCCACCGCCGACATCGATATCGGTCATGAAATGATGCGGACCACCTTTGACATCATCGTCGAAACCATGATGTCCGGCGGATATGGCATCGATATTGCGCGTGTCGAACAGAGCATTACCGATTATCTGAAGCCGACAGGCTGGACCTTCGCGCTCGCCATGCTGGGTGCGCCGGAATGGCTGCCGCATCCCGGCCGGCGAAAATCCCGCGCCGCTGTCGATTATCTGCGCGCCAGCCTTGCGACGGTGATCACCGGCCGGCGGAAAAACCCGACCGACCGACCCGATCTCGTCTCCATGCTGCTGGAAGCCAAAGACCCGGAAACCGGCCGCATGATGAGCGATGAGGAAATCATCGACAATCTGCTGACTTTCATTACCGCCGGCCATGAAACGACGGCGCTCGGCCTTGCCTGGACCTTCCACCTTCTGTCGCAGAACCCGGAAACGGAAAGAAAAGCTGTCGAGGAAATCGAGGCCGTTACCGGCGGTGAGCCGGTCGCGGCCGAACATATCGCCAATCTCGCCTACGTCAGACAGGTGTTTTCGGAGGCGATGCGGCTTTACCCGCCTGCCCCCGTCATCACGCGCACCGCGCTGCAGGACTTCCGGCTTGGCGAACACGATATCCCGGCCGGAACCGTTTTGTACGTTCCGATTTATGCCGTTCACCGGCACACGGCGCTGTGGGACGAGCCAGAACGCTTCGACCCGTCACGCTTCGAACCCGAAAAGGTGAAAGCGCGCCATCGCTACGCCTATATGCCGTTTGGCGCCGGGCCGCGCGTCTGCATCGGCAATGCTTTCGCGATGATGGAGGCCGTGGCGATCCTTGCCGTCATCCTTCAGAAGAACCACCTCGAAAACAGAACCATGGCGTCGGCGGAACCGCTGATGCGGGTGACATTGCGACCGCAGGAGCGGCTGATGATGAAAATCACCCAGCGACAAAACAAATCGCCCGCGGTGTAACCACCACGGGCGACTGTTTTAATGCGAAAACCCATCCGTCACCGGATGGTGCCGATCAGAGATCGACGTCAAGGATCGCCATGGAGAAGTTGTACGAGCGGTCGCCGTCTTCGTCATCGATGTAGACGACGCCGAGAAACTCTTCGCCCAGATACACTTCGGCGGAATCATCCTTGCGCGGACGCGCCTTGACGATCATCTTCTCGTTGAAGGTGCGCTTGAAATAGGCGTCGAGTTTTTTGATTTCGTCGGCTTTCACCACTATTCTCCTGTGCGGTTCGGGTTGGGCCGCTTTTGGCATGGGACAAAGGCGAAAGTAAAGTGAAAGCGGCACATCGCCCATGTCTTTCCCATGGACGAGTGCAATATTCACGGCCTCTCAGATATCGGCCCCGATGAGCTGGTCCATCAGACGCGAGGGTTCCGAACACCCTGCTTCTCCCACCACCCGCGCCGGCACGCCGGCAACCGTGGTCTTCGGCGGAACGGGTTTCAGCACCACCGATCCGGCGGCAATACGCGAGCAGCTGCCAATCTCGATATTGCCGAGAATCTTTGCGCCTGCCCCGATCATCACCCCATTGGCGATCTTCGGATGGCGGTCTGCCCCCTCCTTGCCGGTGCCGCCAAGCGTCACGCCATGCAGGATCGAAACGTTGTCGCCGATAACGGCGGTCTCACCAACCACCAGTCCGGTGGCATGGTCGAGGAAGATGCCCTTGCCGATGCGCGCGGCCGGATTGATATCCGTCTGGAAAATGCTCGACGAGCGGCTTTGCAGATAAAGCGCCAAATCCTTGCGGCCCTTCTGCAGCAGCCAGTGGGCAAGGCGATGCGTCTGGATAGCTTGGAACCCCTTGAAATAAAGCAGCGGCTCCATGAAGCGCGTGCAGGCGGGGTCGCGGTCGTAAACGGCCTGGATATCGACGCGCAGCACACTTCCCCATTCCGGCCAGTCCTCCAGCATGTCCTGGAAGGTCTGGCGCAGAAGAACTGCCTGCATGTCGGGATGATCAAGGAGCTCGCAGATACGGTAGATCACACATTCTTCGAGAGAGCGGTGATTGAGGATCGTCGAATAGAGAAAGGCTGACAGCAGCGGGTCCTGCGCCGCAGCGCTTCGGGCCTCATTCAGCAGGCTGCCCCAGATCGGATCAACGATCGCCAGCTGTTCAGGCTGACGGGCCTCAGTACGTGCGACCATGAATGGTCTCCTCGTTTGCATTGGTCGTTCTTTATACAAAAAAAGACGCGCATTAGAAATGGGATTCGAATGACGACTTTAAAGACGGCAATGCTTCAGTTTTTCTTCATGCAGCATAAAAAACCGTTTCTTGCCATCCTCCGCGTTGCCGCATTTGTGGACGGAAAACCGGGCTCCGGTTTTGCTGGACATGCCCCACATCAAAGCGAGCGGTAAAACTCCAGCACCGCCGCCTTGAACACCCGGTCGCCAACGGCCAGCATATGGTCGCGGCCGGGGATGTCGATCGCCCGCGCATGCGGCATGATCGCGGCCAGCTCCGCACCCGATCCGGCGATGTCGTCCTTCGTTCCAACCGCGATCAGCGTCGGGGCATCGATCTTTTGTGCCTGTTCGCGCGTGACGAGAACCCGCGATGTCTCGATGCAGGCGGCAAGCGCCAGCCGGTCACTTTTGGTCTGGTCCGCAAAGGCGCGGAACATGCGGCCGCGCTCATGGGTGACCACATCGAGCGAAGGGGCAAGCAGCGCCTCCGCGATCGGATCCCAGTCGCCCACACCTTCCACCATGCCGATGCCGAGCCCGCCGAACACCAGCGAACGCACACGTTCCGGATGAGCCATGGCCAGAAAGGCGGAAATCCGCGCACCCATGGAATAGCCCATCACATGCGTTTCCGCGATGCCGAGATGATTGAGCAGCGCCACGGCATCCCCTGCCATGACCGACGGGTAATAGGCCTCGGAATCATGTGGCTTGTCACTTGCACCATGGCCGCGATTGTCGATGGCAATCACCCGGTAGCCCGCCTCTCCCAGCGTCTTCACCCAGCCGGGATGCACCCAGTTGACATTGGCGCTGGAGGCGAAGCCGTGGATCAGTAGAACCGGATCACCCGCCGGATCGCCCTCATCGAAATA
The DNA here is from genome assembly GCF_000092025.1 of Agrobacterium fabrum str. C58. Classification (NCBI taxonomy): domain Bacteria; kingdom Pseudomonadati; phylum Pseudomonadota; class Alphaproteobacteria; order Hyphomicrobiales; family Rhizobiaceae; genus Agrobacterium; species Agrobacterium fabrum. Next base: position 1,559,126 of record NC_003062.2, read on the forward strand.
GGCAAGGCGAAGGCCGTCATGGGAAAAATCGGAAAATTGCGGCAGGTTGAGATTCATCAAGGACATCCTTTTTGCCGGACCATATGGCAGGAAAGCGCAAGATTGAACATGTTTTGCTGACGATTTTTATGGAGATGCAATGCGTTTGAGGCTACATATCCGCAACGACGAGCCGATGCGAGAAGACGGATTGCGGCTCGATAACGATATTGCATTTGGAGACGAACATGGCCGGGCATTCCATTCCCCACTTCCAGAACGATGGCGGACACAGCGTAATCGAGATCGGCGTCAAGGAATTCATGTGCACCGGCGCTTCCGTGCCCTTCGATCATCCGCATATCTTCATCGATATGGGCGACGACAATGAGAAGGTCTGTTCCTACTGCTCCACCCTTTACCGTTACAACCCGTCGCTGAAGGCCGAGCAGACCAATCCTCCGGGCTGTGTTTTCCATGTGAAGGCCGCCTGACCTTCCACTCTTCCTGATCGGGGCGCATCATGCCCATAAAATCCGTAGCCATTATCGGTGCCGGCATTGCCGGTCTCACCGCTGCCCTTGCTTTTGCCCGGCACGGTATAGACTGCGACATCATCGAACAGACCGGCGAGCTGGCGGAAGTCGGCGCCGGCCTGCAGCTTTCCCCCAATGCCGCCCGCATTCTGGCCACGCTCGGCGTCCTGCCTGACATCGAGGCGCGCTGGACCGAACCGGTCAGCGTCGACCTCGCCTCCGGAAAATCGCTGACCACGCTGCTCTCTCTGCCAATGGGCGCGGTCGCCCGCAGCCGCTGGGGCGCACCCTATGGGGTGCTACACCGCTCGACGCTGCAAAGCGCGCTTCTCCAGGCGGTGACACGCAATCCCCTCTGCCGGCTGCATCTCGGCAAACGTATCGAAAACGCCACCGCCGATGTCATTGCCGCAACGACGTTTCGTGATCACGATCTGATCGTCGGCGCCGACGGCGTCTGGTCGGCGGCCCGTTTCTCCGTGCCGGCGGCACCCACCGCCACCTTCTCGGGCAATGTCGCCTGGCGCTTCACCGTCGCCGCAGAAGAGGTGCCGTCCGCCTTCAACAAAACCACCGTCACGGCCTATCTCGGCTCCCGTGGCCATATCGTTGCCTATCCGCTGAAGGAAGTCGGTGGCTTCAACATCGTCGCCATCGCGCTCGGCGCCGATCCCGGTGCGACGTGGCGGGCGGAATCAAGCGGGCGGCAGAAAGCCCTTTTGCTGGAGCAATTTCGCGACTTCAGCCCTGACATCGTCCGATTGCTCGATTCATCTGAAAATCCGACCTTCTGGCCGCTCTACCAGGCCGGCCCCGGCCGCTGGCACAATGGCCGCGACACGGTGCTGATCGGCGATGCCGCACACGCCATGATGCCCTTCGCCGCCCAGGGTGCGGCCATGGCAATAGAGGATGCGTTCGAACTTGCGGGAACGATGGCAGGTAGTAACGGCGAAAAGCCCCTGCCCGTGCCGCAGGCCCTCGCCGCCTTCGAGGCGCTGCGCCTGCCGCGCATAGAAAAGGCCCGCAAGCGGGCCTCTCTCAATCGTTTTGCCTATCATGCCAGAGGCCCGGTGCGCATCGCACGGGACCTGGTATTTTCCACCCGTCCCCCGGAAGCTTTCCTGAAGGACTTCGACTGGCTCTACGGCTATCACGCCAGGGGCTGAGGGCTGGGCTCAGACCCCGGCCGCGGCTGAAAAACCGGCCTCGAGGTCTTTCTTGAGATCGGCGACATCCTCGAGCCCGATCTGCAGACGGATGACCGGTCCTTCCGACGGGCCCTTCGCAATCGTTCTGTCGACGAGCGATACCGATACGGCAAGCGATTCGTAGCCGCCCCAGGAATAGCCGAGCCCGAAGAACGTCAGCGCATCAAGGAAGGCAGATGCCGTCTGTTTGTATTTGCCCTCTTCCGCCTTCAATACGAAGGAGAAGACACCGCTCGCGCCCTTGAAATCACGCTTCCAGAGTTCATGCCCGGCAAAGCTCGGCAAGGCCGGATGCAGCACGCGCACAACGTCGTCGCGACCCTCGAGCCATTGCGCGATATCCAGCGCGCTCTTCTGATGGTGTTCCAGCCTGATCCCCATGGTGCGCATGCCGCGCAGGATCTGATAGGCATCGTCGGGGGTGACGCAGATGCCGAGATTGGTGTTGGCCTGATAAAGCGCTTTCCAGTACTTTTCATTGGCCGAAACGAAGCCCATCAGCACGTCGGAATGGCCCGAGGGATATTTGGTGGCGGCGTGAATGGAGACATCGACGCCGAAATCGAGCGGCTTGAAATAAAGCGGCGTCGCCCAGGTATTGTCCATGGTCACCACGCAATCATGCCGGTGAGCGATGTCAGTGATCAGCCGGACATCCTGAATCTCGAAGGTGTTGGAACCCGGCGCTTCCAGATGCACGAGCTTCGTATTTGGTCGGATAAGCGCCTCGATGCCAGCCCCGATCGCGGGATCGTAATACTCCACCTCCACGCCCAGCTTCTTCAGCATGGTGTTGCAGAAACGGCGGGTGGGGAAATAGACGGAATCAACGATCAGCGCATGATCGCCAGCACCGAGATAGGCAAGGAACGGCACGGTAATCGCCGCAAGGCCCGACGGGACGAGAATGGTTCCGAAAGAACCTTCCAGCTCGTTGACCAGATTGCAGAGCGCGTCCGTCGTCGGCGTACCATGGGTGCCATAGGTGTATTTCTGGTCTTCGGTCGAAAGCGTCTCCGCATCGGGAAAAAGCACGGTCGAGCCACGCACGATGGGAGGATTGACGAAACCGAAACAGTCCGCGGGATCGTTGCCGCCATGGGTCAGGCGCGTATTCACACCTGCGGCGGAACGCAGGTCATTGGTCTTGGTCATTTCAGATCAGCTTTCGAAGGAACAGTGACGCGTGCGACAATGCTGAGAGCACACCGCAAGGTCAAGTCCCGCGAAGAGCCTCGAGGCGGGCAAATTGATCCATCATGGAGCAGCATACAAGAAGTATACAAAATTCGTGCAAGTGCATTTTCTCGCAAAAATATGCTTATATTTTCACCCTTTGCACACTTCCCGACCAAAATTTGGAAAATTCCGTTTTATAGGCACAATTATTGTCCCCACGTCTTGACCCCGCTGCCAATTGCGATTGTGATAGAAAAAGCGGATCGAAAAGGTCTTGCTGAAGGGGGAGCTGGGGTAAAAGAAAACATGCCGGTCCTCTTCCATCGACGATAACAAACAAAAGGTTGGGAAAAATGAAAAAGGCAATTCTGTCGGCCGCTATCGGCGCAGCAGTTTTGGGAGGAGCCTCGGTCGCTTCGGCTGCGACGCTTCAGGATGTGAAGGGCAAAGGTTTCGTCACCTGTGGCGTCAGCGCCGGCATTCCGGGATTCTCCAATCCCGATGACAAGGGCGAATGGTCCGGCATCGATGTGGACTATTGCCGTGGTATTGCCACAGCGGTTTTCGGTGACCCTTCCAAGGCGAAGTTTGTCGCTCTTTCGAGCAAGGACCGATTCCCGGCTCTCCAGTCCGGTGAAGTCGACGTTCTGACCCGTAACACCACCTGGACCATCAGCCGCGACACGTCGCTCGGCTTCAACTTCCGTACCGTCAACTATTATGACGGCCAGGGCTTCATCGCCAAGAAGGGCCTCAACGTGAAGTCCGCCCTTGAGCTTTCCGGCGCCGCCGTCTGCGTTCAGACCGGCACCACCACCGAACTCAATCTCGCCGACTATTTCAAGACCAACAATCTGCAGTACAATCCGGTGGTTTTCGAAAAGGAATCCGACGCGACGTCTGCTTATGATTCTGGTCGTTGCGACGTCTACACCACCGACCAGTCGGGTCTCTATGCAATCCGCCTGAAGCTGAAGAACCCTGACGACAACATCGTTCTGCCTGAGGTCATCTCCAAGGAGCCGCTTGGCCCAGCCGTCCGCCAGGGTGACGACCAGTGGTTCGACATCGTGACCTGGGTTCATTACGCCATGGTCAACGCCGAAGAACTTGGCATCACCTCCAAGAACGTCGACGAACAGAAGACCAGCGCCAACCCGGACGTGAAGCGTCTGCTCGGCACGGAAGAAGGCACCAAGATCGGTACCGATCTCGGCGTTGGCAATGACTGGGCCTACAACATCGTCAAGCTGGTGGGCAACTACGGCGAAGTCTTCGACCGCAACGTCGGCGCAGGCTCTCCGCTGAAGATCGAGCGCGGCCAGAACGCGCTGTGGACCAAGGGCGGCCTGCAATACGCACCGCCGGTCCGTTGATCGGCCCCATCATCGGCTAGATCACGACGGGAGGCTGGGCAACGCCCGGCCTCCATTTTAGAATTATATAAATAAGCTCGCAAAGAGCATATAAAAGGGAAAGGTGCCTATGGCAGGCAACGCGGTCAGTTCGCAACGATCGCGCGCGCAAAGCGCGTCGTCACTTATCTACGATCCACGCATTCGCGGCATTTTCTATCAGGTCCTGACAGTCGTCATCCTGACCGCCTTCGTCTGGGTCATCGTGACGAATACGATCACCAATCTTCAACGGTCAAACATTTCGTCCGGCTTTGGCTTCCTCGATGGAAGAGCCGGTTTCGATATCGGCCAGTCGTTGATCGCTTATACGAGCGACTCGACCTATGGCCGGGCTTTGATCGTTGGTATTCTCAACACGATCCAGGTCGCATTTTTCGGCATCATCGCCGCCTCGATCATCGGTTTTATCGTCGGTATCGCGCGGTTGTCCAATAACTGGCTGATCTCGAAGCTCGCGCAGGCCTATGTGGAAATCTTCCGCAACATCCCGCCGCTGCTCGTCATCTTCTTCTGGTACAAGGGCGTCATCTCGGTTCTGCCGCAGGCGCGCGATTCGCTGGAGCTGCCGCTTGGAAGCTATCTCAACAATCGCGGCTTCTTTTTTCCCAAACCACTCTGGGGAGAAGGCACCTGGCTGATACCGCTCGCCTTTCTGGTCGCAATCGTCATCAGTTTTTTCGTTTATCGCTGGGCAAAGGCGCGACAGGAACAAACTGGCCAGCAATTCCGCACCGGTATCACGGCCGCACTTCTCATCATCGGCCTTCCGGCCGCGACATTTCTGGCGCTCGGTTCACCGCTGACATTCGATTACCCGATTGCCGGACGGTTCAACCTTTCTGGCGGCTCAGTCGTGGCACCGGAATTCATGTCGCTGTTCCTGGCCCTGTCCTTCTACACCGCTTCCTTCATCGCCGAGATCGTTCGCGGCGGCATCAAGGCCGTGGCGAAGGGGCAGACGGAGGCTGCGGACGCGCTAGGACTTCGCTCGAGCACCACGACGCGTTTGATCGTCGTGCCGCAGGCAATGCGCATCATCATCCCGCCACTCACAAGCCAGTTTCTCAACCTGACGAAAAACTCCTCGCTTGCAGTCGCTGTCGGTTTCGCCGACATCGTCTCCGTCGGCGGCACGATCCTGAACCAGACGGGTCAGGCGGTTGAAGTCGTCGCGATCTGGCTGGTCATTTATCTCTCGCTGTCCCTGCTCACGGCCCTGGTCATGAACTGGTTCAACGCGAAAATGGCCCTGGTGGAGAGATAACGATGACAATAAGCAATCACGCTTTCGTGCGACAGACCATCGAGGACGCCAGACCCGCGCCCTCGAGTGCGGTCGGCTTCGGCCATTGGCTGCGCACCAAACTCTTCGCCACACCCAAGGACACTGTCCTGACGGTGATCGCCCTTGCCCTGCTCGCCTATCTGGTTCCGCCCATCATCAAGTGGCTCTTCATCGATGCGGTGTGGACCGGCAGCGATCGTTTCGCCTGCCTGACCGTTTCGCAAGGTGGCGCACTACCGGATGGCCAGTCCGGCGCGTGCTGGGCTTTCGTGTCCGCCAAGCTCGGGCAGTTCGTCTTTGGCCGCTACCCGATCGATGAGCGCTGGCGTCCCATCCTTGTGATGGTGACATTTGCCATCCTGCTCGTGCCCATGCTTATCCCCAAAGCGCCGTTCAAGCGCCTCAACGCGCTGGCGCTTTTCATCATCCTGCCTTTCATTGCGTTTTTCCTGCTTATCGGCGGCGTCTTCGGCCTGCCTAAGGTTGAAACGCAGCTCTGGGGCGGCCTCATGGTGACGCTCATCCTGTCCTTCTTCGGGATCACGGTGTCGTTGCCCTTCGGCATTCTTCTGGCGCTCGGGCGGCGATCGAACCTGCCTGTCATCAAGATGCTCTGCGTGCTCTTCATCGAAGTCATCAGAGGCATCCCGCTGATCACCGTCCTGTTCTTCGCCAGCATCATGTTGCCGTTGTTCCTGCCCGACGGCTGGACCTTCGACAAGTTCCTGCGCGCGCTTGTCGGTGTGTCGCTGTTCTCGTCTGCCTATATGGCGGAGGTGATCCGCGGCGGTCTGCAGGCCATTCCCAAGGGGCAATATGAAGGTGCTGACTCACTCGGCCTGAACTACTGGCAGAAGACGAGGCTGATCGTGCTGCCGCAGGCGCTGAAGCTCGTCATTCCGGGCATCGTCAACACCTTCATCGGGCTGTTCAAGGACACGTCGCTGGTCTCGATCATCGGCATGTTCGACCTGCTCGGTATTGTCACACTCAACCAAGCGGATGCGAACTGGGCGACGCCGGTCACCGCCATGACTGGCTATATTTTCGCAGGCTTCGTATTCTGGATATTCTGCTTCGGCATGTCGCGTTATTCGCTGTTCATGGAACGGCACCTCGACACCGGGCATAAACGATAAGGGACGCTCAAAATGGCAGAAAACCAAGCAAAAAAACTGGCCGTCTCGACAACGGACGTCGCAATCGAAATCACCGGCATGAACAAGTGGTATGGCGATTTCCACGTATTGCGCGACATCAACCTGAAGGTCATGAAGGGCGAGCGCATCGTCATCGCCGGTCCTTCCGGGTCGGGTAAGTCGACCATGATCCGCTGCATCAACCGGCTGGAAGAACACCAGTCGGGTTCGATCCAGGTCGATGGCATCGAGCTTACCAACGACCTCAAGAAGATCGACGAAGTGCGTCGTGAAGTCGGTATGGTGTTCCAGCACTTCAACCTCTTCCCGCATCTGACGATCCTCGAAAACTGCACGCTGGCGCCGATCTGGGTTCGCAAGATGCCCAAGAAGGAAGCCGAAGAAGTGGCGATGCACTATCTGAAGCGCGTCAAGATCCCCGAGCAGGCGCACAAGTACCCCGGCCAGCTCTCCGGCGGTCAGCAGCAGCGTGTGGCGATCGCCCGTTCGCTCTGCATGAAGCCGAAGATCATGCTGTTCGACGAACCAACCTCGGCGCTCGATCCGGAAATGGTCAAGGAAGTGCTCGACACCATGGTCAGCCTTGCCGAAGACGGCATGACCATGCTGTGCGTGACCCACGAAATGGGCTTTGCCCGCCAGGTCGCAAACCGCGTCATCTTCATGGACCAGGGCCAGATCGTCGAACAGAATTCGCCCGCCGAATTCTTCGACAATCCCCAGCACGAGCGCACACGGCTGTTCCTCAGCCAGATTCTGCATTGATCGTAGACAGGCGTCTGGGGCGGACGTTTTTCAATTGCGAACTCAGAAACGGGACCTCACGGTCCCGTTTCTTTTTTGAGACTGAAACAGAGAGCCGAAAGTAGAAACGGAGATATTGATTATTTTATTCCTGACCGAAGCAGCAATGCTTGAATTTCTAATTGGTCAACCTGATATATTCATGGCGAAAACTTGATCGCTGCTTTGGACATATTGCGATGGATAGTTTGCTTGTATTTCTGGGGGATGTATTGAGTGGCATGGTATCCGGCAGTCCCCCAAAATCAAATTTCGTGCGGTGGATAGCATACGCGATCAATGCACTCATAATAATACTCTCGGGCCTGCTGATATATGGAAAATACCTGACTTGATTTTCGCGAGCTGCCCTCGTGAGAAACGACATGTTTCACAAGGCGGTCGAAGCCGCGCCATATTGCAAAAGAAAAAACGCAGCCCAACCATTTAACCATTTGTTACGCAACAAGAATCCTTGTTTTCCAAGGCTTCCGGCCACCCATGTCATTTTTTTGTCAAATCATGCATTTTTCCGCTTGCAGACCTTCGGGAGCCTGACTATAAGGGCGCCACACCACAAGCGCACGCGCCCTTCGTCTATCGGTTAGGACGTCAGATTTTCATTCTGAAAAGAGGGGTTCGACTCCCCTAGGGCGTGCCACTTGCCTTCGTGTCCTCCATCTTAAAAGATTTGAACCCAACCTTCCACGTCGCGAATTTGTCGCGCGTCAACATTGCTGCGGAACCGATTCCCGGGCGACACGTTAGATTGTAGTCCCCCCCGATGGAAGGCAAGCCGGACGAAATGCCATCGGTCAAATCAACCGGCTTGCCTTTCCCCTCACCTCGATCACAGCGCCTGTTCGTCTCGGACTGCAGCTTGATGCCAGCTAAGGGTTGGGAAGCCGCCTCCCCGGTGTCGTACGAGACGCAAGCGCATTGCCGGTTCACGGCGATAGGGGCGATATTTCAAGGTCTTGACCAGGTCCGCCGCAGTTTTCCACAGCCCTTTCAGCGTCTATAAAAAAACTCGTCTCGAAGCGGAAAAAATCAATTTTTCCGCTTGCAGACCTTCGGGAGCCTGACTATAAGGGCGCCACACCACAAGCGCACGCGCCCTTCGTCTATCGGTTAGGACGTCAGATTTTCATTCTGAAAAGAGGGGTTCGACTCCCCTAGGGCGTGCCACTTGCTTCTCCCAGAAAATCAATAGCCTGCATCGAGATCTTCACGCATCGCGTAAAGACGCCGGAGCACATTTGATGTGCCCATCCAGCATTGTTTCAGTAAAATTCAGAACTGTTTGGAAGCCCCGTCAGGGCGCGAAAGCCGCATCCAGCACGCGCAGTTGGACGCGCCTCTGGCCCTGCCAGAGATCGGCACCCACTGTGCCTGCAACGTGGATGTTCCTGCCGCGCGCATTCAACAGCATCTGCCCCAGAGGCGCTTCGGCAGCGCGAAAGGCGATACCGTCCAGCCGCGAGCCATCCATGGCCTCCAGCGTGATCTTGACGTGTGCTGTGCCCACAAGCCGCACATCGCGCAGGCGATGCGCCGGCACGGCAAAGATCGGCTGCGAATGGCCCGAACCATAGGGACCGGCCTGCTCCAGCTGATCGACAAGCTGCAATGTCGCGCCCGAAGCGCCGATGGCGCCATCGATCTTCAGCACGCTGCTTTCCACCAGCTCATTCACCGTCTTTGCGGCCGCTTCTTCAAAGAAAGTCCTGAGCTTGCCGAGATTGGCACGCTCCACCGTCAGGCCCGCCGCCATGGCGTGCCCGCCGCCCTTGACCAGCAATCCCGTCTCCACGGCGGCGCGCACCATGCGGCCCATGTCGAAGCCGTTGATCGAGCGGCCTGAACCGGTACCCTTGCCGGAAGGATCAAAGGCAATGGCGAAAGCCGGACGACGGAAACGGTCCTTCAAGCGCGAGGCAAGCAGGCCGACGATGCCCGGATGCCAGTTCTCACGCGCCGTGACGATGACACCCGCACCCGAGCCGTCGCCATACTCATACAGCGCCTCGGCTTCCGCCTCCGCCAGCATCGCCGCTTCCATGGCCTGCCGCTCGCGGTTCAACTCGTCCAGCTTCTCTGCAATGACTTCCGCCTCCGTCGTATCGTCGATCGTCAGCAGACGGCTGCCGAGGGCTGCATCGCCAATGCGGCCGCCGGCATTGATGCGCGGCCCGATCAGGAAGCCGAAGTGATAGGGGGTAACAGGCCCGCCCAGCCCCGCCTTCTTGAACAGCGCCGCAAGTCCCGCATTGTTCATATGCCGCGCGGCAATCAGGCCCTTCACCACATAAGCGCGGTTCAGCCCTTTCAGCGGCACCACATCGCAGACCGTCGCAAGCGCGACGATATCAAGCAGCGACAGCAGATCGAGCGTGAAGGCCTGCCGGTTGCGTCTGTCCTTCAACAGCCGCAAGGTGGCCACCATCACAAGAAATACCACGCCGGCGGCACAGAGATGCCCCTGCCCCGAAAGATCGTCCTCCCGGTTAGGGTTGACCAGCGCCACCGCCGGCGGCAGTTCCGTGCCGACCTGATGGTGATCGATCACCACCACATCCGTTCCGGCGTCCTTCGCGGCCTGAAGCGACTCATGGCTGGTGGAGCCGCAGTCCACGGTCACGATCAGCGTCGCCCCATTGGCGGCAAGCTGCTGCATCGCCGCCGGGTTCGGCCCGTAGCCCTCGAAAATGCGATCGGGAATATAGATCTCCGGCGTCAACCCGAAATGCGCGAGAAAGCGATACGTCAGCGCCGAAGAGGCAGCGCCGTCGACATCGTAATCGCCGAAGATCGCCACCTTCTCGCCGGTCTCGATGGCGCGCACGAGCCGCTCGGCGGCCTTTTCGCAATCGGTCAGCATATGCGGATCAGGCATCAGGGAACGAATGGTCGGATCAAGGAACGCCAGGGCGTCATCGACACCGACGCCGCGCCCCGCCAGCACCCGCGCAATCAATTCGGGAATGGCATGTATCTGGGACATGGCCAGCGCGCGGTTCTGCCCGGCCTGATCCAACCGCGACACCCAGCGCTGTTCTGTCGCCGACCGCTCCACGCTTAGAAATGCGCGGGCCACGGTATCGGCCGGCTCCAACATTGCCATCCTGTCCCTTCATCCTGTCACGCGCGTTTCGCGCCTTGGTTAGAACGGGCTAAATGGCAAAGGCGCGTTTTTCAAGCAAAAACGCGCCTTGATGGAGTCACACCGAAAAAATCGAGAAAAACGGGCTGACGATCGACACAGCGCCGACCAGCAGCAGCAGCGAGAAGACAGCGAGCGAACACCAGTTGCGCTCATGCTCGGCCATGTCGAATTCCATGCTGCGAATATTGTCGTTGGCAGTGTGCGGCCGCGCCCGGTGATGGGTAGCCAGAACGCCTGCGCGCTTATTGTCCTTGAACAGGATGATCGATGTCACGGCCACGCCTCCCTCGCTTGGTGAACATGATTAACCATAGGGCCGAATCGTGTCGTATTCCAGCGGTTCTGAAGCCATGTCCTCAAATTTTATGACAGCTGTAACATCGTCCCTCTAAATAGTTTTTGATATCCCCGCGAGGTTTCATGATGAAAAAAGGCCGCGCATCCCTACGGAAGCACGGCCCTCGGCTTTGGACAAATCGTCAGGCGTTTCAGGTCCGCTCGATGCGGATGACCTGCGGTTCGCTGACGAGATATTTCTCGTTCTTGATCGCCTTCACGGCCTTGCGGATCGCATCTTCCATCGTCGCATGGGTGACCAGGATGATGGTCTGCGGCGCGCCTTCCACATGCACGCGCTGGCGCTGCACGATGGATTCCAGCGAGATGTTATTGTCAGCCATGCGGGTGGCGATGGAGGCGAAGACGCCCGCCTGATCCTTCACCGTCAGACGGATGAAATAACCGCCCTCATGGCTCTTCATCTTGGCGCGGCGGTACTCCGTCAGCGACTTGGCCGGACGGCCGAGTACGGGCACCTGCTGGGTGCCTGGACGGCTCTTGGCGATATCGGCGATGTCACCAAGTACGGCAGACGCCGTGGCGTTGCCGCCGGCACCCGGGCCGACCATCAGCAATTCGCCGAGAATGTCGGATTCGATCGCCACCGCATTGGTCACGCCATCCACCTGGGCGATAACGGAGTCGAGCGGCACCATGGTCGGGTGCACGCGCTGTTCGATGCCGGAGTCCGTCACCTGCGCCACGCCGAGAAGCTTGATGCGGTAACCAAGCTCGGCAGCCGCCTGAATATCCTCGATGGAGATATTGGTGATGCCTTCGAGATAGATGTCGTCGGCAGCGATCTTATTGCCGAAGGCAAGCGTGGTCAGAATCGAGAGCTTGTGCGCGGTGTCGTTGCCTTCGATATCGAAGGCCGGATCCGCTTCGGCATAACCGAGCCGCTGCGCTTCCTTCAGGCACACCTCGAACGACAGGCCTTCCTTCTCCATCTTGGTGAGGATGTAGTTGCAGGTGCCGTTCATGATGCCGTAGATGCGCGACACATGGTTGCCGGTCAAGGATTCACGCAGCGCCTTGATGACCGGGATACCGCCAGCCACCGCCGCCTCGAAATTGAGCAGCGCGCCCTTGTCCTCGGCAATGGTCGCCAGTTCGACGCCATGCTTGGCAAGCAGTGCCTTGTTGGCTGTCACTACATGGAGACCACGCGAAAGCGCTGCCCGCACCGCATTTTCTGCCTGTCCGGAAGCACCGCCGACCAGTTCGACGAACACATCGATATCGGCTTCGCTCGCCATCTGCTCGGGCGTGTCGAACCAGGTAATACCCTTGAGATCGATGCCGCGGTCGCGCGAACGGTCGCGCGCGCTCACCGCAATAATCTCAATCGCGCGTCCGCAGGTAATCGCAAGTTCGTTGCTTCTCTGCTGGAGGATGCGCACGAGCGAAGCGCCGACAGTGCCGAGCCCCGCTATGCCGATTCTCAATGAATCTGCCATGGGTATGTTCCTGATTTGCTGGTGATGGTGGCGGCCGAGGCCCGGCCGCCTTCGGTTGCCCTTATCTGTGGGCGTTGAGCGAAACGACATTGTGCATCGTTTCGTCAGCACTCGACAGGAAACGCTTCAGATTGCGCGCTGCCTGACGAATTCGATGCTCGTTTTCCACAAGCGCAAGACGGACGTAATCATCGCCCATTTCGCCAAAGCCGATGCCGGGAGCAACGGCGATATCTGCCTTCTCGACCAGAAGCTTGGAAAACTCCAGGCTGCCGAGATGGCGGAATTTTTCCGGGATCTTCGCCCAGGCGAACATCGTCGCTGCCGGCGGCGGAACCTCGAAGCCGGCCTTGCCGAACGTATCGACCATGACATCGCGGCGGCGGCGATAGACGCTGCGCACTTCGGCGATGTCGGAACCGTCACCGTTCAGCGCATGCGTCGCCGCCACCTGGATCGGCGTGAAGGCGCCGTAATCGAGGTAGGACTTCACGCGGGTCAGCGCCGCGATCAGCCGCTCGTTCCCGACAGCGAAGCCCATGCGCCAGCCGGGCATGGAGAAGGTCTTCGACATGGAGGTGAACTCCACCGCAACGTCGATCGCGCCGGGAACTTCGAGAACCGAAGGCGGCGGATTGTTGTCGTCGAAGTAGATTTCCGAATAGGCAAGATCGGAGAGCACTATGATTTCGTGCTTCTTCGCAAACGCGATCACATCCTTGTAGAAATCGAGCGATGCGACATGCGCCGTCGGGTTCGACGGATAGTTGACGATTAGCGCCAGCGGCTTTGGAATAGAGTGACGCACCGCCCGCTCTAAAGGCCCGAAGAAGCTCTCATCCGGCTCCACATTCATCGAACGGATAACGCCGCCCGCCATCAGGAAGCCGAAGGCATGGATCGGATAGGTCGGGTTCGGGCACAGGATCACGTCACCTGGTGCCGTGATGGCCTGCGCCATATTGGCGAAACCTTCCTTGGAGCCAAGCGTGGCGACGACCTGCGTATCGGGGTTCAGCTTCACGCCGAAACGGCGGGCATAATAGCCGGCCTGTGCGCGGCGAAGGCCGGGAATGCCCTTGGACGAGGAATAACGATGGGTGCGCGGGTCCTGAACGACTTCGCAGAGCTTGTCGACGATGGCCTTGGGGGTCGGAAGGTCGGGATTACCCATGCCGAGATCGATGATATCGGCCCCGGCCGCTCGCGCGCTCGCTTTCAAACGGTTGACCTGTTCGAAGACGTATTGCGGCAGACGCCGGACCTTATGAAACTCTTCCATCACTTTCCTCATGGGAATGGACCGGTTCTGCCGGCCCATAACGAAGGTTCGTTTTTTGTTTTTAAACGCCGCCGACACGAACCGACCCGGCAGGCGTTATTCATTGTAGCGCAAAGCACGCGAAAACCTACAAGGCTTTTCTCGGGCCCACGCGGCATCACAATCATCCGCCAGTGCCTCCGGCACAGCCTTTTCAGCCCCCTCGGCAAGGCGGATCACGTAATGGGATCAAGGAACTTGCATAACGCCAGATTCTGGGAAAATGCAAGGCAGGCCATGCTCAAGAACGGCCATTCCTGTCGTTCAGCCGCGCTCGCCCTTCACAATTGCCGCGCGGATGACCGAAAGCACGCGCTCCGGCTTGATATCCGTGCAGATGAGCTGGCTTGGATGCCCATCCCAGTCACCCGGTGGAAAGGCGCGGCCATCCGGCTTCTGGATCGTCTCGCCATCGGCAAGGCCACCGCAGACGACGCGCACCGGGCCGCTGCGGGTCGTAAACAGCTCAGGCGCCACGAGATAGACGCAGGCGCAGCTGTCATGCACCACCATGCCATCGCCGGTGCGGGTCTTGTAAAAATCGATGTAGAATTGCGACAGGTCAGAAAGCAGCTGTACGGGCTTGCCGCCGGCTTCAGCCATCTCCGCCATGAAAGCGCTGGTCATTACCGTTTTTGTGGTGACATCGAGACCGACGACCACCACGCGCCACGGGGCGGTGAAGACGAGATCGGCCGCTTCCGGATCACCGTGAATATTGGCCTCGGCCGCCGGCGAAACATTGCCGTTGATATCGAAGGCGCCGCCCATGACGATGACCTGCTTCACCAATGCTGCAAAATCCGGCTCCTCGCGCAATGCCAGCGCCAGATTGGTCATGCGGCCAACGGCGATCAGCGTCACCTCGCCGGGATTGGCCTTCACGGTCTCGATAATGAAGCGATGCGCGGGACGCGGATCGAGCGGCAGGTCGATGGTCTCGGGAATATCGATATCACCGAGGCCATTTTCGCCATGAATGAAGGTCGGCCAGTGGCCTTCCTTGCGGGCGGGATCAAAGGTCACGCCAGCGCCTTTCGCAACAGGCGCGGTCATCTGCCATTCCCGCTTGAGGAAAAGCGCATTGCGGGTGGTGATGTCGATGGGCGCATTACCGAAAACCGTGGTGACACCGATCAGATCGATATCGGGGTGACGGTGCAGGAAAAGAAGCGCCATGGCATCATCCACACCGGGGTCCGTATCGAATATCACTTTATGCATAATGCCCTCATCCATATGTCTCGAGCGCCATCCGTTCTTCCGGCGACGCGCCACGGAAACATAACGATAAGCGGCCACACCGCAATCCCCCTGCCCGCAGCCAAACGCACAGAAAGAGATTGCTTGGTCGCACTTTCGGTGAAAGAAGAAGCCCTCTCCTTCCGCCTGCCCGGACATATCAAGTGCAAGACATCGCCCTCAACGTTTTTATCGTCCTCTTCTGCGTCGCCATCTTTGCCGGATTTATCGATTCCATCGCCGGCGGCGGTGGCCTCATCACCATTCCCGCGATGATGATCATGGGCATTGCGCCGCTCGATACGCTCGGCACCAACAAGCTGCAGGCACAGTTCGGGTCGGCCTCGGCAACACTTGCTTATGCCAGACGCGGTCACGTCAATCTGAAAGAGCAATTGCCGATGGGGCTGATGGCCATGGCCGGCGGAATGCTGGGCGCGCTGACAGCCGCCTTCGTACCGGCCGATCTCCTGCGCACCATCATGCCGTTTCTGCTGATCACGATTGCGCTCTATTTCGCCTTGAAGCCGCAGCTCAGCGACATCGACAGCCACCGTCGCATCACACCCTTCGTGTTCGGCTTGATGGTCGCGCCGCTGATCGGTTTTTATGACGGCGTTTTTGGTCCCGGTGCCGGTTCCTTCTACATGCTCGCCTTCGTGGCGCTGGCAGGTTTCGGCATGCTGAAGGCAACCGCCCACACCAAGCTGCTAAACCTCGGCTCGAATTTCGGCGGTTTTGTCGTGTTTGCGATGGGCGGAGCGGTTTTGTGGAAGCTCGGCCTCGCCATGGGCCTTGGCCAGTTCATCGGGGCGCAGGTCGGGTCACGTTTCGCAATGAAAAACGGCGCGAAGATCATCCGCCCGCTTCTTGTTGTTTCCTGTCTCGCCATGGCGACGAAGCTTCTTGTCGATGCATCTTCCGCCTGGTCGATCGCCACGATTTGGGAAACCATCTTCCCGAAATAAGGGATGGTAGAGCGCCTTTTCTCCGTCAGTCAGGCAACAGACAGGCGCCCGCTGCCTCAGCCTGCGGCGCGGCGCCTGCGATCGGCGATTTCGCGGATCACCACCATCGCACCCACGAGCTTGTAGGCGGAGGAGTAGCAGGGCGACATTTCCAGCGACTTAACGACCGTGCGGCCATTCTCGTCTTCCGCATAGGTATATTTCGACGTATCGCCCTTGAAGCAATTGTCGAGCTTTTCCCTGAGAATGTTCTGGAACCGGTGAACGCCGACCAGCTCGGCGATGTGGCAGCCGATAAGCCCTTCCGGCGCGTTGCGCTGAAATGCATCGAGAGCATTGGCGAAGGAAACACGGTAACCGGGAGACACGATAACCACCGGCTCGTCCAGATCGTTGAGCATGTCCTCATCGAGGATCAGATGCCGGTGATGCCACGCCAGCGTATCCTCGTCCTCGTCACCCACGACCTTTGCCTTTAACGGCATGCCGACATAACGATCGACCAGAGTTCGCAGCAGCTCGGAGTTGCGCTGCACGCAGCCAAGATCTTCCGCCTCATGATTGAGGAGATCGATGGCAAAACGGAACTGCTCGCGAATATCTTCGGAACTTTCGGTCTTGCGTCCAACAATCCGCTCGAGGAGCAGCTCCAGTTCACGCTCCAGCACGGCAATCTTGTCGGATTCGTTCTTACCAACGGCAGATTGCAGTTCCGTATAACGCAACCAGAACAACTCAATCAAATCTTTCAACCCAACTCTCCCTGAACGGGCATATGACCCGCTCTCAATGCGAACGGATTAGCCCATTACCCCTGTTTATAGCGTCTGCGCGCTTAAAAATGACGTAACGAAATGCAGGAACGCCGTGAGGATTGATGCTCAAAATATCACATCCACGGGTATTTTTTCAATTTCGATAATCCATGAACGAGAAATGAGGTTCCACCAATATAAAAAAATACCGAAATGCACGAATTCGCGGTCGATTTTTGTGAAATAGCAAAAGACCCGGCCGCACGGCAATCGCCTCAAATCTGGTGCTTCACGTCCCAGCGATCATGATACCAAAGCCATTGGCCGGGATATTCTCGCACCCAGCTTTCCACCTTGTCGTTCAGAAGCTGCGCCGTCGCCTGAATATCGACATTGCCCTTCTGATCCCGGGGAATTTCAACCTTCGGCTCTATTTCCAGCCTGTAGCGATTGTCCGGAAGGCGTATGCAGCGGGCGGGATAGACATCGCAATTGAACTGCCGCACCAGCTTGGCAAGCAGCGGGTTGGTGCGAACCTCAAGCCCGAAGAACTTCGTCGTCAGCCCCTTGCCGAACTTCTGGTCGACAAGCACACCCACACCGCCGCCCTTTTCCAGTTGCCGCGCCAGCGCGAAGGAGGAGCCGGCATGCGACGGCACGAGATTGCCCATGCGTTCCTTGCGGAAATTGAACACCTTGTCGGCCACATAGGGATTGTTCGGCGGCCGGAACAGCACCGTCACATCAAGACCAAAGGCCGAGCCTGCTACCGGCAGCAGTTCGAAATTGCCGCTATGGGCGGTAAAAACGATGAAGGGCCGCGGATTGTCGCGCAATTCGAGAAAGGTCGAGGTACCCTCGACTTCGATGCGGCCGGGTTCGTTCTTTTCCGGGTCGAAATCGAACAGCCGGTCGAGAAACACATATTCCGCCGCAAGCCGGCCCATATTGGCCCAGCTGTCCATGGCGATCGCCAGCCGCTCCTCTTCGGTTTTTTCCGGAAAGGCGCGCGCCAGATTGTAGAGCATCAGCTTGTGGCGGCCGGTTTTCGGCCCTATCAAGCGCGCCAGCCGGTCCGTGGCGCGAATGCCCGCATCGGCCGGAAAAAGCTTCAGCAGGTTGAGAAGGCCAAAGGCGAATGTCGCGATCAGCCACTGCCGGAAGTGGTCCAGTTTCAGGACGATCCGCGTCAGAAATAATTTCAAGGTGGTCAATCCATCCGCAGGACGATCTTGCCGAACACCTGGCGCGTTTCCATGCGCTCCAGTGCCCGGTCGATATCGTCGAAGGTGACTTCGGTGTCGATGACGGGATGAACGATGCCGCGCGCCATCTTCTGCATGGCATTGGCCATGTTTTCCATGCGGCAGCCGAAGGAGCCGAGCAGCTTCAACTGCTGCTGGAACAGCATCATCAGATTGATTTCGGTGGAAACGCCCGAGGTGGAGCCGCAGGTGACGAGACGGCCACCGCGCTTCAGCGAGAACATCGAGGCGACGAAGGTATCCTTGCCGACATGTTCGAAGACAACGTCGACACCCTTCTTTTTCGTCAGCTTGCGCACGACGCCTTCGAAACGATCGGTCCGGTAATTGATGACATGATCGGCCCCGAGCGCCTTCGCCCGTTCGATCTTGTCGTCGGAACCGACCGTGGTGATGACGGTGCAGCCCATCTTCTTGGCAAGCTGGATCGCCGCCGTGCCGATGCCGGAACCGCCGGCATGGATGAGGATGGTTTCGCCGGGCTCAAGCTTGGCATTGTCGAACAGCATGTGCTCGACGGTGCCGAAAGTCACCGGGGCGAGCGCCGCAGCAACGGCGTCAATGCCGTGCGGGGCCGGCACGAGCTGGCGGGCGGGAATATTGATCTTTTCCTGCGCGAAACCGTCGAGATGGAAACCGTGTACGCCCTGGACATGTTCGCACAGATTGTCACGGCCTTCACGGCAGGGCTTGCAGAGCCCGCAGGTGCGCGCGCCATAGACCGAAACGAGCTGGCCCGGCAGCACATTCGAAACGCCGGGGCCAATGGCCTCGACCACGCCGGAGGCTTCCGCTCCGATGGTGAGCGGCATCTTGCGCTTGGCGAAAGCCATGCCGCGCCAGCCCCAAACGTCGATGTGGTTGAGCGCCACGGCCTTGACGCGCAGCGTCACCTCGCCCGGACCCGGAGCATCGGGTTCAGGCAGGTCCACTTTTTCGAGCTTCCGGTCGTCCACGAGTTGAAGAGCGCGCATATTTCAGTCCTTCGCCCGAGGGCGTTATCTAAAAATCATTCCAGCAAAACTCTGTAACGGTTTTGCGGCTGGAATGCGTAATCAAAGAGACGAGAGCGTTTCCGCAGTGCTTTTGGAAACGCTCCTGTTGTGGCGGAACCGGTTAAGCCGGTTCCCGCGTCATGACAAGGCTTGCATTCTGCCCGCCAAACCCGAAGGAGTTGGAGAGAACCGCACCCACCTGCGCATCCCGCTTCACATTCGGCACCACGTCGAGGGTGATGGTCGGATCGGGATTGTTGTAGTTGATCGTCGGCGGCAGGGTCCCGGTCAGCATGGTCTGCAGCGAGAACACCGCTTCCACGGCGCCTGCGGCCGTCAGCGTATGGCCAATCATCGACTTGTTAGACGACAGCGGAATATTCTTCAGGCCTTCGCCGAAGACGGCCAGCATCGAGCCATATTCCATCTTGTCATTCTCAGGCGTCGAGGTGCCGTGAGCGTTGATATAGCCGATATCGCTTTCGGCCACGCCCGCATCGGCAAGTGCCGCACGGATCGTCGCGATCGCCGGGCCGCCATCGGGCGAAGAACGCGTGCGGTGGAAGCTGTCGGCCTTTTCGCCGGCGCCCTTGATGATGCCGAGAACCTTGGCGCCACGGGCAACGGCAGCTTCGAGCGATTCCAACACCAGCGTCGCCGCACCTTCAGCGATCACGAAACCATCGCGATCCTTGCTGAACGGCTTGGAGGCCTTTTCGGGCGGATCGTTCTGGGTCGAAAGCGCAGACAGAAGCGAGAAGCGGATCAGGGCTTCGGCGCTGACGGAACCGTCAGTCGCAACCGTCAGAGCGCGCTCCGTGCGGCCCTGGCGGATCGCCTCGACGCCGAGCTGGATCGCAGTCGCACCCGAAGCACAGGCCGTAGACAGCGTGACCGGCAGGCCGCGCGTGCCAAAACGGTCGGAAAGACGTTCGGAAATCGCGCCGAACAATGCGGCTTCCTGGAATGCCGGATCGGGACGCTGGCGCAACGCCGTCATGAACCGCTCATAGGCGTCACCCGGCTTTGCGGCTGGCGGAGACCGGTCGGCAAGCTCGAAACGGGCGCTCCATTCCGGCTCAATCGGTGGCGCTGCGAGAAACAGCGGCCCATCGAAATCACCCGATATACCGGCCTGCGCCAGCGCCTCGATGGTGGTTTCACGCGCGAAAGCATAAGAACGCTCGACGGAGTTGGGAACCGGGATATCGATGAAATCCACCGTGCCGCTGATGCGGGTCGAAAGCCCTTCAGTCGGGAAGCGGGTGATCTTGTGAATACCCGACTTGCCTGATGTCAGCGCTGCCCAGTTGTCGGCAAGTCCCTGACCGAGCGAGGTGATGATGCCCATGCCGGTCACGGCAACGATCGGGCGACCGAGATGATCCTTAAAATTGGTCATGGTCTCTTCTCCTCACACGTCACGGGACAGGACGGCGACACCTTCGCCGCGCACATGCCCGACGGTGGTGACGACAGCCTCTGTGGCCGCTTCGCCCATCGGCTTTTCCGCAGCCGCATCGAAGGTAGGAACCTTCGCGCCGCTTTCAAGCGTCAACGCCGCCAGAGCGAGCCCGAGCGGAAACTGCGCCTCAAGTCCATGACCGGTGACACCGCCGAAACCACGAATGACCGAATTTGGCAGCACCTTTTCGAGAATATCCTTCTCGCGAACCGTTACCTCGTCATAACCGCTCGCGCCGGAAAACACGACGGTCGCAGCGCTGTCCTTTGCAGGCGCAAGCAGGCGCTCCATGCGCTTTTCCATCTTGCCGTCATCGCGGCTGCCACGGTCGCCCTCGATGGCGTCGATGCGGGCATAGATGCGCGCGCCACGCTCGCTGGCATGCTTGCGCGATTCCAGCACGAGGAATGCACCGAGCGAACCGGAAATCATGCCGCCGCCGTCCTGGTCGCCACGCGACCAAAGCGGCTGCCAGCCGCCCTGTGCATGTGCGCCGATGGCTTCGAACAGCAGGATCATGTCGGGACGTTCAGCCGAGAAGGCGCCGCCGACAAGGGCGTGGCTCGATTCACCGGAACGAATGCGATGGAACGCGGTTTCGACGGCGGAAATGCCGGCCGCTTCTTCGCCCATGAAGGTGCGCGACGAACCGGTGACCTTGTGCACGATGGAGATATTGCCGGCCATCAGGTTGGAAAGCTGGGCGAGAAACAGCGTCGGGCGCAGTTCCGTCGTCAGCTTCTCGTTCAGCAGCTTTTCACGGTCGTTGCGCTTCAGCGCCTCATCGACGATCAGCGTGTCGACATTGATGTCGCGCTCGCCGCCGCCGGCGGCAACGATCATGTCCATGGTGGCGCAGGCTTCGGTATTTTCCTTCAGCCCGGCATCATCAAGCGCAAGACCGGCGGCGAAAACGCCGAGACGCTGCCAGTTTTCCATCTGGCGCTGGTCCCCGCGCTTGGCAATCTGTGCCGACCAGTCGATTTCCGGCATGGGATGGACCGGGTAGGGTTTGAATTTTTCGGTCTCGACAACCGGCTCCGGCACGGCGGCTCCAGAAAGAAGCGCCACATGCGCCTGGCTGCCAACGCCGTGACAGGTCACGATGCCGACCCCTGTTATCACCACATCATTGTCAGATTTCATCGTCTGTCATCCTTTGCAGCCGGCCCCGCCGAAACGGTCACGGCTATCCACAGCGGTTGCGAACAACCACTTCATGCGTTGCGGAATAAAGCGCGCGATGCGGATTGGCAATGGCGAAGGCCCGATCCGCCGTCGCGAGCCCACGATTTTCATGCATCGAAACCGGGCCGACGGAAAAAACGCCCTCTTTTGAAACGGGCGGAAGCGCTTATTTCTGCGCGTCCGCGGCAATGGCCGCCATCAGGCCAACTTCCTCGGCCCGCTTCTTGACGATGGGACCGAGCGGAATTTCGCTGAACGGCATGGTGCGCAGTTTCAGTTGCGCGTCGCAGACCTTCTTGCCGGCAGAGGTGATCTTCGCCTTGGTAACGGCAAAGCCCGAACCGTCATGCTCCAGCACCGCCTCGATGTCGAGAACGGCGCCCGGCTCCACGAAGGTGCGCATCTTGGCGCCATCGACCGACATCAGGAACGGCATGGACGCAAAATCGGAAAATGCCAGAACCATCATGCCGGAAGCCTGCGCCATGGTCTCGATCAGGAGTACACCCGGAACCAGCGGCATGCCGGGAAAGTGGCCTTCGAAAACCGGGCTATGGTCCGGAACGACCGACTGCGCCTTCAGCGTGCGCGTCGCCATATCCACGGATTCGACCTTGTCGATCATCTGAAAATATTCAAGCAGCATCGGTCCGGCCTGTCTCTGGTCGGTTGCGACCCGCCCAACAGGGCCGGGTCCGGAAAAAGAAATGCCCGCTCGATGCGGGCATTGTCAGATCAGCCCTTGGCGGCGCGCAATTCGTCGATCTTGGCGCAGAGGTTCTTCAGCACGAAGTATTCTTCGGTGGAAACCTTGCCTTCGTTGACTTCCTGCGTCCACTGCTCGAGCGGAATCTTGATGCCGAATTCCTTGTCGATGGCAAAAACGATATCGAGAAAGTCGAGGCTGTCGATGCCCAGATCGTCGATCGTGTGGCTCTCCGGCGTAATGGTTTCGCGGTCGATTTCGCTGGTTTCGGCGATAATGTCGGCAACCTTGTCGAATGTAGCTGTCACGCCCATAATCCTTATTGTCGTTCGTATGAATTGTTCTTTCTGACGCACCACATAGGCAAGTCGCACAAAAAAGCCAATGGTTTCGTGACGTAACTTTGAAATTTGCCCCAAAACTGTTGCCTAAACAGCAACCGAATGACGGCCGCGTCCATTGCCGAGATAGGTGTCGAAGATTGCCGCGATATGACGCACGAAGGGTTTTCCGACCTCGGTCACGGCAAAAACATCGGCGTCCAGACGCACCACACCATCCCTGTCGCCTGCGGCAAACTGTTGCGCCTGATCCCTCACGGAATGGCTCACCTTGCCGAAACGGTGCTGCATGTCCGAAAGATCGATAGAGAAATCGCACATCAGCCTTTCGATGACATGCGAGCGCAAATGATCGTCCTGCGATAATTCTATACCCTTCACGGCGGCAAGACCGCCTTCACCCACCATGCGCTGATATTCGCGCGTTGCCACCATGTTCTGCACATAGCCCTGCGGCAACCGACCAACGGATGATGCACCAAGCCCGATCAGCGCATCGGCCGTATCGGTGGTATAGCCCTGGAAATTCCGCCGCAGGGCCCCGGCCTCGACGGCCTGGCATAAGGTATCCGCCGGCTTGGCAAAGTGGTCGATGCCGACTGCGCGATATCCCGCCTGCTTCAGCATCTCGCCCGCCATCGTCATCTGGCGGTAACGCTCAGCAATATCAGGCAGCGCGTGTTCGGGGATCAGCGACTGGTGTTTTTTCATCCACGGCACATGGGCATAACCGAAAAGCGCCACCCGGTCCGGATTGAGAGAGACGATCTGACCAACCGTCTTCTTCAATGTCTCGCAGGTCTGGAACGGCAGGCCATAAAGAATGTCGCAATTGACCGAGTGCACGCCCCTCGCCCGCACCGCATCAACGACGGATTTCGTCTGTTGGAAGGACTGGATGCGGTTGATGGTTTTTTGCACTTTGTCATCGAAGTCCTGCACACCGAGGCTTGCCCGCGACATGCCGACGGCGGCAAGCGCATCGTAACGGCTGTCATCCAGATCGTTCGGGTCCATCTCAACGCTGATTTCGGGGTCTAGCCCGAAGGTGAAATGGCGCCGCAGACAGTCCATCAGGCTGACCATGTCATCAGGCTTCAGCATGGTGGGCGAGCCGCCGCCGAAATGCACGGCACTCACCACCGCATCGGGCGAAACAAGTGCGCCAACGGCAGCAATCTCCTGCTTAAGTGCTTCCAGATAAACGGCAATCGGCTCGTATTTCAGCGTGTGCTTGGTGTGACAGGCACAGAACCAGCAGAGCCGGTCACAATAGGGAATGTGCAGGTAAAGCGATATCCGGTTCCTGTGGTTGAGCGCGCCGAGCCAGCCGCGATAGGTCGTGTCATCGATTCCCGCGTGGAAATGCGGAGCGGTCGGATAGCTGGTGTAACGCGGCACTGCACCCGAATATTTGCGAAGAAGTTCCGTATTCATCACCGTATTTGCCTTTTATCAAGAAAATGTCGATTTCCTTCCTTTCAGTAGCGGCTGCGACAGTTTGCAACTTTGACTTCAATCAAATTGCGCCATAAGTTCTTGCTAAAGTAGACGCGGGGACGACGGCTACATGGCTCACGCCCTTAAAGAGACCGGATTTGATATCCACGGTCGCATTTCGTCCCTAAAAGCCAGCATTGGAAAAGGCTTATGGACACGCTGCAGAAGACCATCCACAATTCGGAATACCCCGTCGTATGCCGCTCCTGCGAGGCGCGTCACGGCGGTCTCTGCAGCACGTTGACGCCGCAGCAGCTCTGCGACCTGAACCGTCACTCCAGCCGCAAAAAACTGGAAGCCGGCAATGAGCTGCTTGGCCAGGGGGAGCTCGTCACCTCCTATGGCAACATCCTCAATGGCGTGGTGAAGCTTTCGAAAATGATGTCGGACGGTCGCCAGCAGATCGTCGGCCTGCAATTTGCCCCGGATTTTCTTGGCCGCCCGTTTATGGCGGAAAGCAAGATGACGGCGGAAGCTGCGACCGATGTGGAGATCTGCCTTTTTCCGCGCCGTATCGTCGACCGTATGGTCACCGAAGTGCCTGACATGGAACGCAAGCTGCACAGCCAGTCCCTGAAGGAACTGGACGAGGCGCGCGACTGGATGCTGACGCTGGGGCGCAAATCGGCGCAGGAAAAGGTTGCCAGCTTCCTTTATATGATCGCCACCCATATCGACCCGGAAAATGACGACAAGTCATGCTTCGATCTGCCGCTTTCACGCGCCGATATCGCTGACTTCCTCGGCCTCACCATCGAGACCGTTAGCCGGCAAATGACTAAGCTGCGCAAGGAAGGCACCATCCGCATCGAGAACAACCGCCATATCACGGTGCCGGATCTCGACGTTCTCAGCGAAGCCGCTGGTAACGACTGAGGAAATTAGCCCTTTCACCGCCCCTGAAGTGCGGATGCCCCGAAATTGATGTGTGGCGCCCGCGCCTGAGCGGGTGCGAGCGCAAAACCGGCAAGAACCAGCAAAGCGGCGATGCATTTCATGATATTTCACCCCGTGCCCCGCTGTTTCAGCGGCCTGTTTGTTATGGCCGCATCCTAAGCGGCAAACCGCCTCCATCCGCTTAACATCTTGGGTAAGCGGATGGTTCAGAGGCAGGGTAAAGAAGGTGTTAGGATTGCCGAGAACGGCAGCACCCTTAGCCTTTAATGTCGCTATGGCAGGCTCGGCATCGCCGCTTGTTTCTTCTCCCCGCCGGGGAGAAGAAACAGGATGCACCCGCTCGCTTCATATGCAGCCCCTTGCTCATGACAAAGGGTCCGTTTTGGGTATTGGAGGACGGCAAGGAGCAGTCCCGGGAACCGTTCAAAATGCGCAGTCAAATCTCACTGCGAAGCAGCAGGCGTCGCAACCGGCTTCTGGTTTTCGACGAGCGCCCGCAATTCGGCCACCCGGCGCTTATATTCGGCTTCCGAAATCTGGCCGTTGCGCCGTGCCGCACCAAGGTTCGAAAGGCTTTTTTCCATCTTGGAGGCCTCGTCATCGCCCATCTGGCTGCCTGCGGCCGTCAGCGGCTGGGAAAAGGTCGGATAGGTGCCCGTATCGCGCTTCTGGCTCACTGCGTTGTCGCTGACGGGGCGCGGGCCAACGATTTCGGTCGTTGGGCGGCGCATATGGGCGGGTGCGACGATCGGCTCCGGGGCTTTGCAGGCCGCAAGCGTGGTGGCGAGCATGGCGCAGGATAGCGAAAGCACAGCGATTCTCGCGGCATTTTCCGCATATGTTCCGAATGTGCCCATCTGCTTGCCCATCGTCATGTTCCGCCTGTAAGGATATCTTCCGATATCGAATTCGACTGCGGTTCGGCGCTTTACGAGCCTCCCCTTGCTGGTGGAACTTGTATTCGTTTTCATGCAGAATGTGCAAACACAAATTTGGTGGAGGATCGTGCATGGCAGGTGTTGACGGCGGGGCTGGGAAAAAGGGTGGCAAAACGCCCGGCTTCGACGCCAGTACCGCCGAGGCCTACCTGATCCGCGACCCCGAAACCTTCGCGATCAATGTCGCCCGCGCGCTCGAAAACCTCGGCAAGGCCGCCTCCGAATGGTTGGCGCCGCGCGAACGCGGCGAAATTCCACAGGCAAGCGCCGATCCGGTAACCGATCTGGTCAAGACGCTGTCGGATGTCGCCGAATATTGGATGGCCGAACCGAAGCGGTCGCTGGAGGCGCAGACCCATCTTCTCTCCAGCTATTACGATCTTTGGACGAAATCGCTGGCGCAATTTTCCAATGACGCCGATTCGCCCCCGGAAAATGTGGCCGAAAGCGGCCCTGCACAGCGCAGAAGCAAGCGTTTTGCCGATGCCGACTGGCAGACCAATCCGTTCTTCGATTTCCTGCTGAAAGCCTACCAGACCACCGTCGGTTTCGCCGACCGGATGGTGACGGAAGCCGATGGGCTGGATGAGCATACCCGCACCAAGGCGCTGTTCTACATGCGGCAGGTGACGGAGGCGCTTTCGCCGGCCAATTTCGTCTTCACCAACCCGCAGGTTTTTCGCGAGACGGTGGCCTCCAGTGGCGCCAATCTTGTCAAGGGTATGGCGCAGCTGGCCGAGGATGTCGCGGCCGGCAATGGCCATCTGAAACTGCGCCAGACCGATTACAGCAAATTCGTCATCGGCCAGAACATTGCCGTCACGCCTGGGAAGGTCGTGGCGAAAAGCCCGCTCTGCGAAATCATCCATTATGCGCCGACGACGGAAAAGGTCTTCAAACCGCCGCTGCTGATCGTGCCGCCCTGGATCAACAAATTCTACATTCTCGATCTCAACCCGCAGAAATCCTTCGTCGGCTGGTGCCTCGAGCAGGGCCACAGCGTGTTCATGGTCTCCTGGATCAACCCGGACGCCGGCCTCGCCAACAAGGGCTGGGACGATTATATCAATGAGGGCATCGATTTTGCCCTCGACACCATCGAGGAGCGCACCGGCGAGAAGCAAATCAACGCCATCGGTTATTGCGTCGGCGGCACGCTGTTATCCTCGGCGCTGGCGCTGCATGCGCAGCAGGGCAATGAGCGTATCCGCAGCGCCACGCTGCTCGCCGCCCAGACCGATTTCATCCATGCCGGCGATCTCAAGGTCTTCATCGATGAAGGCCAGCTGGCGGCGCTGGACAAGCACATGCAGGCGGTCGGTTATCTCGATGGCTCGATCATGGCCACCGTCTTCAACATGTTGCGCGCTTCCGACCTCATCTGGCCCTATGTGGTCGATAATTACCTGCGCGGCGCCGAGCCCCTCCCCTTCGATCTCCTCTACTGGAATTCCGATTCGACCCGGGTGACGGCCGCCAGTCATTCCTTCTATCTGCGCAATTGTTACCTCGAGAACAATCTCGCCCGCGGGCTGATGCGCGTTGCCGGCAAGCGCATCAATCTCGGCGATATCACGATACCCGTCTACGATCTCGCCACCCGCGACGATCATATCGCGCCGGCGAAATCGGTCTTCACGGGTGCTGCCCTGTTCGGCGGAACGGTGGAATTCGTGCTCGGCGCGTCAGGCCACATTGCCGGTGTCATCAACCCGCCGCAGCTTGAGAAATACCAATATTGGACAGGCCCGTCACCATCAGGAGACTTCGAGGCCTGGCAGGCGGCCGCCACGGCCCATAAGGGTTCCTGGTGGATGCACTGGCAGAACTGGATCGAAAGCCAGAGCACCGAGAAGGTGAAGGCGCGTAAGCCGGGAGACGGCAAGCGCCCGGTGCTCGGCGACGCGCCGGGAACCTACGTCCTTTCCTGATCTCATCCGCCACTCTCATTTTTCAGGCCACATGCTCTTCACGCCTCCGCTCATTCCCGCCACACTGATTTCCCGCTACAAGCGTTTCCTGTTCGATGCCGTTCTGGAGGACGGCACCGCGATTACCGGCTCCTGCCCCAATACCGGCTCCATGCGTGGGCTGACGACACCGGGCTCCCGTATCTGGCTCTCCGAGCATGACAGCCCGACCCGCAAGTACCGGCACATGTTTGAAATGGTCGAGGCCGATGGCACCGTGGTCGGTATCAATACCGGCATGCCGAACCGGCTGGCGGAAGAAGCGATCCTGAATGGCCGCATCCCGGAACTGGCCGGCTATTCGACAATCCGCCGCGAACAGAAATACGGCCGCAATTCCCGCATCGATTTCCTGCTGTCGGAACCTGGTCGGCCGGATGCCTATGTGGAAGTGAAGAACGTGCATTTCATGCGCGAGAAGGGTCTTGCCGAATTTCCTGATACAGCCACCAAACGTGGCGCCAAACATCTGGAGGAACTGGGTGACGCAGCGGAAGCTGGTTACCGCTCAGTGATGCTCTATCTCATCCAGCGCGACGATTGCGAGCGGATGCGCATCTGCGCCGATCTCGACCCCATCTATGCACTGGCCTTTCAGCGGGCGATGGCACGCGGGGTGGAGGCCTATGCGGTGAAATGCGCGGTCTCGCCGACACAAATTTCGGTCAGCGGAACGGTTAAGATGGACGAATGGCGTCCGGCTGTTTTATGAACAGGGACGTAAAGACACAGAAAGCACTATGATGGTCACCTATATCGACGCAGCCTCCGCCCCCCTCAAGAACACGGGCGTCATCCGCCTCTATACCCCTGAGGATTTCGATGGCATGCGCAAGGCGTGCCAGTTGACGGCGCGGTGCCTCGATGAGCTGGCGGCGATCGTCAAGCCGGGTGTGACGACCGACGCCATCGACCGTTTCGTCTTCGAATTCGGTGCCGACCACGGCGCGCTGCCGGCCACGCTGAATTATCGCGGTTACACGAAATCCGTCTGCACCTCGATCAACCACGTCGTCTGCCACGGCATTCCGGATGAAAAGCCGCTGCGTGATGGCGATATCGTCAATATCGACGTCACCTATGTGCTTGACGGTTGGCATGGCGATTCGAGCCGCATGTATCCTGTCGGCCAGATCAAGCGCGCCGCCGAGCGGCTGATGGAAGTGACCTATGAATGCCTGATGCGCGGTATCGCGGCGGTGAAGCCCGGCACACGCACCGGCGCGATCGGCGCGGCGATCCAGGCCTATGCGGAAGCGGAACGCTGCTCCGTGGTGCGTGATTTCTGCGGCCACGGCGTCGGGCGTCTGTTCCACGACACGCCCAATATCCTGCATTACGGCCAGCCGAATGAAGGCCCGGAAATCCGCGAGGGCATGATCTTCACCATCGAGCCGATGATCAATCTAGGCAAGCCGCATGTGAAGGTGCTCTCCGATGGCTGGACGGCGGTGACCCGCGACCGCTCCCTCTCTGCGCAATATGAACATGCCGTCGGCGTCACCGCCACCGGCTGTGAAATCTTCACGTTGTCGCCCGGCGGCTTCGATCGCCCGGGCTTGCCGCCGCTC
The DNA here is from genome assembly GCF_000092025.1 of Agrobacterium fabrum str. C58. Classification (NCBI taxonomy): domain Bacteria; kingdom Pseudomonadati; phylum Pseudomonadota; class Alphaproteobacteria; order Hyphomicrobiales; family Rhizobiaceae; genus Agrobacterium; species Agrobacterium fabrum. The sequence continues at coordinate 1,588,764 of NC_003062.2, forward strand.
GCATAAGGCCAGACCGCCTATGGCAAAACGCCCTGCCCTGCCTTCCGCCGATCTTTCCCCGACGTCAGGCTTTGAGGCTGGCGAAGGCGATCTGTTCAACGGGGCGGATGAGCGCGGCTTTTTCGCCGAACCGCGAAGCGCGCCAAAGAAGGCCGCGCGGGCCGTGACTGCCACAGAACAAGAAGCGGATGCCGCTCACTATCACGGCCACCGCGACCGGCTGCGGACACGTTATCGCGATGGTGGTGATGCAGCACTTGCCGATTATGAATTGCTGGAACTTCTGCTGTTTCGGCTGATCCCGCGACGCGACACCAAACCGATTGCCAAGGCGCTCATCGCCCGTTTCGGAACGCTCGGCAGCGTGCTCGGCGCCCCTTTGCCGCTGTTGCAAGAAGTGAAGGGGGTCGGCGAAGCCGTGGCGCTTGATCTAAAGCTCGTCGCCTCCGTTTCCCAGCGCATGCTGAAAAGCGAAATTCGCAATAAGCAGGTTCTCGGCTCCTGGTCGTCGGTGATCGACTATTGCCATGCCGCCATGGCCCATGAGACGCGCGAGCAGTTCCGCATCCTCTTCCTCGACAAACGCAACGTCCTGATCGCCGACGAGGTGCAGGGTCAGGGAACCGTCGACCATACCCCGGTCTACCCCCGCGAAATCGTGCGCCGGGCGCTTGAATTATCGTCTACAGCCTTGATTTTAATACATAATCATCCGAGTGGGGACCCGACCCCTTCGCGTGCAGATATCGAGATGACCAAAACCATCATCGATACGGCAAAGCCGCTCGGCATCACCGTCCACGACCATATCATCATCGGCAAGGACGGCCACGCCAGCTTCAAGGGCCTTCGGCTGATCTGAAGCAGACGCGAATGTTTAAGAACGGCTGCAACCCATAAGAGCGGCATCAACAAAAAATTAACACCTATAAATTAGCATTTCCGAAAATAATAAATCAAGGCATCGAACCTTGATGCCTGAAGGAACGGGGGTGCTTTATGTTTAATGGAGTGCGTTTCTTTCGCGATCGGTCCGGCTCGTCAGCTGTCGAGTTCGCCATCATCGCACCGATTTTCTTTCTCGTCCTGCTGACCATGATCGCCTACGGTATCTATCTGATGGCGGCCTATTCGGTGCAGCAGATCGCCGCCGACGCGGCAAGAACGGCGGTTGCCGGGCTGAACACGACCGAACGTCAGCAGCTTGCCCGGGATTTCGTCACCAAAAGCGACCTCAGCTACGCCTTCATGGACAAGACGCGCTTCACCGTCAATGTCGCCACCGATCCCGCCAATGCCAACCAGTTTACGGTCAAAGTCGAATACGACGCCCGCAACCTGCCGATCTGGAGCCTCTATAGCTATACCCTGCCCGAGCCGGTCATCCGGCGTTTTTCCACCATCCGGATCGGAGGAGCATGACATGCGGACCATTCCTTCCCTGCTTCCCCGCTTCCTCAAGGATAAAACGGGCAACATCGCCATTTCGGCCGGGCTCACCGCGCCGCTCTTCATCGGCATATTGGCGCTGGGCGTCGACTACGGTTACCTGACATTGCAGAAACGGCAATTGCAGCAGACCGCAGATCTCGCGGCCATCTCGGCGGCAGCCAATGCCACAGATGCCGAAAAGGCAGTCCAGCAATATTTCGCCCTCAACGGCATGGATCTCGGCGTCAAGACGGACCAGGGTCTTTTGACCGCCAAGGGGCTGCAACCCTTCGATCCCTTGAATGAATTTGCCAGCAGCAAGGGTTATGCCGAAGTCATCAAGGGTCACTATGAGCCGGATGCGACCGTTCCTGTCGGCAAGCGTTTCGTCGACAATGCCTTGCCCACCAATGCCATCAAGGTGAACATCGTCGAACAGGGGCAGATATTCTTTGCCTCCGCCTTCACCAAGCCGCCCAAGGTCTCGGCAGTCGGAACGGCCTCATCCCAGAAGATCGCCGCATTTTCGGTGGGATCGCGGCTGGCGAGCCTCGATGAGGGAATTCTCAACAGCCTGCTCGGCGGCCTTCTCGGCACCACGGTGTCGTTGAAACTCATGGATTATCAGGCGCTTCTCGCCGCCGACGTCAATGCGCTGAAGATCGTGGAGGCGCTGGCCATCGATCTCAACCTCACCGCCGGCACCTACAAGGATGTGTTGCAGACGGAAATCAGCTACGGCAAATTCCTCGACGTGCTGACCAAAACCACCGGCTTGCAGCCGGCCGTGGTCAACATTTTGAATACACTGCAAAAAACAGCCAACAAAAGCAACGTCAAGATCAAGCTCGAGGAAATCCTCAATCTCGGTCCCTTCTCCGACAAGCTGATCGGTACGGGTGAAAACCTCAAGGTGACAGCCGGCGTCTTCGATCTCATCAATGCCGCTGCCGTGGCGGGCAATGGCGGCAACCAGCTGGCGCTTAATCTCAACGCCAATCTCCTCGGCCTCGCCTCGGTCAAGGCAACGCTTGCCATCGGTGAACCGCCCGTCGAAACACCGTCGCTCGCCGTCGGCGGCCAGGGCACCATCGTGCGGACCGCGCAGACCCGGCTGGCGGTCAATGTCGTGGTCGACGGGCTGCAGGCCATTGCCGGCCTCAAGGTCAATCTTCCGCTTTATGTGGAAGTCGCCCATGCCGAAGCGCGGCTTGCCGATATTCGCTGCACGGGCGGCGGACAGGGCACGGTGGATGTGGAAGTCGTTCCCGGCGTTGCCGAAATCGCACTCGGCAATGTCGACACCTCGGCCTTTGCCAATTTCGGCAAGGATCCGCGCGTGACCAAGGCAGCCATCGTGGACTCGGCGCTGCTTGCCATCAATGGCAGCGCCCTCATCAACGCCACCAACATGACGAAGACCAAACTGACCTTCACCCAGTCGGATATTACGCAAGCCAAGATCAAGAGCGTCTCGACCAAAGACACCGTCACCACCCTTGTCAGCTCACTGCTGAAGAACCTTAATCTGGATATCCGGCTCCTCTTCCTCAACATTGATCTGGGAGGTTTGGCGGGCATCCAGGCAGCGCTTGCCAACACGCTTGCGGTGGTCACCGCGCCCGTCGATCAGCTGCTCTACAACGTGCTTCTGGTTCTCGGCGTCAAGATCGGCGAAGCCGATGTGCGGGTCACCGACGTTCGCTGCCAGCAGCCGGCACTGGTGCAATAATCCCGTCACCGCCCATAAAAAAGCCGCCGGGAGAGATCCCGGCGGCTTTTCATTTGATCAGCCCTGATATCAGGCGTTGGCGATTGCCAGACGCTTTTCGTCGCGACCGCTCTTCATACGCTCGGACAGCAGGAACGCCAGTTCCAGCGCCTGATCGGCGTTGAGGCGCGGATCGCAATGGGTGTGGTAACGGTCGGACAGCGAATCCGCCGTCACGGCGCGCGCGCCACCCGTGCATTCCGTCACGTCCTTGCCGGTCATCTCGATGTGGATGCCGCCCGGATGCGTGCCTTCGGCGCGATGGATCTGGAAGAAGCTTTCGACTTCCGACAGGATGCGCTCGAACGGACGCGTCTTGTAGTGGTTGAGCGTGATCGTATTGCCATGCATCGGATCGCAGGACCAGACAACCTTACGGCCTTCTTTCTCCACCGCACGGATGAGCTTCGGCAGGCTGTCCGCCACCTTGTCATGGCCGAAACGGCAGATCAGCGTCAGGCGCCCGGCTTCGTTTGCCGGGTTCAGTGCATCGATCAGCTCGATCAGATTGTCAGGCGTCAGCGACGGACCGCACTTCAGGCCGATCGGATTCTTGATGCCGCGGAAATATTCCACATGCGCATGGTCGAGCTGACGCGTGCGGTCACCGATCCAGATCATGTGACCCGACGTCGCGTACCAGTCGCCCGAGGTGGAATCGATACGGGTCAGCGCTTCTTCGTAACCAAGCAGCAACGCTTCATGGCTGGTGAAGAAATCGGTCTCGCGCAGGCTCGGATTGTTTTCCGCGCTGATGCCGATCGCCTGCATGAAGTTCATGGTTTCGGAAATGCGGTCGGCCAGCTTGCGGTAGCGGTCCGCCTGCGGGCTGTCCTTGATGAAACCGAGCATCCACTGGTGGACGTTTTCAAGGTTGGCGTAACCGCCCATCGCGAAAGCGCGCAGCAGGTTAAGCGTCGCGGCCGACTGGCGATAGGCGTCGAGCTGGCGCTCCGGGCTCGGAATGCGCGAGGCCTCGTTGAATTCGATACCGTTGATGATGTCACCGCGGTAGGACGGCAGCGTCACGCCATCGAGCACTTCCACGTTGGAAGAGCGCGGCTTGGCGAACTGGCCGGCAATGCGACCGACCTTAACCACCGGCAGCTGTGCGCCATAGGTCAGCACCACGGCCATCTGCAGGAAAGCGCGGAAGAAGTCGCGGATATTGTCGGCGCCATGCTCGAGGAAGCTTTCGGCGCAGTCGCCACCCTGCAGCAGGAAGGCGTTGCCTTCCGCCACATTGGCGAGCTGTTTTTTGAGGCGACGGGCTTCACCGGCAAAAACCAGCGGCGGATAGGTCGCAAGCGTGGCTTCGGTAGCCGCAAGTGCGGCCGCATCAGGATATTCGGGAACCTGCTGGATCGGTTTCTGCCGCCAGCTGCCGGGGGTCCAATTCTGTGCCATGTTCTTACCCTTTTTTCGCCCGCGCGACTGCCGCGCGACCGCCTCGAAAAATTGAGCGGCTTATAGCTCCAAGCATCGGCTTTGCATAGCCGATGTCGGGGCTAACAGGCTCATTCTGCCCGTTTTGGGCGCTCCAGACGTACAAAAGTCAATTCAAACGATTTAACGCACCCGCCGCCATCCAAAAAACATCCGTTTTCGAAGGGCGGCGGGCGAATTTGGACAGCGATCACATCACGCCTGTATTGGCGTTACACGCGCTCGCCATTCACCACGCGGTAGCTCGGCGCATACATCGTCACCAGTTCTTCGGCGGCTGTGGGATGAACCGCCATGGTGCGGTCGAAATCATCCTTGGTGCAGCCCGCCTTCAGCGTGATGCCGAGAAGCTGCGCCATTTCACCCGCCTCGTGGCCAAGAATATGCACACCGACAACCCTGCGGTCGCTCGCATTGACGATCAGCTTCATGATCGTCTTTTCCTGTCGGCCGGAAAGCGTCGCCTTCATCGGCCGGAACTGGGCGCGATAGACTTCCAGTTCCCGATATTTCTTGCCGGCTTCCTCTTCCGAAAGACCAACGGTTCCGATTTCCGGCTGCGAGAACACCGCCGTCGCAATCAGCTCGTGATCCGGCTTGGTCGGATTGTTCTTGTATTCGGTCTCGATGAAGCACATAGCCTCGTGGATCGCTACCGGCGTCAGCTGTACCCGGTCGGTGACGTCACCCAGCGCGAAGATGCTGGGCACGTTCGTGCGCGAATAGTCGTCGACGATGATCGCGCCGCGCGCATCCACCTTCACACCGGCATTTTCGAGACCGAGTCCCTTGGTGTTCGGGTCGCGACCGAGCGCCAGCATCACCAGGCCGACATGCAGCGAGCTGCCCTGTTTGGTGCGTGCCACGAAGCCGCCGGCGCCATCCTTGCTGACTTCCTCGATAATATCTTCGAGAATGATGCGGATGCCCTTGGCCTCCATCGCCTCATGCAGGCCCTTGCGCA